>CALALQ010000346.1 GCA_937925595.1 uncultured Demequina sp. | reverse complement strand
GAGAAGGCCGAGTCCACGCTGGCGCGCGTACTCCTTCTTCTCGCGGTACGCCTGCCCCATGAGGGTGAGGGTCTGCAGGCACGTGAGGTTGTCCCACGAGCCGAGCTGATCGGGCATCCAGCCGATGGCGTTGCGCACGGCGCCGGAGTTGGTGACGGGAGAGTGACCGTCGACGACGATCTCGCCCCCGTCAGGTCGGAGGAGTCCCGCGAGCATCAGCATGAGCGTGGTCTTGCCGCAGCCGTTGGGGCCGATGAGGGCAGTCACGGATCCCTGGGGGACCGTGAGGGTGGCGTTCACCACTGCCTTCACGTCGCCGAACGATCGGCTGACGTTGCGGGCGGTGATCGCTGGGGGAGCGAGTGTTGCCGTTGTCATGTGCTCGACAGTAGGGGAGGGGTCGAGCCGCCGCCAGCGCTTTTGATGAAGTTCAGGGTGCACCGGCGAAAGTTCAGGGTGTTCCCTGACTTGACTGCTATAGTGAGTTAACTTACTCAGTGGAGATGCTCGTGGCTCAATCGACAGCACACAAGCGCGAGAGGCTCGCAGCAGCAGCGGCACAACTCGTCCTCGAGCGCGGGCTCGACGGCGCCACAATCGCCGCAATCGCCGATTTAGCAGGGGTTCCTCAAGGAAGCGTCTACTACGCACTCAGGACGAAGGCGGAGATCGCTCAGGCCGCCGCGGCGCACGTCGCGGCTCAGCGGCGTGACTCGATCGAGACATGGGACGCCGCCGAGAGCGCAGTTGAACGCCTTGTCGCCTACCTGGAGGCAGCGTCGGACACTGCGCGTGAGACGGCGCGGACGGGCTCCCTTCCCACGCTTGCTGGGCGCCTGCGAGGAGTCGCTTCCGAGGCGGCGGAGACGGCCGCCACGGCAGTGAGAGAGACGATCGCCTGGGCCGCTCGCCAGTTCGAGGAAATGGGCTTCAGCGCGGATGCCGCCCAGGCGCGCGCCCTGCACCTCGTGTCAGGAATCGAAGGCGCAGGAGAACTCGCTCACGCCCTGGGAGATCCGCTGCCCATCACTCGCGAGGCGGCTCACCTCTCGAGGTGGGTGGCAAACGCTCGCTCGAGCTCGTAGCCGGGGAGCACGGTGCGAGAGACGTCGTCGCCGTAGATGATCGTCGCGAAGTAGTCCTTGTGCTGCGGCGCGTCCACTCCGCTGCCGTCGACCAGCGCGAGCCAGTCCGCGTGCACCAGGTTCGCAAGCTTCTGTGGCGGGCTGTCGCCAACAGCCTCCGGCACGCCCTCTGCCGACAAGATGTCGAAGCCAAAGGGCACGTCCACGCAGTGGGCCGAACCGCGCACGGACGGCGATCGCGACTCCCAGCGGAAGTCGTAGACCCACGTGGGCGCCTGCGCCGAGGCCCGCAGCTCGCTCCAGCGCGCGACGTGCCCGCGGAAGCAGCCATCGGTGATGAGCTGCCCCAGCGCCCAGGCCACGCCGCGGTCGCCGGCGGCCTCGCGATACCGCTCGGCGAGAGACTTGGACAGGCCCGCGCGGGACAAGACTCGCGGAGCGTCGCGGTCTTCGAGCAGCGCAGAGAACGGCATCATCGACTCGTTGAACTCATGGGCGGTCGCGCCAATGAGCAGCGTCTTGTCGCCGCCGATGCCCTTTTCGATGGCCTCCTGAACCGAGTACGGGATGAGGTCCCCATCCACGACAGGTGACGGCAGCATTGGCCGGTAGTTGCGAATCGCCAATCGTGACAGCGGGTCGTCGGCGCGCGGTCGCCAAGCGCCGTGAGCCTCGAACAGCTTCATCTCATCGATGTAGGTCACGCTCTCGATGTGCGCCGTCGCGCCCGTGGCCGCCGCCACTCGGTTCGCCCCGCGCTTGGCGCGAGCAAGCGGCAGCGATGGGTCTCCCGGCGAGATCGCGAGTCCGGCCCGGAACAGGTGCTGAGCCGCGGGCATGGCGAGCAGCTGCATCACGGCGGCCGCCCCGGCGCTCTGACCACCGATCGTCACCCGCGCAGGGTCGCCGCCAAAGGCAGCGATGTTGTCCTGGACCCACTGCAGCGCGAGCAGCCAATCGAGCACTCCGCGGTTATTGTCGGCGCCTTCGATCCACGCGAAGCCCTCGAAGCCAAGGCGATAGCCGAAGCTCACGGTCACAACGCCGTCGCGCGCAAAAGCCTCGCCCACGTACCACGGGCTTGCGGGCGATCCGCCGAGGAATCCGCCGCCGTGAATCCACACCAGCACGGGCAGCTTGGCGTCAGGCGACGGGTCGGGAGTCGTCACGTTCACGGTGAGCGTCTCCTCGCCAGGAATCGACGGCTCGGGAATGCGTGGCGGGTCGTAGGGCGAGCGCCGCTGCGGCGTCGGACCAAAATCGACAGCGGGCCTCACGCCGTCCCAAGGCTCCGGGGGAACCGGTGCGGCAAAGCGCAAAGGCCCCACGGGCGCCTTCGCATAGGGAATCCCACGGAAGGTCGCAAATTTAGTCTCTGCAGCGTCGGGCCCGCGCCACGAACGCCACACCCCCTCGACAATTCCCGACGCTGTTGCCAGTCTTGGCGAGTCCCTGACCATGGCTCGACGATAGCGCCGCTAGGCGTGTGCCGTGGTTCCCCCTAGAATGTCTCTTCGTGCGCTCGCGCGCGCGAACCCCTCTTTCCCCGATGGCGGAGAAACACCCATGCCCCTTG
This sequence comes from uncultured Demequina sp., assembly GCA_937925595.1. Next base: position 6,652 of record CALALQ010000346.1, on the reverse strand, counting down.
TTGTCCAGAAGTACGGCGGCTCGTCCGTTGCCGACGCCGCCGCAGTGCGTCGTGTCGCTGCGCGCGTCGCCGCGACGGTGCGCGAGGGCAATGACGTTGTGGTGACGGTCTCCGCGATGGGTGACACCACCGATGAGCTCATCGACCTCGCCAACGCCGTGACCGACGCGCCGGACCCACGCGAGATGGACATCCTGCTGACCGCCGGCGAGCGCATCTCGATGGCGCTGCTCGCGATGGCGATCCAGTCCGAGGGCATTCCCGCGCAGGCGTTCACCGGTCAGCAGGCCGGTGTCATCACCACTTCGCACTACGGCCGCGCCCGCATCATCGACGTGGCGCCCGCCCGAGTGCAGAAGGCGCTCGCCGCCGGCAAGGTCGCGATCGTGGCCGGCTTCCAGGGCGTTGACCCCGAATCCAATGACGTCACCACATTGGGCCGCGGCGGCTCCGACACCACCGCGGTGGCTCTCGCAGCCGCACTCGATGCCGACGTCTGCGAGATCTATACCGACGTCGATGGCGTGTTCAGCGCCGACCCCCGCGTGGTTGCCACCGCGCGCAAACTGTCGCGCATCACCTACGAAGAGATGCTCGACCTCGCGGCGTCCGGCGCGAAGGTACTCATGCCCCGCTGCGTCGAGTACGCCCGCCGCTTCAACGTTCCGATCCACGTGCGCTCGTCTTTCTCTGGCCTTGAGGGCACCTGGGTCGTGGGCGACACTGATGAAGGAGACACCATGGAAGAGCCGATCATCGCCGGAGTTGCGCACGACCGCTCCGAGGCCAAGATCACGGTCATCGGCCTGCCCGACGTTCCCGGCACCGCTGCCCGCCTGTTCGAGGCGGTTGCCAAGGCTGACGTGAACATCGACATGATCGTTCAGAACGTCTCAGCCGTGCAGACGGGCCTCACGGACATCTCCTTCACGCTGCCCGCGACGCGCCTCAATGATGCCCTCGCGGCGATCGAGGCCGACTCCGAGGCCATCGGCTACCAGGAGGTCGTCACCGACGACTCGATCGGCAAGGTCTCGCTTGTTGGCGCCGGAATGCGCTCCAACGCTGGCGTGTCCGCCAAGTTCTTTGCCGCGCTGCGTGACGCGGGTGTCAACATCGAGATGATCTCGACGTCCGACATTCGCATTTCCGTTGTCACCCGCTCGGAGCTCGTTGACAAGGCCGTGCGCGCGGTGCACACCGCGTTCGAACTCGACTCCGTCGAGGGCGAGGCCGTCGTATATGGAGGTACTGGGCGATGAGCCTCACCATTGCTGTCGTTGGCGCCACCGGTCAGGTGGGCGCCGTCATGCGCGAACTTGTCGCGGAGCGCTTTCCCACGGCCTCGGTTCGCTTCTTCTCGTCCGCGCGCTCAGCCGGGACGACGCTGACTCACCTGGGCGCCGACGTCACCGTTGAGGACGTGGCCACCGCCGATTTCGCTGGCGTCGACATCGCGCTGTTCTCCGCTGGCGCCGGCGCGTCGCGTGAGTACGCGCCCCAGTTCGCCGCTGCTGGCGCGATCGTGGTGGACAACTCGTCAGCATGGCGCATGGACCCTGAGGTCCCGCTGATCGTCTCCGAGGTGAACCCTGAGGCCGCCAAGGACGCCGTCAAGGGCATCATCGCGAACCCCAACTGCACGACCATGGCCGCGATGCCGGCTCTCAAGGCCCTCCACGAGGAGGCCGGCCTGGAGCGACTCATCGTCTCGACCTACCAGGCAGTCTCCGGCTCCGGCCTCGCTGGTGTGAAGGAGCTCGCCACGCAGGTGCGTGCGGGAGACGAGGAGGCGGAGGCCCTTGCGTATGACGGCTCTGCGGTGACGCTGCCGTCGCCCGAGGTCTACGTCGAGAACATCGCGTTCAACGTGGTGCCGCTTGCCGGCTCGCTCGTCGAGGACGACTCCAACGAGACCGTCGAGGAGCGCAAGCTGCGCGACGAGTCCCGCAAGATCCTTGGCCTGCCCGACCTGCGCGTGAGCGGCACCTGCGTGCGCGTTCCCGTGTTCACCGGCCACTCGCTGTCTATCAACGCGGAGTTCTCGCGCTCGATCACTCCCGAGCGCGCCTACGAGATCCTGCGCAGCACCAAGGGCGTCGTTGTCGATGAGGTTCCCACGCCGCTCAAGGCGGCGGGCACCGACCCCACCTATGTGGGTCGCATCCGCACCGACTACTCGGTGGACGACAACAAGGGACTGGTGCTCTTCGTCGTCGGCGACAACCTCCGCAAGGGCGCCGCCCTGAACGCTGTGCAGATCGCGGAGGTCCTTGCCGAGTCGATCCTCAAGGACCGCGTCGGCGCTTAGCTGAGGCAGCGTCGGGCGGCAGAATCAGGCTGCCTACCGGCGGTTAGGGCACGATCTTTCCCTCATTGTGCGCTGATGCGAGCGTTTCTTGCGAATCCCCATATCGGCCTGCAACGCCGCATTGGCGCGGCGATGTGAACGTTATCGGCGCTCGACCTTTGCGTTACGCAATCGTGACCGAATACGCGAATTTGCCGGGATTATCAGTGGTTACCGAAACCTTTCGAATGCCTATTGTGAAACGCGCGCCGGTCAGAGTAGACCGGGCGCGGGGTCCCCTAGTACCCCTCCCAACGGAAGGGAAATGTAGTGAAGAAAACCACCATTCTGTCCTTCGCCGCGATTGCGTCGGCGTCGGCTCTGGTTCTTGCTGGCTGTTCGTCTGACCCGGCCGAGCCCACCGGCGGCGCGACCGGCGGCGGCGACACCCCCGGCGGCGGCGAAGCTGGCCGCGCGTGCATCATCCTCCCCGACGCGGCGTCCTCGCCTCGCTGGGAGAACGGTGACCGTCCCGCCCTCCAGGAGGCCATCTCCGGTGCAGGCTTCGACGTTGCCATTGACAACGCCCAGGGCGACACGGCGAAGTACGCCACGATCGCTGACCAGATGCTCACGGGTGGCTGCGACGTCATGCTGCTCGTTGACCACCAGGGTGCGGCTGTTGCCGTGACTGAGAAGGCCAAGGCGCAGGGCATCCCTGTCATCGCTTACGACCGTCCGATCGCCGGCGCTGACTACTACGTGTCCTTCGACAACTTCGAGGTCGGCGCAATGCAGGGCCAGATGGTCGTTGACGGCCTGAACGAGAACGGCGTGAACCCCGCCGACGCCACCGTGTTCTACATCGGTGGTGACCCGGCTGACGGCAACGCCAAGATGTTCCACGACGGCGCTGTCTCCGTCATGGAGGCCGCTGGCATCAAGCCCGCCGCCGAGCCCGACGGCAAGTGGGACGGCGAGCACTCCGCGACCGTGTTCGAGCAGGCTCTGACGGCTGCTGGCGGCAAGGTTGACGGCGTGTGGGCCGCGAACGACACCAACGCTGGTGGTGTCATCACGATCCTCGACAAGAACGGCCTTGCTGGCAAGGTTCCGGTTTCCGGTCAGGACGCTTCGGTTGCTGGTCTGCAGAACATCCTGCTCGGCTTCCAGACCGGTACGGTCTACAAGCCCTACCAGGTTGAGGCTGCTGCCGCCGCCGAGCTCGCGATTGCCCTCCTGAAGGGCGAGTCGCCCAGCGTCGACAAGAAGCTCGACGATGGCACCCCGTTCATCGCGACCACCCCGATCGACGTCCGCCGCGGCGACGTTCAGCAGGTCATCGATGACGGCAACGCCTCCTACGACGAGATCTGCGCAGGCGACGTGAAGGCCGCCTGTGACGAGGTTGGCCTCAAGCCCGCTTCGTAAGGTCACACACATCACGGAGGGTTCCGCATCACGATGTGGTGCGGGACCCTCCCGTGTGATGGACCATGTAAGAACTCATCGCGTCAAAGGAGACACCCGATGGCCACCCCCATCATCGAATTGCGGCAGGTGACGAAGAGCTTCGGCCCCGTCAGCGTGCTGCGCGGCGTGGACTTCCAAGCCCACGCTGGCCGCGTCACCGCCCTCGTTGGCGACAACGGCGCCGGCAAGTCAACGCTTATCAAAGGGCTCGCAGGGGTCCAGCCGTATGACGGCGGCGAAGTGCTGTTCGACGGACAGCCCGTAGATCTTCACCACCCGCGCGAGGCGGCGCGGCACGGCATTGAGGTCGTGTACCAGGACCTCGCGCTGTGCGACAACTTGGACATCGTGCAGAACATGTTCCTTGGCCGCGAAGAGACCAAGGCATCGACCTTCGACGAGGGTCAGATGGAGGTAGAGGCGGCTCGCGCGCTCATGTCTCTGTCCGTCAAAACTGTGAAGTCGCTTCGCCAAAAGGTCTCAAGCCTGTCCGGTGGCCAGCGCCAGACCGTGGCGATCGCCCGCTCCGTTGTGAAGCAGGCGCGCGTGGTCATTCTCGACGAGCCGACCGCTGCTCTGGGTGTTGCGCAGACTGAGCAGGTGCTCAACCTGGTGCGCCGCCTTGCCGACAGCGGCGTTGCGGTCATCATCATTTCCCACAACCTGCAGGACGTGTTCCAGGTTGCTGACGACATCTCGGTGCTCTACCTGGGCTCGATGACCGCTCGCGTTGCGGCCAAGGACACGAACCCGGACGACGTGGTGGGCTACATCACCGGCACCAAGCGAATGGAGGCGGTGGCGTGAGCGCCAAGAAGGAAACCCCCAAGGCGAAGTCCACTAAGGAGTCGGCACCCCTCACCGAGGCGCAGCAGGCGGCGATCGTCGACGCGCCCGTAGGCGTGGTCCCCGACCCCGACACCCCCAACCTGCTGGGCAAGGGAATGTCGGAGTCGATCGGCGGCAGCATCCGCGCCTACTTCCAGCGCGTCCGCGGCGGCGAGATGGGCGCACTGCCCGCCGTTGCAGGCCTCGTGGTGCTCATGGTGATCTTCTCGTTCGCGCACCCGCTGTTCCTCACGGAGCGCAACATCGCGAACCTGTTCAACCAGTCGGCGGAGTTCATCACGATCGGCATGGCGCTCGTGTTCGTGCTGCTGCTCGGCGAGATCGACCTCTCGGCCGGTGTGACCTTCGGCGTCGCGATGTCCGTGTTCGTGCGTCTCACCCAGCCTGGCGGCATGTCATGGCCTCTCGCCCTCGCCCTCGCGCTCGGCATCGGTCTCGCTATCGGTGCGTTCATCGGCTTCTTTGTCGCCAAGATAGGCGTGCCATCGTTCGTGGTGACACTAGGTCTATTCCTGGGTCTCCAGGGAGTCATCATCATCATCATCGGTGCCGGTGGAACGTGGCGCCTGATTCCGGAGCCCATCAAGGCGATCCAGAACCAGAACCTGCCGGTGTGGGGCGGATGGGCGCTGCTCATCGTGGTGCTTGCTCTGCTCGCCGGCGTCGCCCTGTGGGACCGCTACCGCAGGGCTCGCTCTGGCGCTCCCAACCCGCCGATCTCGATCATGTGGGTCAAGCTGTCGCTCATCGCGGTGGCCGGCGCCGTCATCGTGTACTTCCTCAATCTGAACCGCGGCACTAAGTTCAAGGAGCTGCAGGGCGTGCCGGTCGTGGTGCCGATCGTGATCGCGCTGCTCCTCATCGGCACCTTCATCCTGGACCGCACCCGCTACGGGCGTTACCTGTACGCGATCGGCGGCAACCCCGAGGCAGCTCGCCGCTCGGGCATCAACGTGACGCTCATCAAGTGGACGGCCTTCTGCACGTGCTCCGTGCTCGCTGTGATCGCCGGCATCTTCTCGGTGTCTCGCGTGGGTTCTGCCTCCGGCAGCACCGGTGTGGACATCGTGTTGTCGGGTGTTGCGGCGGCTGTCGTGGGTGGCGTGAGCCTCTTCGGCGGACGTGGTCGACTGATCCATGCGGTCATCGGTGCACTGGTGATTGCCGTCATCACGAACGGCCTCGGCCTGCTGAACCTGCCTGCGGGCGCGACGCTCGCCGTCAGCGGCGGTGTCCTCATCATCGCGGCGACGGTCGATGCCCTTGCGCGTCGCCGTTCAGGAACGCTCAGGATCTAGTCCGACGCCCCGCACGCGTTCGAGGCCCCCTTTTCGGTCGCGGGAGGGGGCCTCGTCCGTTGTGCCTGGGCCGAGAGTTCCGCCGTGACGGATTCAGGCAATGAGATCGTTCCAGCACCCCAGGGGGTGCTTGCCCCTCCGCCTGTGAACTCGGCTCCGGGGTCGACGCCCCCGGAGGTGCTGCTGGCGATTGGCGCACTGCAGGTCACCGCCACGCACGTCTACACCCCCGCTGGACGCATAGCGCTGTCGTCGAGCCACGTGACTTTCGTGGACCAGACGCGCTCCACGTCCAAGATCCCCACCTGGGCGATCGTTCTCACCATCATCACTGTGTGGTTCTTCTTCATCGGCCTGCTGTTCCTGCTGGTGCGCGAGCACAGCACCGAGGGCTACGTCTCCATCACCGTCCAGGATCGCGACGGTCGCGCATACACCGAGCACATCCTGGCCGCATCGCCGCAGCATCGCGACCAGATCATCGCGCAGGCCCAGTGGCTGCAGCAGATCGCGTCGACGGCCGCATGGCGGGGCTCTTCAAACTGAGGCCGGTCACGACCGCAGGGCCGTGGGCCTGAGCGCCCTGTGTACGCGGTTGACCGCCCGCGCCTGAAGGGCGCGGGTGCTGAGGAACCTGCAACGGTGGACATCACGCGCACGCTTGCAGCTCGCCCCCACACCCCCGCCTGCGGTATCTGAGTGTCGCGAAACGGCCGTTTCGCGACACTCAGATACCGCAACC
>CALALQ010000345.1 GCA_937925595.1 uncultured Demequina sp. | reverse complement strand
GGGGCCAACAGTCGAGACGATCCGATGTGCGGACTGGCTGCGAATGTCGGCGCGGCGGTTTCCTGAACGTGCATGCTTGGTGACCGAGACAGAACGATTCACCTTCGCCGAGACCGCGGCGCGCGTGGCGCAGCTCGCCCACGCCTTACGACAAGCGGGGGCTGGCGTGGGCGAGCGCATCGCACTGCTCGCCTCGAACAGCCACCGGTACATGGAGACCCTGTTGGCGTCACTCGAGATTGGCGGCACATACGTTCCGCTCAATTTCCGGCTGGCCCCACCCGAGGTCGAGAACCTCCTCCGTCGAGCGTCGGCCACGATCCTGTTCGTCGAGCAGCGCCATCTCGCCGCCATCGAGGAGATGCGCGAGCGCCTGCCGTTGCTGCGCCTCGTGATCTGCTATGACGCTGCACTCGGCGACGTCGAGTACGAGACGTTCCTGCGGACCGGCTCACCCGACTTCCACGGTGACGCTCCGGTCAACGACGACGACATCGTCGGGCTGTGCTTCACCAGCGGCACCACCGGTGTTGCCAAAGGGGTGATGCACAACCAGCGGGTCACCAAAGCCCTCACCGTTCAGACGATCGTCGAGCGGCGCCTCAGCGCAGACGCGTTCCATTACTCGCCGTCGCCGCTGTTCCATGTGGCCGGAATGGTGTACGCCTACGCTGGAATCTCGCGCGGCTACACCACCCTGATCATGGACTTCGAGCCGACCAAGGTCCTGCACTGGATGCAGCACGGCGGGCTCACCGGGTGCTTCTTTGTACCGACGATGATCTCGACGCTGTTGCAGACCCCGGGCGTACACGACAGCGAATACGAGCAACTCGAGTCGATCGCCTACGGTGCCGCGCCGATGACGCCGGCCCTGTTGCGCCAAGCGATGGACACCTTCCGGTGTGACTTCATCAACATGTTCGGTGCCGGCACCGAAGCCGGTCTGCAGACCATCCTGACGCCCGAAGATCACCGCCGCGCGCTCGATGGGCACGAACACCTGCTGGCATCGATTGGTCGGCCGGCATGGAACGTCGATGTCCGCCTGTGCGACGACGACATGAACGACGTGCCCCGGGGCGAGGTCGGCGAGATCGTGTCGCGCGGCGACGGGGTGATGACGGGCTATCTCGACATGCCCGATGAGACGGCCGAGGTGCTGGTCGACGGATGGTTCCGCGGCGGTGACCTGGCCTGGCAGGACGCTGACGGCTACTACTACCTCGCCGGCCGGAAGAAGGACATGATCATCCGCGGCGGCGAGAACGTCTACCCGATCGAGATCGAGGGCGTACTGGCTGACCTGCCCGGCGTTGTCGAGGTGGCCGTTGTCGGCGTTCCTGACCCACACTGGGGAGAGGTCGTACGCGCGCACCTGGTGGTCGACGACACGTTCGTACTCGACAAAGCCGCGATTGAGGCTTTCTGCCGTAGCCGAATGGCGGGATACAAGGTTCCGGTGGACTACCGGTTCGAGACCTCACTACCCAAGAACGCGAGCGGCAAGATCCTCAAGCGGGAGCTGCGCGAGCGCCCCTGACAGCTCGTAGCAGCGTCACGCTGCCGCGCGGAGACGAGGGATCACCTCGGCGAGCACCGTGTCGACCACGGTTTGGTCGACCGCGCGACTGACGACCGTCGGAGGCCAGTACACGTAGAAGGTATCGATCCCGACGTTCGCGAAGCGGCCGATCGCGTCCTCGAACGCGTCGACGCTCGTCCACAGAGGGTCGCGGCACACCGCGGCCGAGCCGATCAGCACGCTGCGCGATGGCGGCGCGGCGCGGCCGAGTTCAGCACAGCGTTCGTCGAGCCACTCACCGCGCCGACGGGTCAGATCGACCAGTTCGTCGAGCGTCTTGCCCCACGCTCCGTACGAGACCCATCGGTCAGCAAAACGTGCTGCCAGATCGAGCGAGCTGCGGTCGTGAGCCGCCACGGTGATGGGAATATGCCGACGACCGTTCGCGGCAGCGTTGTCGAGGTGCTCCGTCACGATGCCCAACGCGGCGGCGAACTGCTCGCGCCGCTCGTTCACCGCTGGAACGGACCGGCCGGCGCCGCGGTAGTCGGTTGGCGCGTAGCCAGCACCGATCGCGAGTTCCAGCCGGCCGCCCGAGATCTCGTCGACCGTCAAGGCTTGGCGAGCCAGGACCGCCGGAGGTCGGAGGATCGTGTTGCTCACGAGCGGCCCGAGCGCGATGCGAGTGGTCTTCGCCGCCAGGGCCGCCAGCAGGGACCAACACTCCGACCACGGGCCCTGCGGATCTGCAGGGTTCACCAGGTGGTCGTCGACGACCACGGCGTCGAAGCCCGCCTGCTCCAGCTCCGTCGCTCGGCCCAGCGCTTCGGGCCACCCGAAGCACGGGATCAACAGTCCACCGAACCTCAGTCGCATCACATCATTGTATGCAGAGCAACCCGCCCATATGAGCATGGGACCGACACACCCCTCCACACGCTGGAACGATCCGCCACCATCGGCGTCAACGCTCCGGCATTTCCTCGACCGCCCCATTTATTGTGTACAATCTGTCGGGTGCCTTCTCATGAGTCGATTTCGCACGGTCCACTCGCGGGTATCCGCGTACTGGAGCTCGGCAGCTTCATCGCCGGCCCATTCTCGGGACAGCTCCTCGGTGACTACGGCGCCGACGTGATCAAGATCGAGGCACCGGGTGACGGTGACCCGATGCGCCGCTGGGGCGTGACCTTGAACGGCGACAGTCTGTGGTGGCCCTCGATCGCTCGCAACAAGCGATCGGTGGCACTCGACCTACGCGATGCGCGAGCCCGCGCGGTACTGCGTCCGCTGATCGACCAATGCGACATTGTGATCGAGAACTTCAGACCAGGTCGGCTCGCGGAATGGGGCTTCGACTACGAAAGCTTGGCCGCGACCAACCCGCGGCTCGTCCTCG
>CALALQ010000344.1 GCA_937925595.1 uncultured Demequina sp. | reverse complement strand
GACGTAGGCGAACGACTCGGTGCGTCCCGACCCGAACGCCTCATCCATCCGGTGCAACGCAGCCAACGTCGGAGCATCCTCGGGCAGGAACGCGGCGCTGTTTCGCTCAACCACCGATGGCAGAGACGGCAGCCCGAAGGTCACCGCCGCAGCGGCGATCAGCCAGCCCACAACCACCACACGCGGGAAGCGGATTCCCACCGCGCACAAGTGGGCCAGACGGCCCGGCGCCCCAACACCCACGGATACCCCCACGGTGTCTGCATCTTTGGTTTGTACTCAAAGTACAACATAGACTGGCGCCACAGTCGATACACATCGAACGAACGCAGAGACGTTCGCCCGAAAGGTCAAGGCACAGATGCGGCAACTGCCAGCAACGATCGCGAGCAAGCTCTACGGCGCAGCAGAGCTGATCGCCGAGCGCGGCATCACCGAGGCCAAGATGGACGACATCGCCGCCGCCTCCGGCATCCCCCGCGCAACGCTCTACTACTACTTCACAGGCAAGGACGAGATCCTGGCCTTCCTGCTCACCGACATGCTCGAAGCCATCGCCGGGGAGGTTGCGGCCGCCGTCGGCACCCCCGGAACCGCCCGCGAGCGTCTCGAAGCCGCGGTCCACGCGCAGATCGCCGTCATGCTCGACCAGCCGGCCGCATGCCGAGCGCTCGTGGGTGACCTTGGTCGTGCCACCAGACTCCCGGAGCTGGCCCACGCCCTCCAGGAGGCTTTCCAGCGACCCATCGAACAACTTCTCGACGAAGGCGCCGCCGATGGATCGCTACAGGTCCAGCCCCACCCCGAAGACGCCTCGCTCGCGATCTTTGGCGCCATCACCGTCGCCGGTCTCTACCACGCCGTCGAAGACACCCGCCCGTCCGCAGAACAAATCGCGAAACGGGTCCTCGCTGTACTGATGCAGGGCCTTGCTGGCTAGCGTCTCCGACCGCTGTACTCCTCCGACACCGCTGGAGGTCTCGCTATCGGTGGAGCTCGTCGGAATCTGGAATCAGCAGTTGGGGGCGGCAGTAGCCAGTACCTGGCAGGCGACGGAGGGCACGCATCGTGAGATCGGGCGCCGACCTTGGCCGAGCACGGCGAGTCGGGACAGATCTGATCGATGCCGGCACGTAGGTCGGGCCGGGCGCTGTGCCGGCTACGCGAGCCGCACACCAAGCGGATCGATCACCAGCTCCGGCACGATTCTCGAAACTGCCGTGGAGACCGGCCCGTCCACCGCTTGAAGGCGTGCGAGAAGTTGGTGAGGTCGCTGTAACCGAGGTCAACGGCGATCTCGCTGACCGACATGGATCGGTCGAGTAGCCGTAGCGTGGCGCGCTCAAGCAACGACGACTCGAGCAACTCGCGGAACGTGGTGCCCTCCTCGTGGAGGCGCCGTTTGAGGGTGCTGGCGGACACTGACAGCTCCTCGGCGACCGTCCGGCACGTCTTGAGCGCTGCAGCCTCGTCCAACGACGCTCGTACCTTGGCCGAGTACGACGTGGGTCCGACCCTGTGCTCGAGAGCTTCCCGGAGGTCGGCAATGGCGAGCCGATAGGCAACGGGATCGGAGAATCGACAGACCTCATTCAGAGGCTCAGTGGGCACGTGGAGGAACGTCATCGGGGCGTTGAAAACCATGTTCCCGGGCCGCGCGTCGTCCTGATCCACGTCGGTCGGTGCTGGCCAACTCGTGTGCAGTCTGACGATTGATTCGTCGCCGACGAGCATCTGGACCAATCGCCGCAGCGCGGCGCCGCAGTAGGTGACGATCAGGCAGTCCAGGTCCGAATCACCTATGTGGCCTGTGAGCCCAACCGTGAGTCCCTCTTCGTTCGGATGGAACCGTGTCGTGACGGCCGTCGTGATCAAGGGAAGATACGTGAGCAGTTCCATGATCTCGGCTACGGACCCTGCGCTGATGAGCGGAACGCTCAAGGGGCCGAAAGAGGTCAACTGAGCGTGTTCTGCGAACGCGTGGCCGAGCTTGGTTGCTTGTTCGGCGTCAAGCTCGGGGTAGACCTCCCGGAACCACCGCACCGGGACCTGGCCCTCAAGCTGCAGCAGGGTCGGATCGGCGGCACTCTCGCGAGTCATGATGGCGCGGAACTGTGCGACCGCGTGCGCGTCGAGCGCTTGGCTCTCGAGCAACTGCGCGAATGCGGTGTAGGGGACACCCGGTTCGGTGAAGCTCATCGAAGCCTTTCTCTGACCCGAACTCACAACTATCTGGATCCGGTGAACATAGCCAGGCCCGGCGCCCGCGGCAAGAGTTTGAGCAAGGCATTGCGGCCCCCGACATGCACCAGGAGTTGGTTATGGCAGTGGTTACTTTCGTGTCGCACGACGGCGAGACACACGCGGCGTCCCTGGAGGAAGGGCAGTCGTTGATGCAGGTCGCGACGAACAACGCGGTGCCCGGCATCGACGGCGACTGCGGGGGCGAGGCTGCGTGCGGGACCTGTCACGTCATCGTTGACCCTCGGTGGTCGGACCGCGTGGGGCCATCCGGTGCCGACGAGGAGCAGATGCTCGCCATGAACCCCGAGCGTGAACCGACCTCTCGGTTGTCCTGCCAGATGGTGGTCTCCGAGGCCTGGGACGGACTGACTGTCCGTCTGCCCGAATTCCAGATGTGATCAACGAGAGGAGCGTCGAAATCATGAGGATTCCTGAGGCGATCACTGCCAAAGTTCAGTCAGCCATCCCGATGGAGCGGCAGATCCAGGGTGCGCATCTCTACGACAAGACGAGGAGGTGGGTGACGGGCACCAACGGTGAGCGAATGTTCGTCGAGCGTCCCATCCCGCCAGTCGAAGAAGTCGAGCTCGCGGACATCGACCTCAGCAATCCGTTCCTGTACCGACAGGGCCGTTGGCAGTCCTACTTCCAGCGGCTGCGGAACGAGGCTCCCGTCCACTATCAGTCGAACAGCCCGTTCGGGCCATTCTGGTCGGTCACCCGGCACGCCGACATCATCGCCGTCGACAAGAACCATGAGGTCTTCTCAGCCGAACCCTTGATCGTGATCGGCGTGCCACCCCGCTTCCTCGATATCGAGATGTTCATCGCAATGGACCCGCCGCGGCACGACCTGCAGCGGCAGGCGGTCCAGGGCGTTGTCGCGCCGAAGAACCTCCGCGAGATGGAGAGTCTCATCCGAGAGCGCGTCCGCGAGGTCTTGGACGGCCTTCCGGTCGGCGAACCCTTCAACTGGGTGCAACACGTGTCGATCGAGCTGACGGGCCGCATGCTGGCCACTTTGCTCGACTTTCCGTACGAGCAACGACACAAGCTGACCTACTGGTCAGATCTTGCGTCGTCGATGGAGCAGGCGAACGGCGGTCCCTCTGACAACGACGAGGTCTTCCACGGAATGCGCGACATGGCGCGAGGTCTCAGCGCGCTCTGGCATGACAAGGCCGCCCGAACTGCCGCAGGGGAGGAACCGGGCTTCGATCTGATCACCATGTTGCAGAGCAACGAGAACACCAAGGACCTGATCGATCGCCCCATGGAGTTCCTCGGAAACCTGGTGCTGCTGATCGTCGGGGGCAACGACACGACCCGCAACTCGATGAGTGGCGGCGTTCTTGCGCTCAACCAGTTCCCCGATCAATTTGAGAAGCTGAAGGCCAACCCCGACGTGATCCCCAACATGGTGTCGGAGATCATCCGCTGGCAGACTCCGCTCGCCTACATGCGCCGGATCGCCAAGGCGGACACAGTCCTGAACGGCCAGTTCATCCGCAAGGGCGACAAGGTCGTGATGTGGTACGCCTCCGGCAACCGCGACGAGACTGTGTTCGAGCGTCCGGATGAGCTGATCATCGATCGGCCCAACGCGCGCAACCACATCGCCTTTGGCTTCGGCGTCCACCGCTGTATGGGCAATCGGCTGGCCGAGCTCCAGCTGAGGGTCCTGTGGGAGGAACTGCTCCCGCGCTTCGAGAAGATCGAGGTCGTGGGGGAGCCGGAGTACGTACAGTCCAACTTCGTACGGGGCATCAGCAAGCTGATGGTCCGGCTCACCGCGAAGCCCACCGCATGAGCGTGCAGCGAGCGGTGATCGTCGGGGCAAGCCATGCCGGTGCCCAAGTCGCCGCCAGTCTGCGCCAGGAAGGCTGGGCCGGCGAGGTTGTCCTGGTCGGTGACGAGTCGGCACTTCCCTGTCAACGCCCTCCCTTGTCGAAGGCCTACCTGGCAGGGAAGAGCACACTCGCGGAACTGGCGATCCGCAGCGCAGAGTTCTACGCACGCCAAGAGATCCGCCTTCTCGGTGCGACCGTGGAGCGGATCGACCGCTCTGCTGGTCGAGTATCGCTGAGCACCGGCGAGTCGCTGGCCTACGACAAGCTGGCTTTGTGCACCGGCGCGCGTCCGCGACGGCTCCGGGTTCCGGGAGCCCACCTTGCCGGAGTCCACTACCTTCGCACCGCCGCGGACGTGGATTTGATCAGAGCGACAGCCAAACCGGGCAGCAGGGCGGTGGTCGTCGGTGGCGGCTATGTCGGGCTGGAGACGGCCGCCTCACTCCGCGCGCTGGGTCTCGACGTCACCGTCCTCGAGGCGACCGAGCGAGTCCTCGAACGCGTGACGGCCCCCGAGGTCTCGGCATTTTTCGATCGAATCCACCGTGAGGAGGGGGTGTGCATTCAGACGAGCGCCCTGGTCGAGGCCCTCGCGGGTGATGCTCGGGTCCGCGAAGTGGTCCTGTCCAGCGGTGAATCAGTCCCGGCAGACCTCGTCATTGTTGGTATCGGTATCGAGCCGAACACTGAACTCGCCGCATCCGCCGGCCTGGTGATCGACAACGGTGTCGTGATTGACGACCGGGCCCGGACCAGCGATCCGGACATCGTCGCGGCCGGCGACTGCACGAGTCGAGACATCGCCCGCTACGGCAGTCGGGTCCGCCTGGAGTGCGTGCCCAGTGCGGGGGAGCAGGCGAAGGCGGCGGCGGCGACAATCTCTGGAAAGTGCAGGGAGATTAGGGCGCTTCCGTGGTTCTGGTCAGATCAGTACGACGTCAAGCTCCAGATCGCTGGACTCAACACCGGGTACGACGAAGTCGTCCTCAGCGGTGATCCGAACCGGGACCGCGACTTCACCTGCTTCTACCTCCGCCAAGGCGAGCTGATCGCCGCGGACTGTGTCAACCGCCCCCGCGACTTCGTCTTCAGCAAGCGGCTTCTAACGCAAGCAACTCAGGGCGTTGGGCGGGCAGAGTTGCCCCTGGTGACCGTGAGTGACCTCGGTGCGTGATGGCCCTCGAGTCGAATCACCGTCGTGGCCTGAGTCGGGCCGCGGTTGTCCGGAGAACCGGCCCATCAGGTAGTCGCAGGACAACGAGAAGCGGAACCGCTCGTAGAAGGGACAATCGATGACGAACCTCCTTCGGCTGGCGCCGAACCGACGCGACCGACTGTCGTCGGTGCTTCTCGTCCCGCTACCGGCTCGGGTAGACAGAGCCCTGTGTGAGGCCCAGGACCGGTGGCCGGTCCGCGACCTCGCCCCCGTTCCGGCAGGCTCGGGCCTCAAGTCCGTTCAAGGGACGGCCGGACTCCCGGTTCTCGGCCACACCCTGGACTACATCCGATACGGATCCGACTTCGCGCGCGCCAGACACGAGCGGCTCGGGCCGGTGACGTGGATGGGCGCCTTTGGCACCAAGGTGGTGGTAGTGGCCGGCCCGGACGCCACACAGGAGGCGCTGACCACCAAGGCGAAGTCCTTCTCTCAGGACGGATGGACCTTCCTCATCGATGCCTTCTTTCACCGGGGCCTGATGCTGATGAGTTTCGACGAACACAAGATGCATCGACGGATCATGCAGGAGGCGTTCACCCGCGATCGGCTCGCTGGATACGTCAACCAGCTCGGACCGACGCTGGAGGCGCGAATCCCGGAGTGGACTGCCGGCAAGTCCACGCGCATCTACCCGCTGCTCAAGACCCTGACCCTGGACGTTGCGACAGAGGTCTTCATGGCAGGGCGGGGCGGACGCGAGGACGCCGCTGCGATCAACGAAGCCTTCGTGGCGACCGTGCGCGCCGCCAGCTCGATCGTCCGGGTCCCGCTGCCTGGCACGCGCTGGAGAGCCGGTGTCCGTGGGCGCGCCTTGCTGGAGGCCTATTTCGCGCGTCACCTTCCGGCAGCGCGCAACGGTCAGGGCAGCGACCTCTTCGCGGGACTGTGTCATGCGCGGACGCCCGAAGGACAGGCCTTCACCGACGAGGACGTCATCAACCACATGATCTTCTTGATGATGGCGGCCCACGACACCTCCACCATCACCACCGCGGCCGCCGCCTACTTTCTCGCCAAGCACCCGGCGTGGCAGGAACGGGCCCGGACCGAGTCCGACCGCATCGGTGAACGGACCCCGAACATCGACGACCTGGAGTCGCTGGTGACTCTCGATCTCGTGATCAAGGAAACGCTGCGCCTGGCGGCGCCAGTGCCGATCGTCATGCGCAAGACCATCGAGGATGCAGAGATCGCGGGTCACCACATTCCAGCTGACACACTGGTGGCCGTCGCTCCGGCGGTCAACCACTTCGATGAATCGTGCTGGACCGACCCTGACGCCTTCGACCCGAGCCGATTCAGCGAGCCGCGGCGCGAGGACCAGCATCACCGCTTCGGGTGGATCCCGTTCGGCGGGGGAGTGCACAAGTGTATTGGTCTCCACTTCGGAACACTCGAGGTCAAGGCGATCCTTCACCACATGCTGCGCAACTATCGATGGACGGTCCCCGACGGCTACGAAGTCAGATGGGACAACACATCCCTACCGATTCCGGTAGACGGGCTGCCGATCACACTGGAGCGACGATGAGTCGCGCACCAGCGACGCTCCTGGCGGCGACCGAGTTTCTCGACACCGAGCACGAGGACGTCCGCGCCTTCACCGAGGCCACCGTGGGGGACGCGCGCAGCGACAAAGAAAAGGCGAAGCGCCTCTTCACTGCTGTCCGCGACCAAGTCTGGTACGACCCCTACACCGTGTCGACCGACCCCACCCACTACCGCGCGAGCTTCGTCCTCCAAGCAGGGCGCGCCTATTGCGTCCCGAAGGCGGTGCTCTTGACCGCGGTGTGCCGTGCAGCCGGAATCCCAGCGCGGTTGGGGTTCGCCGATGTGCGCAACCATCTGCAGACCGAATCGTTGCGAACCCTCATGGGCGGCACCGACTTGTTCGTCTACCACGGATACAGCAGCCTCCACATCGACGGGAAATGGCTCAAGGCCACCCCGACGTTCAACGTCGAACTGTGCGCTCGTTTCGGTGTCCCGCCTGTGGAGTTCGACGGTGAGCACGACGCGCTCATGCACGCCTTCACTGGGGACGGGACCCAGCACATGGAGTACGTCCGCGACCGAGGTGTCTTTGACGACCTTCCCCTGACCGCGATCCTGACCGAGCTCCGGACCACCTATGGATCGATGGTCCAAGCCTCGGCGCACGCGACGACGCCTTCACCGCCGGGCCCGCCAGCCCGGTCAGAGCCGATGGTTCCTCAGGTCGGTCCACTTCGCCTCAGGAGGATCAATGATCACAACGACTACAGGTGCCGCACTCGAAGTGCGCAACCCGTCCGACGGTCGGCTGGTGGCAACCGTGTCCGTTGACGACCAAGACGCCGTGAACCGCCGTGCCACGCAGCTCCGCCTGGCCCAAGGTGCATGGGCCGACGCTGGTCCGCGGCATCGTTCCAGGTGGCTGCGCCTCTGGCGCGACTGGATCCTCGCTCACTCCGATGAGCTCACCGACCTGCTACAGGCCGAGACGGGCAAGGTGCGTCCTGACGCTCTCGTAGAGACGACCGCGTCGTGCGAGTTCATCACCTACTACGCCGACCATGCGGAGGAGTTCCTCGCCGACGAAAGGATCAAGACCGCGGGCGTCCTGAGCCTGCCGAAGCGACTGTCCCGGACCTACCAGCCCTACCCTCTCGTCGGTCTGATCACCCCGTGGAACTTCCCGATCACCCTATTCCTCATGGACGCAGCCCCCGCACTGGCTGCTGGTTGCGCGGTACTGGTGAAGTCCTCGGAGGAGACACCGCTGACTTGTGCGCGGGTCATCGACGGCTGGCGTGAGATCGGCGCTCCACCAGTCCTGGCCCATGTCACAGGAGCCGGCGGCGCTGGTGCCGCAGTGGCGGACGCCGCCGACTTCGTCCAGTTCACAGGCTCGACAGCGACAGGGCGCCAGGTCGCCCTCCGCTGTGCTGAGCAGTTGAAACCGGTGAGTCTGGAGCTGGGCGGCAAGGATCCGGCGATCGTGCTGGAGGACGCCGACCTCGCTCGAGCGGCCGAGGGCGTCGCCTGGGGTGGCCTGTTCAACGCAGGGCAGGTCTGCATCTCAGTCGAGCGCGTGTATGTCGTCGCTGCGGTCTACGAGGAGTTCGTGGCCCGCCTGACAGAGCGCGTGCAGTCCCTGACCCAGGGTGCGGACGCCGGCAACGATGTCGGTGCGTTGGTGACCGCGAGACAGGTTGACATCACGGATCGCCACGTCAGCGAGGCGGTGGCGGCGGGAGCGAAGGTAGTGGCCGGCGGCAGACGGGGAGCGGCCGGAAACTACTACGCGCCAACGGTCCTCGTCGACGTGGATCACACGATGTCCTGCATGACCGAAGAGACCTTTGGACCCACGATCCCGGTGATGCGCGTCGCCGACGAAGAAGAGGCCATCCGACTGGCCAACGACTCCCCGTACGGATTGTCGGCGACAGTGTGGACTCGCAATCACGCTCGCGCCCGCCGCGTCGCACGGCGCCTGGAGGCCGGCGCGGTCAACATCAACGACGTCTTCAGCAACCTCTTCGCGATGACGTTGCCTCACAGTGGCTGGAAGGCCTCCGGCATGGGCGCCCGGCTCGGAGGACCCGACGGGCTGCACAAGTACTGCCGCGTCCGAGCGGTCACTGAGCCGCGACTTCCCGTCCTGCCAAAAGAACTTACGTGGTACCCGTACTCCGCCCGGCGCACGGCCATCGCCGCCATGGTCTTGCGCGCCGCAGCCGGGCGCGGCCTGCGCCAACGCCTCGGCCTGAACAAGGAACAGAGCAAATGACGCGCACCACTTCCCTCCCCGCCAAGACGATCGCGATCACCGGTGGAGCTCGCGGCATCGGCTATCAGACCGCGAAGGAGCTGATCCGACGCGGTCATCGGGTCGCCATCGGCGACATCGATGAGGCCCGTGTCAAGGAGGCGGCGGATGAGCTCGGTATCTCTGCTGTCACCCGCCTCGACGTCACTGACACCGACTCATTCCGTGCATTTTCTCGACATGGTCGAGGACCAGCTTGGTCCCCTGGACGTGCTGGTCAACAACGCGGGGATCATACCCACCGGGCACGCTCACGAGGAGGACGACGCCGTGACCCGGCGGCAGGTGGAGATCAACGTCCTCGGAGTGATCTTCGGAACCAAGCTCGCCCTCCAGCGGATGCTGCCGCGGCGGGCCGGACACATCATCAACACCGCATCGCTGGCCGGGGAGCTCCCCGTACCGGGCCTGGCTACCTACTGCGGCACCAAGTTCGCGGTCATCGGATTCACCGAGGCAGCTCGACAGGAGTACCGCAACTCCGGAGTCCAGCTCTCCACCGTTCGGCCGACATTCACCAACACCGAGCTCGTCGCCGGCACCACCGGAGCCAAGGGGCTGCGCAACGCCGAGCCCGAGGAGATTGCTCGGGCGACAGCCGAGCTCATCGAACGTCCCCGCCCGTTCGTACGCGTCACCCGCCTCGCCGGAGGCATGGTCGCAGCAATGAAGTTCGTGCCGGGACGGTTGGCCTCCGCGCTGGGTTCGACCCTCGGCACGGATTCGGTCTTCCTCGACGACGTCGACATGGGCGCGCGCCAGGCCTACCTGGACCGAATCCGGAACAACTGACTCCACGCTCCAGAACCATCCGGCACATGAGAGGACGCAACATGACCGTCACCGCCTTGGTCGAGGACTACCCCCATCGAATGGGGGGACACTGCGGCTCCGGTGCGATGCGCGATCTCCTGCACTGGCACGGTCTGGGATGGGACGGCCCGCCCGATGAGGGTCTGGTGTTCGCGCTCGGCGGCGCCCTAGGGCTCTCCTACCTCCGGTCGAGCGAACTGTTTCCCCCGCTGTACCTGGTGGGACGAGGTGCCGACTTCGAAGTCGATCTACCGACACGACTGGGCGGAGTCGTGCAGGTGCTCACCACCGACGATCCCGGGGAGGGCTGGTCGTGGGTGCGTGAGGAACTCGACGCCGGCAGGCCCAGCCTGATCTGGGGCGACATCGCCGAACTTCCCTATCTCCGTGTCCAGTTGCAGATGAGCCGCCACGACATCGTCGTCATCGGCTATGACGATGAGAGACAACTCGCCTACGTCGTGGACAACGATCGCGCCGAGGCGCAGGAGGTTCCGCTGGCAGCGTTGGCTCGGGCACGGGCCTCACAGGCGTTCCCGCAACCCACTCGTCACTGCATGTACCGCATCACCTGGCCCCCCTCCTTGCCCGGCATCGCGGAAGTCGCTGCAAGCGCGTTCTCCCAATCCGCAGGCAACATGCGCAATCCGTCACGCCACAGCATTGCCGGCCCGACCACTGCCGCCGTCGGTTCCGAGGGCCTGGAGGCGGTTGCTTTGTTCGCTGACGACATCGCGACCTGGGCGGAGCTTCCCGAAGACGAACTCGGGATCATGCTGTTCAGCCTCGGTGCCTTCATCGAGAAGGCAGGCACCGGCGGCGGACTGTTCCGCCGACTGCTCGCAGACGGTTGCGCTGAGGTCGCACGACTGACCGGCGACCCCGCAAGCGCTGAGCTTGCGACCGAAGCCGCCCGTTGCGCACAAGGCTGGACAGACGCCGCCCGCGCCGCGGTCAAAAGCGACACCCATCCGCGGTCGCGGATTGACGACCTGGTCCGGACGGCCAGCCGGCTACCGGAGTTGGAGTTGCGTCTCGTCGAGTCCCTCGAGCGTGCCGCAATCTCCTTGAACGCGAGAGATCACTGATCATCTCCATTGTCATCCCGAGGTTTGCGTGCTTGCGAAATCGCTCCGTCAAGAAGTGCACATGAATCTAGGAATCGAATGCAGAGAACGATGTTGAACGTCCTCCCGACGACCACAGCAGCTCTGCGTCACGAGCTGGCGTTGCCCTCGACGGGTGCTGCGCTGCACACCCTGGCTGCCATCGAGCTTGCCGACGGCTCGCCCCATTCGGAGGTCCTGAGGCAGACAGGGGACCAGGAGTGACACGGATATCGAAAGCATTGGACCAAGGCGACCACCAGCATGCGCAGGGCGGCACCGAAGTAGGAGCGCCCCGCGATCGGGAAACGATCTCGCGGTGGGCGTCGCACCTCGCCGGCCAGACTCCGGTGGAGATTGGCCAGACATTGCCCCCGCACTCGCCCGACTGCGCCGGGTGCGGGCCAGATAACCCCTCCGGCCTGCATTTGCACGCGGTCCGCACGGCGTCGGGCGTCGAAGCTGTGCATCGTTTCGCCGAGGGCCAGGTAGGCGCCCCTGGTATCGCACACGGAGGAGCGGTCGCTCTCGCTTTCGACGACCTCTTCGGGTTCGCCCTCTACACCGTTGGGTCGCTCGCCGTCACACGCAGCCTCACCATCGATTACCGAGCCCCGTTCCGGTTGCATCGGACGTACACGTTCCGTGCCCATGTGGCGCAACACGA
>CALALQ010000343.1 GCA_937925595.1 uncultured Demequina sp. | reverse complement strand
CCCGTTCTCGACCACCTTCACGGTGAACGTGACCGTCTGGTCCGTCGTCGTGTTGTCGAGGCGGACCTCGGTCTCGCCGACGGCGAGGGCGTTCAGGCCGGGGTTGAACTGTGCGCTGCCGTCGTCGCGGCCGGGGGTGAACTCGACGATGTCGTCGTCGGCGATCTCGGCGCCCCAGTCGGCGTAGGTCTCGTCGTCGCCCGTCAGGTCGATCGTGTTGCCCACCTCCACCTCGACCGTCGTCCCGTCGACGTCGTTGAGGTCGACGATCACCGGCGCGACGACCTCGGCGCTCGCCGTCGCCGGGTGCGACGCGCCGCCGTCTGAGGTGCTCGTGCATCCGGTGAGCGCGAGTGCGCCTGCGGCGATGAGGACGGCGACGGATGCTCCGACGCGCAACGTGTTCGGCATGAAGGGGTCCTTTCGGGGCGGGGAGGGGAGGCGGCGCGCGACGCGGGTGCTCGAGACATCCGCCGCCCCTCATCATGACGCAGGATCATTGCGAGCGCCGCAGGAATCCACCGTTTCGGGAAGGAAATTCTCCGCTGCCTATTCCCCCAAACGGGGGGTACGGTGCAGGATCGTCGCAACCGGTCACCACTGCACGCCGGTGGAATACTGGGATACTATCCGATGCGTGTCCGCCATCAGCGGACTCGGAGGGAGAACCATGACAGGACACCCCACTCGCGCGCGCAGGCGCGTGATGGCGTCGATCCCGATCATCGCGCTCGCGGCCACGGGTCTCACGACCGTCAGTGTCACCGCGGCGACGGCTGCGCCGGCGCAGCCGGTGATCGCGGACGACGAGTACTACATCAACTACGTCGAGCCGAGGGCCCAGAAGGCCTTCGTCGACGATGTCGCGGCAGGCACCGAAGACGCCCAGCGCACCGAGCGTCAGACGGCAGCGCTCGAGACGGCCGAGGGGGTCGACCGCAAGCACGCCGAGGGCAATCCGCTCGCCGCGAAAGCACTCGCCCAGCTCGAATCGCAGTCGATCGGCTCCGGGAAGAGTCCGAAGCAGCTGAAGCGCGAGCGCGGCCGCGGCAAGGGTCACGGCCACGGGCACGGGCACGGCCCGAAGCAGCCCGAGTACAAGCAGGCCGAGGAGACGCAGGAGGCGAAGCTCCTCACGATCCTCGTCGAGTTCGATCCCCAGGCGAACGACGACTTCACCGGCGAGCAGGTGCCGACCGAGTTCGGCGCCACGACGTGCATGCCCGGGTCGGTGCAGAGCGGGCCGCTGCACAACCAGATCCCGAACCCCGCGGAGGCCGAACGGCCCGACAACAACTCGATGTGGGTCGAGGACTTCTCCTCGGAGCATTTCAACCGCATGCTCTTCACCGACGAGGGCATCACCGAGCGCGTCCGCCCCGATCTCCGCGGGCCCGATGGCCGCCGCGGCATCGATATCTCGGGGTACACGATGAAGAAGATGTACGAGGAGATGTCGCAGGGCGCGTACACGGTCACGGGCGAAGCGACGCCCTGGGTGACCGTGCCGCACTCCGAGGCGTTCTACGGCGCGACGACCTGCCACCTCAATGACGAGGGAGTGTACGAGGCCGGTCCGATGCAGGACATGCAGGGCCACCCCGACAACCCGCTCGGGCCGGGCCAGCTGCCCATCGACGCGGTCGCGGCGCTGGCCGCCGCGCAGCCCGACTTCCCGTGGGCCGACTACGACATCGAGGATCAGGGCGATCGCGACGGCGACGGCGACCTCTTCGAACCCGACGGGGTCATCGATCACGTCGTGCTCGTGCACGCCGGGGAAGACAAGTCCAGCGGCGGTGGCGCCGAGGGCACCCACGCCATCTGGGCCCACTCGTCCGCGGTGCCGGGCGGCGCGGCCATCCCAGGCACCGACCTCAAGCTGTCGAACTACATCGTGCAGCCTGAGGACTCGGGCGTCGGGGTGTTCGCGCACGAGTACGGCCACGACCTCGGTCTGCCCGACCTGTACGACACCTCGGGCGCCGGCAACTCGGACATCGACTTCTGGGATCTCATGAACTCGGGCTCCCACGCCGGACCGGTCTTCCAGTCGATGCCGACGCACATGGGGCTCTGGGACAAATGGGTCCTGGGTTGGGCGGACCCGCTTCAGGTGAACCCCGGGGATGCTCCGCTCGACGTCACGGTGAGCCAGAACTCGCGACCGCTGAAGAACACCGAGGACGGCGTCATCGTGAACCTCCCCCACAAGGTGGTCACGTTCGCCGAGCCGCACAGCGGCGAGAACATGTGGTTCACCGGCTCGGACCAGGATTACGGCGACATCCGACTCAGCCGCACGTTCGACGCGGTGCCCGAGGGTGCCACGTTCTGGATGTGGAACGACTACGTCATCGAGCAGGACTGGGACTTCGGGTTCGTCGAGGTGACCACGGACGGCGGCGGCACATGCACGGATGTGCCGGTCTTCAACGAGGACCGCAGCATCGCCACCACGGCCGAGGACTACCCCGACCCGAACGGCAACCTCCGTGGCTGGTTCGGCCGAACGCACGGGCTCACGGGCTCGACCGACGGCTGGGCGCACCAGTACATCGATCTGTCCGCCTATGCGGGCCAGTCGGTCGGCGTTCGGTTGCGGCTCGCGACGGATGCGGCGTTCCAGGAGCGCGGATGGTTCGCAGACGACTTCGAGCTCATCGGGGGCGACGGCACGGTGGCCTGGAGCGATGACGTCGAGGCGGGCGACAACGGTTGGGTCGGCGAGGTCGCGTCGTGGACCACGACGACGGGGCCGGGCTGGCGCATCGACTCCGGGACGTCGGTCAAGGCGCAGTACTACCTGGTCGAGTGGCGGAACTTCGACGGCTTCGACGAGGGGCTGAAGTACGCGTACGACACGGTCTACAGCGACACCGCCTGGAAGGTCGACAAGATCGCCTACAACGCCCCGGGGGCGCTGGTCTGGTACCGCGACACGACCTATGGTGACTCGAACATGGTGCGCAACAACCTGACCGCACTCCCGAGCGCGGGCGCCAAGGGCGGTCTGCTCATCGTCGACAGCCACTTCGACCCGCTGCGCCGCACGGGCGACGCGGCGGCGAACGATCCGTCGGCGCTGAAGAACCTGCCGTCGCGGGCGCAGTCGTCTGATGCGGCCTTCGGCCTGCAGAAGACGTACGACTTCCGCGAGTGCTACGTCGACGAGGCCTACACCGAGTTCTGCACCAAGGTGAAGGCGCAGAAGCCGGTCAGCACGTTCACGGACGACCGGGGCTGGGTGCCGGGTCTCGAGTATCGGCCCGACCTGCTCGAAGCGACGGGCAGCGACCTGTTCTATCGGTACGTCGACGGGTCGGTCGTGGTCCCATCGCTCGGCAACGCGCCGTACTCCACCCGCGTCGTCAACGCGGACGGCAGCCCAGCCACCGAGCTGTACGGCACGGATCTCGGGTTCACGACCCTCGGGTCGGGCAACCCGGTCGATTCGGGTGTCGGCTACGGCACGGTCGTGGACGTCGTGAAGGCGGGCAAGCACAACACCACGGCTCAGATCAGGATCACGCCGCCACGCGCAGAGTGACCTGAACGGATGCCACACCGAGGCGCCGGTCCCGATACGGGGCCGGCGCCTCGTCAGTCGTCGTCGCCCGCTTGGAAGTCGGTGCGGTTGCCGACGCCCCAGCCGTAGGCCATCTTGTGGATCTCGGTGATGAAGAACGTGTCGGTCGAGGAGATGCCGTCGATCCGGTTGATGCGCTTCAGCAGTTCCCGGAAGTGCGCGGTGTCGCGGCAGACGACCTCGATGAACGCGTCGAACGACCCCGCGGTCTCGGCGACGTAGCTCGTCTCGGGAAGGCTCGCGAACACGGCGACCACGTCCTCGCTCCGGCCCGCGTGGATGCGCGCCCCGATGAGTGCCATGACATCGAAGCCGATCTTGAGCGGGTCGGCGATGCCCACGACCTGCAGCACGCCGGACTGTTCCAGCTTCTGCACCCGGTACCGCACGGCGCTCACGCTGATCCCGAGGTCCTGGGCGAGCGCGGTGAACGAGCGCCGACCCTCGAACTGCAGCCCGGTGATGATGCGGCGATCTACGTCGTCAAGTGTCGGCACAGCTCTCCTTCGTCGCGGTGACTCCCACCGTAGTGGGTTTCACACGGTTCACGGCATGACCAATTTTCCGCGAAATGTAGCGATCCGGGGCTCGCTGTTTGTAAATTCTATGCAACAACGTTGCTGGAGTTGCAGAAATCGCTACGAAGGGGTGGTTAGGGTCTCGGATATGACGAACGAACAGTCACGCCGCTCGACCGAGCCCGCGGTCGCCGCGTTCCTGGCCGAGCAGACGGAGGCGGTGACCTCGACGGCGCCGCACATCCCGTTCTCGCGCGAGGAGTACGCCGCGCGACTGGCCAAGCTGCAGACCGCGATGGCCGAGGACGGCATCGACACCCTGATCCTGTCCTCCCCCGAGGCACAGAACTGGCTGCACGGCCTCTCCCTGCGCTGGTACAAGATGCAGGGCCCCACCGAATGGCGCCCGCTGACCTGCACCGTCGTGCGCGTCGACGCCGGCTACATGCTGTTCGAAGGCATCGAGCACGGCGAAATGATCCGCCGCACCTCGGTCGCCGAAGACGTGCGCCTGCTGCCGCGCTACGAGCGCGCCGGGATGCTCCAGTACATCCTCCGCGAAGCCACCACCGCGGGCTGGATCACCGGCTCCCGCGTCGGCCTCGAACTGTTCTCCCCGGTGCCGAACCCGGCCGTCTCGGCCATGATCTCGGGCGCCATCCTCGACGCGGGCGGCCGCGTCGTCGACGGCACGCTCACCGCGCGCCGGGTGCGACTGATCAAGTCGAAGGCCGAGCTCGAGATGGTCCGCAAGGCCGCCGAGATCTGCGATGCCGGGCTCACCCACCTCGCCCAGGTCCTGCGCCCCGGCATGACCGAACTCGAAGCCCACGGCGAGCTCATCAAGGGCCTGTCCGCCGCAGGCGGCGAGCCCGCCGGCATCCACCAGGTCGTCGCCGTCGGATCCGGTGCGCTCGGCACCGGGCACGAGATCTCGGGCCGCCGGATCATCCAGCCCGGCGACATCATCGAGGTCGATGCCTGCGGCGTGTACAACCGCTATCACGCGAACCGGAACATGATCTTCACGGTCGGCGAGCCGGCCGACGCGGCCTACCGGGGGCAGGAGCTGATCGCGGGCGCCGACCCCGCGCTGCGT
>CALALQ010000342.1 GCA_937925595.1 uncultured Demequina sp. | reverse complement strand
CCTCATCTCACTCGACGGCGCCGAGCCGCCGGTGATCGACGGGCTCTCGGGCGCTGAGCGGTTCTTCCTCTCGTGGGCGCAGTCGTGGCAGCTCAAGGCTCGCGATGAAGAGGTCGTCCGCTTGCTCGCGATCGACCCGCACTCGCCCAACGAGTTCCGCTGCAACCAGATCGTGCGCAACATCGAGGAGTTCTACACTGGCTTCGGCGTGACCGCCGACGACGAGCTGTGGCTCGACCCGGCCGATCGGGTGACGATCTGGTAGCCGCGCGAGATCGGCAGACCCCACCGCGACCCGCAATGGAAGAAGACCCAGTGACCCAGGAGGAGTTCGGCAGCGTGGCGACCTCGGCGCAGGGATCCGAACGGCGTTCCCGGCACGCGGCGCTCCGGCACGGCCGGCACCTCGGCGATACGACGTCCGAGGATTTCAGTCGCGGCTTCAAGGCGCTCGGCGAGCTCGCGCTCGCGGGCGTGCAGGTGTCGGCGCGAGCCACCGACCTCGCCACCGGTCGTGTGCTCTTCTCCGTCGACGACCACGTCGTGATGCCCACCGCGTCGATCGGCAAGGTGCTCCTCCTCGTCGAGGTCGCGTCCCGTCTCAGCGGCGCGAGCGCCGAGGCGCTGACCGTGCTCGACCGCTCGCCTCTCGACGCGGTCGGCGACTCCGGCATCTGGCAGCATCTGCAATCGCCGAGCCTGCCGGTGGCCGACCTCGCGGCGCTCATCGGCGGCGCGAGCGACAACCTCGCGACGAACGTGCTGCTGCGGTACGTCGGGCTCGAGGCGGTCCGCGCCCGCACCGAGTCGCTCGGCCTCACGCACACCGCGCTGCTCGATCTGGTTCGCGATCACCGCGGGCCCGACGATGCCCCCCAGCTGTCCATCGGATCGGCCAAGGAACTCACCTGGTTGTTCGCGTCGCTCGCCCGTGGCGAGGTCGTGAGCCCCGAGGTCTCGCAGCGCGTCGTGGGCTGGTTGTCGCTCAACGCCGACCTGTCGCTGGTCGCCTCGGCGTTCGGGCTCGACCCGCTCGCGCATCGCATGCCCGACCACGGGCTGCTGCTCATGAACAAGACCGGCACCGACGGCGGGGTTCGGAGCGAGGCCGGCGTCCTGCGTGGGCCGCGCGCGTCCGTCGCGTACGCCGTGTCGGCGTATTTCGCCGACACGCAGCTCTCGGCGCGGCTCGCGGTGCTCGACGGCATGCATCAGGTCGGCGTCGACCTGCTGGAGTACGTGCACTAGCCGTTCGCGGGGAGAAGTGCCCATCGCGAGCAGCGCGCCAGGGATGTTACGCTCGGCGGACAATTAAGTGGGCAAAATTGTCCGCTTCGCTGACCGTGTTCCACCGAAACGAAGGATCCTCCTTGGCTTCCAACGCCCTCCGTCTCCGTGCCGGCGCGCTGCTCGCCGCCGCCGGCCTCGCCGTCGCCGGCGTGGCCGTCGCGTCGCCCGCCGCTGCCGAGCCGATCGACTCGCCCGTCATCTCGCTCGACCAAACCAGCTTCCCCGCGGGGGACTGGCAGGGTGGATTCACGGTCACCGGTTCCGGCTTCGACGGCAGCGTGCCCGAGGCCAACCTCGTCATCGCGGCCTCCGGCGAGAACGGGGGCGGCCTGGTGTTCGAGCAGACGATCGACGTCGCGGAGGACGGCTCGGTCAACGAGCTCGTCATCCCGAACATCCCCACGCAGGCGCCTGACGCCGACGGGTACCCGATGTACTTCGTGACCGTCGGTCAGGACCTCGGTGAGGACTGGCTGGGCTCCAACGCCGTCGAATTGACGATCACGGAGGGCGTGTCCCTCACCGTGGCGCCCGAGGTCACCGTCGAGCAGGTCACGGCCGGCATCTCGGCGCAGTTCGCGGGCTTCGACGCGGGTGAGAACCTGCTGTACTCGTTCATCCTCACGCGCTGGACCGAGGTCGACGGCGAGCAGGTCATCGACGAGGTCGTCGACGAGGCGATCGCCGGTGAAGACGGCGCGGGCACCCTCACCGCGGCGCTCGCCGGTGCGCAGGTCGGCGACTCGATCCGGGTCGAGGTCCTGGGGGCGACCGACCGCATCGCCGCCGCGTACACGCTCGTCGTCGCCGCCCCGGCGCCGGCCCCGGCACCCGCCCCGGCCGCTCCGGCCGCCACGCCCGCCGCTCCGCAGCTGGCCGAGACGGGCATCGAGCTCGGTGCCGGCTTCGCGGCACTCGCACTGCTGGTGCTCGGCGCCGGTGCGATCCTCGTGACGCGCCGCAGCCGCGCGACCCAGGGCTGATCACGTCGGTCGGCGCGTGAGCGCTGACCGCCGAACGGGGGCGATGCCGAGGCATCGCCCCCGTTCGTTCGTTCGGGGAGACGGTTGCGGGGTCTCGGGGCCGGGCGGTGGCGGCCTACTCGGCGGAAGCCGGGGCCGGAGCCGGAGCCGGGGCGCGGCTCGCGGCGAGCAGTTCGAGCCCGTCGAGCGCCGCGTCGACCGCCTCGGTCGACGCGAGGACCCGGAAGTGTCCGGCGACGGGCACGCGCACGTTCGTCGCACCGTCGAGCGCGCTGCCGTCGGGCACGTGCGGGTCGAACCGACCGAAGATCGACACGATACGGCCGTTGACCGTCGCGGCCTCGCCGAGCGACACGATGGTCGCATCCGTCGGCAGCAGCGCCCGGATGCTCGGGTCGCGGAACAGGCGCGCCCGCCGCGCCCCGCCGAACGGCGTGCAGACCGCGATGACGCCCAGGACGCCCAGGTCGTCGGCGTCGTCCCGGACGAGGAGGTGCTTGCCGATGAGCCCGCCCTTGCTGTGCGCCACCACGATGCGCCCGGCCGCCGGAACGGGCAGCTTCCGCAGCGCCCGCGCGAGCTTGTCGCTCGTCTCCACGATCGGTGCGCGGTTCACGCCCATGCCGTGCACCGTGCGGACCCGATACCCGGCCCGATTCAGGCGC
>CALALQ010000341.1 GCA_937925595.1 uncultured Demequina sp. | reverse complement strand
CATGCCCGCGACCGTACGGGCCATCGCGGATGCCGAGGAGGGGGTTGCGCTCGAGTGTGCCGACTCTTCAAGACGGAGACACCGACACCGACGAAGCGGCGGGCTGTTACCAGAAGCACCCCTGGAGGGACTCGAACACGTTTTGAGCATTCTGCATAGCGACGTCAAACGACAACTTCCGCGGAATTACGCGGGTTTTCGAGGCTCAAGCGGCATCAAGCGACGTCCGAAAACAGCCAGCGGCGAATGGGATGCGGGCAAAATGCGGGCAAAAATCGCCCTCCGTGAGGCGTGATTCCCGGGCACGCGGCGAATGATGATCTGAGCGCCTGCTCCGAGCACAATCCCGTCTCGCCCATTTTGGGCACTTTGCTGGAGACATCGGTCCTCATTTAGCAACATGTTCAACCGGGTCGCGGCCGCGCGTCGACGGCATCTCGCGAACAGACGGCGTCTCTACCACGTCTCTCATCGGCCCATCGAAGGCCCTCCGGGCCGGGAAGGCCCGTGGTGGGGCGCCATGGGGTCGTAGGACCCGCCCGGGTTGAAGGGGTCGACCGCCGGCGCGCGCCGCGGCTCCTGGATGCGGACTTCGGGTGCCAGACCCGAGTCGCGCGCGCGACTCATGAGGCGGGTCGCGGTGCTCTGGCTGATCTGGAGAGTGTCGGCGACGAGCTTCAGTGGCGGATAGCTGATCGCTGTCGCGACGCGATACACGGAGATCGCGGCGTGGAGGGATTCCATGGGCTCGCGCTCCTCCTGCGCCCGCACGCGACTGAGAAACTCGCGCACTGGTATGCGGTCGAACTTGTCGCCATCCTCGGTGTCGACGTCGACGGTGACGACATCCAGAGCTGACCTCGTCATGATCCAGTGCGTTCGCACCTCGCGGAGCACCTGGCTGGTGATGTCGACGCCCTCCGCTTCGCGCTCGAGGGCAGCGAAGACGACGGCGGTGCGTCCCAGCGTGTCATCCCACTCCACACGGACGGTGATCGTGCCGGGCACGTCCTGCTCACCCGACACGCGCGCATTCCACGACTTCGGCAGCGTCACGCCGCTGCCGAGATCGATGCGTTCGTCGCTGAAGTCATGCGCCTCGACGTCTGCCATGGACCCCACTATTCCAGGTCATCGACGATTCGCGAAGAAGAGTGTCGATCTTGGCTCACGCCTGTGGTACTTTGCGATGAAGGGAGACTGACACTGCTGGCTCACCGAAGGCCAGGACGATGAACCGGTCGCAAGATTCTCTGGCACTGACAATGAAGGATGCCGCAAAGCTCGTCGGCGTCGACTACCGCACGATTAAGCTCGGCATCGAGAACGGGACGATCCCCACGGTCCAGCTCGGCCCGCGCCAAATGATCCCCTGCGCGCCGCTGCTGCGCGCCTTCGGCGTTGACGCCTGACACCCGCGCCACGGGCGGTGCAGCCTAACGCCTCAGCGGCAGGTAGGCGCGGGGTGATCCTCAAGCGAGCACGTGCAGGGCGGGGTAGGCGCGTCCCCCAATTCGGGCTCCTCCACTGCTTGAGCGGGTCGAACCTGCAGCTGGCGAACGGTGAGGTCGCGGCCACTAACGCGCGAATCAGTGGGCTCCCGAGCGTGATCGGTGGCAAGCAATCCGCGGTGCCGCCAGCCGCTTGCGCCGGGTCCGAGGCTGGAACATTGAACGCCATATCGCGCGCGCATCGACGGCCTTTGGCGGACTCTGACAACCGGCGCCAACCCACGGCATCGACAGCGAGCTCGCGTACGCTCTCTACACCGCCGTGCGAGTGATGACGCGCGTGCGGCTTCGTATGGCAACTGCGATTTCGTCGTAGACGGGAATTGCCGACTCCTCTTCGACTTCGAACGTGAGTACGAGCGCGAAGGCGACTGCACCCGATAGCTCGCCAGCTCCGTTAGTGCAGTTCACGCGGAAGCGCATAGCGGTGTCGTCGCCGTACGCCATCCGTCGCACACCTTCGTACTGCTCGTGGTGGGTCGACCCCCTTTTCACCGCGTTATGGTCGACCTCCGACCGCCTCAGCCCCACTTGGGTCAAATTCACTGGCTCTAGCCAGAGTCTGGCCGACCGGTAGCTGCGATGCCGAGGGTTGATTGGGGTGAACCAGGCGAGGGTTGCTGAAACTCGTCGCCAGTCTTGGCGCCCGCTAAGGCTGGGCGGCACCGGGAGTTCGACCTCGCGAGCACGATCGACTGCGACGCGGCCGGTCGCGACCAGAGTCACCCGCTGGGGACCGCACTCGGCGATCCGCCCCACATCGACGGCCCCGAAGCCGAGGAGTCTGGCTGCAGATCTGCGAATTGCCGCAGGGTCTGCGATATTCAGTACCTCGCCGATCGACTCGTGTGCTCGGGACCAGGATGCAGCGTTGACAATGAGCGCCTTCGTTGCCACACCGATGAAGTCGGGGTCTACTACGGCGGGAGTTGTCGAAGATAGCACCGATGCGACTCGGCCGGCTGCGTGGCCAATCACTGCGGTAGCAGCCGAGGTGCCCTGCATCCACTGGTAGCGATCTGTCTGACCTGCAGCCCCAGGAGCAGCCACAAGAATGCCGGGTGCGGTGTCTGAGCCGAGGGCCTCCTCGAGGTGAACGTGATCTGCGTCAAGACGCTGTCGATAATGCACGCGTCCACCGTCAGCGAATACGTCTGGCTTTACCTGACGATTGAATCCGCCACCCAGCGCGCTGGTCGGGCTGGGCAAGCGCTCATCCCCCATCACATCTAGCAGGGATGCGGCGGGCGCATAATCGGCCGCATCACTGTGACGCGCACCCACTGTCAAGCTGTTCACGGAGTCGGCTGGTGAAAGGATGCGACGCTCATGCGCGCTCTCAAATAGCGCCTGTTGGACAGCTTGACGCAACGCTGGCAGGTCGTCGAGGAGATCGAGCCCCGCGTCGTGGCCAAGTTCGATCGCGCCGCGATAGTTGCCAGCGCTGACGATGAACAGGACGTCGCGCGCACTCGACCACGCGTCGAGAAGTCGCCCCCAAGGACTGACCCGACTTCCGAAGGGTAGCGCCGTGTGTCCGGCCGCGAGTACAACCACACGGACTGCTGGGGATACAGCCGGTGATTGCGCAGTTCCGCGGAGTATTCGATGAAGTGCGCGATGGATGACGCCAACGGGCAGCCGGTCTTCAGGCATCGCTTCGGTAACGATGCCATCATGACCCTCGCCGACGACGAAGATTGGATGAACGACGACCGGGCGATCGAGCGGATCATCCCCGCGCGCCAGGTCACCCCAGATCACTCCGGAGGCTACGCCAGTGCCATGCTCGCGCTGCCGTGCCTCAACCCGTCCCGCGAAATCATGCGGATCATCCATCGCAATTCGGCCCCGGAGGGCATCATGACCTTCGAGCGGAACTCCATCCAGAATCGCAACCAGAGGGCTACCTGAGGCGAGGCGTCCACCCACTGGTGGCACTTGGGTCGGAGGTGCAAGTCTGGCGGAACTCAGCCCGATCGATTGCGGCCGGGCGGCTGCTATGCGCGGATTGTTGATGATTGCACCGTCGCCCGCAAGGAGCTGTCGTGCCACGTCGGCAGGGAACCGCGCGAGTACGGCGTGATATGCGATCGCCGGGATTTGCAAGGCATCCACGACCGCGCAGCCGGCGACGGCCAGTTCTGCACGCAACTGATCCTCGACCTCTCGCCTGACGTTGGCGCTGTCGCGAAACCATAGTTCGATCTCTCCGGTGACGCTGGTAGCCCCGCCATTGAGGAGTTGCTGCCAGACCTCGACGATCGTTGTGCCCTGAAGTCGGTCCTGCGCGTTCCACGGTCGGACGTCCTTGAGCATGTCAAAGACTCGCTTCCACGGATAAAGGCCGGTGTCGAAAGTCACGGAAGGGTTAGAGCACCATCTATCCCACATGCTCAGGAGTTGTTGCAGGGCTCGTTGGTTCTGCGCCACGACGTAGAAGCTGAGAGGAATAAGATCACCATCTCTCGTGGTGAAACCTTCGTCTGGTTCTTCTTCGCCCTCGTCCACCTCGGCCAAGAACTCAAGTCCTGAAATGCCTCGCACGGCCGCCTGAAAGTCGGTGATCGAGTCGCGGACCTCCAATACGACCACTAGCTCCGGATCGTATCCGTCGATGGTGGTCGTGATTTGTAGACGCTCGTTGGCCATCGCCGCTTGCAGAGCGGCAAACCGAGGGGCTAGGCGGCCGCGCTGCGCGGCGCCTCCCGGGCCCTGACGACCGGGGTAGTACGGATTCAGTCCAGTTCGCGCACCTCCATCAGTCGTACTGACCGTCAGTATCGGGTAGGCACGTTGCGCCTCGGCGCTCGACATCACACTTCCCCCTAAGTGAGATCAACGCTGTGATCAATTACAGATACTCCGATAGAACTTCTCTCCGACGCGCATCGAGCACGAGGTTCTCGACGTCCGCGAAACTCGATTGCTTGTCCAACGCTGCCGTGAGTTCTGCGGTCGCGCTCAGGCCCACGCGCTTAGACAGCACCTCCGCGAACTGTCGTCTCTCGTTGAGGTCCGGTAGCGGCATCTCGATGACCACCTGGAACCGACGCCAGGCAGCGCGGTCGAGCAATTCCTGATGGTTGGTCGCCGCAATGACCAGTACATGGCTGGGAAGCGCGTCGATCTGCAGGAGCAAAGTGCTGACAACTCGCTTCACCTCACCGTTGTCGTGGTGATCGCCCCGTTCCTTCGCCAAGGTGTCGAACTCGTCGAGAAAGAGGACTGATGGTGACGTCGCGGCTTCCGTGAACAGGAGATGCAGGCGACTAGAAGTTTCGCCGAGGTAGCTGCCAATCACATCCTCGTATTGGA
Source organism: uncultured Demequina sp. (assembly GCA_937925595.1). The sequence continues at coordinate 11,755 of CALALQ010000341.1, read as the reverse complement.
TGACTCTAAACGGAACGCCGAGCTCCTTGGCGACAGCTTCGGCCACGGTAGTCTTGCCCGTTCCCGGTGCACCGGTCAGAAGGAGGCGATGGCGCGGCTCCAGCCCGACAGCCCGGAGATCGCGCGCGTGGCGCTGCTCGACAATCAGCGCTCGCAGCGTATCCCGGTTCGTCGTTGTAAGTTGGACGTCACTCATAGACCGATTTGCGACCCGCAGGCTCGCACCAGATCTAGCCACGGGTGCTGCAATGGCTTCGCCCGGACGCAGGCGAAAATCACTCGCGTCAATGAGAGCCCGAAGACGTGCGGCTACACGCGTGTGGCCGATACGTTCCTCTTCGTCCGCCACGATTGACGCCAACCGCTGAACGGCCGCCGCATCCCCTTCAAGCGCCGCCGCGGCAAGGTCAAATATCAACTCAGACCGAGTCACTCGCCTGCGCCCCTTCCTGACCTAGTAGGCAACCCAGGTGTCCTGAATGCTGCCGCGAGAATAGCCATGCAATCTCGAGTGGAGATCGAGCGCCTGGTCTTCTGTGAGGGAACTAATGTAATCCGCTGTAGCGCGTGCCCGGGCTGCTCGGTCAGAGACGTGCTCTTCCTTGGAAGTGCGCTCCAGAAGGTCCCGTAAGCGAGTCGGGAGGCGCTGTTGACGCCGCTCTTGCGCGGTCCACTCCGTGAGCGCCTCGAATAGGTCACGAACGACACGCTCCTGGCCACGCTGCAGAGTCGCCAGCGGCGGGTCGTTGATCACAAACTGCCAAGTCAGCTGCTTGAGCAGGTGCACTTCTTTTCGCAGGTCCTCACTGATCTCGAGCCCGCCGGTTGCGTTCAACTCCGTTCCCAGAACGTATCTGCCAATGAGCGCCGACCCCATTCGGTTTACCTCGGATCGGCTACGCTCCGTGCCGTCGAAGTCAGCCTCGATGAGAACGAATCGACTAATGAAGTCAAAGACCTCCGTAGCTTCCGCGGACCAATCCTCACCGCCCCACTCCTTAAGCGCCTTCGCAAGAAACTCTGTTCTGGCGACTTCATCGCGAAACAGGCTGCCGAGCCGAATGAAGCCCGCCCGGTAGAAGTCTTCGAGATCGTGGACTGCATAACTGATATCGTCCGCCCAGTCCATGATCGCGGCTTCAAGACTCTGAGATGTGTCGTCGGGGTCTGTGCGAACCTGCTGAAAGTCGTCGCGCTCCGAAAGGTAGGCGCCCCACTTGTCCTTTTTTCGAGCGTTCGGGTGGTCGCTCATCCACGGGTACTTCAGTATCCCGTCGAGCGTTCGCGCCGATAGATCTAGGCTCAACTGTTCGCGCCGCACTGCAAGCTTCGTTACGATCCGGAAGCTCTGAGCGTTGCCTTCGAAGCCGTCCACATCTGACGCCGTGCAGCATTCGTCGAGAACTCGCTCCGCGATATGCCCGAAAGGTGGATGCCCCAGATCGTGCGCAAGGCCAGCAGCCTCGGCAGAATCTACGTCCACGTCGGCCTCGTAGCGCCGCTGCAGGAACTGTGCGATCCGGCGGCTAAGCTGCGCAACCTTCTGCGTGTGCGTTAGCCGGTTGTGAAGAAGCTGTCTTTCACCGACAGCGACGACCTGCGTGACCCCGGTTAGCCGCCGGTACGCGGACGAATACAGCAGACGATCGTAATCATGCTCTGCAGGAGAGCGATAGTCGTCTGTCTGGTCGCCGCTCACGCACCAACCCGGCGCAGCCGCCGATCACTCGTCAACTGCACCTGCTGACTGTCGATGAGGCGCCAGATTGCCTCTCGAACTATCGCCTCGTCTGCGGTTGAGCGGAAGCGGTCTAGCGCCTCCAAGACTTTCGGCTCGTCGTCGATTCCAGCCGCGACTAGTTCACTCACCCGAACGATCTCTTCGTCAAGATATTGGCGGGCCTGCCGCCCCTGAGCGGTAACAAGACTCATCGCACGCTCCCCGAGATCGACAACCAACGCGTTCACGTACTTACTACCATACGGGGCCGACACAGGCGCTGTACCGCCGCGGCCTAGTTGATGTTGTTCGAGCGCCCCGGATCGGCGTGGGTTGGGTGCCGACGGTCCCGCGTACGGCGCACGCGTAGACCCCCGACTGTCTGGAGACTGCAACCACTCGCGAGCGCGCATCGCGCGACGTACCCTCCAGGCGCGACTAGGGCCAGCCGGGAGGCTAAACCACATAGCGAAACGCCATTGATGCAACGGCACCGGCGCTCGTTCTGGTCCCTTCGCCGCGCGGAAACGCCGCCGGATCCTGGGAACGCTTCTATCGGCGCGTCGAGCTGGACGAGAGTGCTCTAAGGAGCGCCTTGCTGAGTCCGTTCTTGGTGCTCGGTTATCCAGTGACCGTCGTAGTAGCCTGCATCGTTGCGCATGTGGATTCTGCGGTCAATCATCGGCGAGATGAGGATCGACTCGTGCAGCGGCGTCAGCGCGTCAACGACGATCTTGCCGATGTACGCAAGGATAGCGATCTGGCCAGTCGAATGTCCGAGCAGGACGGGTGCGAACTCGTTCAGCACCTGCTCGGCGTGACCTTGCGGAACACCGAAGTGCACGCCACCTTCGACATGAGCGTAATAGCGAATGAGGTCGCGCACAGTTAGTGGCTGCCCCTGGATGAAACCTACCGTGGCCCGCAGGAACTGCTTGAGTTTGACCCCAGGAAGGTCGTCGTCATCGCTAACGTTGAGCTCAGGCCCGCCCAGCTCAACGTGTTGGGGGCGTCTCGTGCCGTCAGGCTCCTCGAAGTAGGCGGCTTCGGTCCGGGGCCTGATACGGAACTCGACAGGAATCTCCGGGCGGACTTCACGGACAGTGTTGGCGAGCGGGCTCGCGTCCAGAAGCAGCTTTCGGAGCAGCGGCGCAATGCCGAGAAGCTCGTAACGAGAGCGAGTCTCAGGCGTGGCGCTTCGCCGGCGTACGTCGTCTACCGTCTCCACGAAGAGCCACTCGGCCAAGATGATTTGTGAGCTGACTTCGCGTGTCATGTATGCCTCCTCACGTAGTTGCTGAAGGGCACGCCGGTGGCGGACCTCAATACTCCCGTTGCGTCGGGCAATCCTTGCCGCCGCGTGCGCGATCCGCGGGCGTGGCGTGAGCGGCCGATGCCCTTCAAAGATGCTCGAGCGATGAACGGTCGGGTGAGTCGCCCGCGATGGCTGGCCTGACGTCGCGGGGGGGGGCGGCGACAGCTCAGCGAATCGCCGCACCATGCCCCCGCGGACCCCCGCCTCGTAATGCCGTATGACACAATGCTCCGTGCGCGCTCAGCCTTCACCTCACGCGCGGTGCCCGACCCCTTCTCCATCGTCCGCGAGATGCACGCACTCACGAGGTCATCGCTCGATTGGGATGTCGCGAAGCTGAATCAGCTCGGGGTAGCCGACCATCGTGTACATCATGGACTCCGGCACGTAGCCGGGGGACTGCAGCCACGCGCGCACCTTGTCACCTTGACCACGACGATCCGCGATCTCCACCAGGACGTCCTCAGCTGCCTGATAAGTGTGGCCGGGCCTCAGCCGTCCCTTCGAAGCGCGAAGCATGAACTCTTCGGTCGGCGACTCGCCGTCAACTCGCTTGTGAGCCCACTCTCCGAGCTTCTGGTTGCCGTAGAACATGTCAGTTACAACCGACAGTGTTTGAACGCGATGCCATACCTCCATGACGTTGGTTTCCGGTTCCCGGCCTTGTGTAGCCTCGGAAAGGTAGACGAGGAATCGCACCATGTAATCCGAGTTGTGGAAGACGCTCACGGGCACCAAAGTGCTGAGAACGGCAGTCGCCCCAGCGGCGATGAGCATGTCTGACACGGCAACGACGCCGCCTCCGCGGGGGCCAGTGTGGCATGCGCTGAGGATGACCAGCGGCGGCATCTCTCCCAGGTCAACCCCGATTGTGTGTTCCTCGCCGACTACAAGGCCCGCGACGTTGCGATCCTTGTCCTGAAACCCGTGGGCACTGATGATCAGAATCGACGGCTCGTAGTCCGCGATGGCAGCGCGGAGATCGTCACAGGTGAGTGTCTCCCGAATCTCGAACGACACGCTCTTGGACGAAAGTTGTGACACCGCAACGCCCCACGCGACTCGCGAGGCGGACCCGACCGGATCGCTTTCCGGGATGCACTCGGCGATGAGTATCCGCAGATTGCCGCTCATATCGGCCCCGGTGCCGGGGGTAAGTTCAATTTGCAGGGCGCGAGTGAGCGGGTTCACAGTTCGGTAGGCGATAGGCGCGCGTGTAGCCAGTGGAGCCGTGTCCCCCGGCAAAGTCAGGAGGCCGATTGGGAAGTTCGTGAAGGCGTGCAGGCTAGTTGCCCTGCCCACTACGGCGGGCAGAGATCCGCTCCACATGCTGGATGCCGCGACATCCAGTCTCCGCAGGAGGGTTCGCACCTTCGCTGGGTTTGGTCCATCGATCCAGTGCTGCTCCAATGCAGCCAGAGCGTGGAAAAGACTGTCGGGCACCGCGGGCAGCAATACACCCATCGACTCACAAGCAGTGGAGTCGTGCGCGACGAGCAGGCTAAGGACATCGGGATGTCCGGACCAGAGTTCGTCACTTGTGGGCCGAGCTGACTTCTTCCGGTAGCGAGGGGCGACTCCCGGCAAGCACAGTGAAACTCGCGCTCGCATGGACGGCATGAGTTCCCGCATCTTCTTCGGGAACTCGACCAGGCACTCTTCCGGCGTTGTGCCAGCGTCTTCCAGCTGGATGAGTGCTTTGGTGCGCATCCTGAGCTCAAGCACATCGAGTGCTCCCTTCGCGGGATCCTCATAGCAGGTCGGCTCATTTGACGGCATCCCCAGCAATTTGGCCATCCGCTTGAAGGAGATGTCGGACCCGCCGGTGTAGGTACCATCGGTCCATCGCGGCGCTGCCGGGTCGAGCGCGAACGTGCCGGGCCAGTCCTTGCTCCACGCGGCTGTTAGATCGTTCCAATGTCTGTCGAGCGTTTCCTGGGACAGCTCATCGAAGGTGACGGCGGGCAGAGTGAATCCGTGTTTTCGGCTTGCTTCCCGCGCGACGGCATGACTGGCCGGCGGACAGATGACGAGGATCAAGTCGTAGACGGAGCTCAGAGCGGTGAGATGTTCCTCGCGTTTCAAGTAGTCGGTTGGCGCCAGAAGCACGCGGATCTTGCGGGGGTCGTCCTGCGCGGCGTCGATGGCGCGCAGCGGCAGGTCGAGGGTGTCGAATCTAGTCTTCGGAAGGTGCAGCGCGTAGCGAATTCCGATGAGCGCTGGCAGCAGCCGTTCGTCGAAGAGGCCCGCTTGGATGGGTTCCGAATCACCAACCATGAGGAGCGGTTCGACAGGTTGGTCCATCACGCTCGCAATGTCACAAGTCACGATGTACAAGGGAGGCGGGATGTCAACCGGGCTCATAACGATGATTCTCCTGCAACTATGCCGCGTCACTCGCCTGCGATAACGACCGACATACGGGATCCCCTCCTAGCCAAAGAGCGGGGGCCCTGCGCGCTGTATCCTCGGCGCGACGTCGTTACGTCGGCCGACGGGCCGAGGCAGCGGCCGCTACCTGACGGCTACGTACGACGGCGCTGTCGAGTCCTCCCGCGGAAACCACAATCTGGCGACACAAGCCGCCGCGGCGCGCGGATGCCGGTCGCCCAGTGCGCTGACTTTGACATCTGTAGATAAACGCTGGACAAGAGACCGTGGCGAGAGACGGAAAAGCAGCCTGCGGCCGAACGATCGACCCTCCATCGCACCAGGTGGAATCTACATTCCCGGGCCGCGCCCCACACCCGGCGCTCCAACCATCGGCCCCGTCACCGCGGCCGCCTCCCGACTCCTCGCCGCGCGCCGGACCTCTGCCTCGGCCGCGCACAGCATCCTGCATCGTCAACTCGGGCGTACCGCGTTGCAGCGACTCGGCGAGGCAGTCGCGGGCTGCGGCATCCGTCCGCGCCACGACGATCGCCACGTTGCTCAGCCGCCCGCGCGTGAGGCCCAAGTAGAGTCCCGCGGCGTCGACATCCGGCCCGACTACGGACGCGTCGGCGGTGTCGCCCTGCACGCCGTGCACGGTGGACGCGTAGGCGAGCTGCAGGTGCTCGCGCGCGTACTCGGTGGACACACGCGCCACCTCGCCACTGTCGCTCACGGAGACAAGAGACAGGTACTCGTCGCGGATGCCGCGCACGATCCACTGCGCGCGATTCTCGACGCCGGTGAGCCGGTCGTTGCGACGGGTCTGGACGGTGTCGCCGACGAGGATGCGCTGCTGCCCGATCCCCCACGCGGCGACGCGGACGTCGAGCTCGCCCTGCTCGACTCGCCGCTGCTGGATGGCGTCGTTGATCGCATCCGCCTCAGCATTGGTACCGGAAACCAACGTCACCCGCTTGCCGCGCGCGTGCCACTCGAAGTACGCGTCGATCATGCGCTCACGCGCCGCTTCGTGATGATCGACCCGAGCGACGTGACCGCGTTCGGCAAGCTCGCCCGCAACCACCAGCGCACGCTCGCGACCCGCATCCCGGAGCCGCAGTGTCAGCGCCGCGTAGCCGGGATCGCGGAACCGGTGCACCGTGTCGAGCTCGACCGCAGCGTTCGCGTGCCGGATCGCAGAACCCATCGCACCCGCATGTCCGACCGGCAACGCCTGGTGCGTGTCACCCACGAAGGCCAGCCCGACACCCTGCTCGATCGCGAGCTCCACGAGGACGTTCGCCGTCTGCAGGTCGACCATGCCGGCTTCGTCGACGACGATCCGATCGCGAGAGCGCAACACGTACTGGGTTGGTCCGCCGTATACGGCGCCCGTGCCGGGATCGACTTCTGCCACTCGAAGCCTGGTCCACACCTTCGCGCCGGCCTCCTCGGTGGCCCATCGGTAGCCATGGTCCGAGAGCAGGGCATGAATACTGGATGCCGCGGCCCCGACCTCGCGAGACGCCACCGACGCCGCTTTCCGTATGGGAGCGACAACGAGCATCCGGCGCCGTTGCGACGTAAGCGCCGCGAACGCAGCGCGCAGCATGGTCGTCTTGCCCGCGCCGGCGGGGCCTGTCACCGTCACGAGCCCGTCCGTGCCGGCGATCGCGCACGCGGCGACGCGTTGCGACGCATCCAGTGCCGAAAGATCCTCGTTCGGTGCGAACTGGTGCAACTCCCCCGGCAGCAGGGATCGCCCCGGATGGGCGAGCACGTCCAGGCGGCCGGCGAGACGCACCTTGGCGCGCACGGTCTCGGTCGCCATGAACGCCTTCACGTGCGCGGGCGGATCATCGGCAACGAGCCGGTAGACGGAACGCATGGCACGCTCCGTGATCTCAGCGATCACGCCATCGAGCCGGTCGCGCTCCGCAACGACCCCCGTGCGCGACAGCGCGCGTACTGCTCCCGCGCGGACGTCGAAGTTGCTGAACCTCCCGCCGCATGAGGTGGACCGCTCGTCCGCGTCGACGACCGCCTGTGCCGCGAGCAGATCCAGGTCGACCTCATGCGGGTCTGTCGCAGCAATCGAAACGGGCGCGCGCGTTGCGATCAGGCTCGGATCGATCGCAGCGACCTCGTCGCGGACGCGCGCCTCCCACAACGCCTCATCGACATCGGCCGGCTTGTTCGGACGCGACACCGCCCACGCGCGTCGATCGATCTGCTGCAGCACCTCCACGCTCGGCGCCGCTCCCCCGTGCGCCGCCGACCACTGCGCGACTAGGCGTGCGCGGTTGGCTTCGATTTGCGCCGACCGGCGCGAGACCGGTCGGACGGCGCCGGCGAGCTCGGCGATCTCCCCGTTGGGGTCGAGCGTGTATCCGTGACGGGCGAGCGCGGCGATCCAGGCCGGATCGGTGCGGGCAGCGAGCTCGCCCTCGGCGTTGACCACCGTGTGCAGCTTCATCGCAACGCGTGAGTCGAGGTTCGACCACTTGCCGTCCGCGCCGAGCACCTTGATGTTCAGCCAGAGATGACGGTGGATGTGCGGGTCGAGCGCGCGCGAGCGACGGTGCTGCAGCTCGACGACTTCGATGCGCGTGATCGTCTCGCGGATGAGTCCGCCGTGTCCGCGGCGTGCGTTGAGCTCGGTTTGCCAGATGAGCAGGATGCGGTCCCGCAACCGGTCTTGGAGGGCCTCGAACTCGGCTGCGAGTTCGGGATGGAGCAGCGCGGCGATGCTGTACGACCTCGGGTGGTTGAGCGTGCCGTCGAGCAGCAGGTCGGCGTCGGGGCTCAGCCGTGGGTGGCCGCGCTCCTCCCCCGTGACCGGGTCGTGCCCGGTGAGCCAGACGCGAAGGCCGCCGGCCGTGAGTTGGTCAGTCGTGATGACGCCGTTGTCGACGATGAACCGAGAGACGGTTGAATCGGATGCTGCGCCATACGCCTCGAGCGCTTCGGCGCCCGTCGGGTAGGGCACGTGGGCGTCGCACGTGCCCTCGAGCGCGTAGGAGATCGCCTGTGGGACCCCGCGGGATTCGACGCCTCTCTTCCATCGCTCCAGCCCTCCACGCGTGGCGCCAGGATAGGCTGTGTTTTGCCTCTTATCCAGGGATTTTCCTGGTGTGCTGGTACATGTAGGGAAGTGCCTCTAAACGGGCTCGCTCACCCCATGGTGCCTGCGTGCACCGTCCTTCCATTGCCTCGATCGTCTTTCCATTGCCTCGTCGTTGTACTCCATTGCGTTGGACTAGCGTGTCGCATCGCATGCAATGTGATGGCAAGGTTCCTGCGGCGTCCTGTCGCGCGGATCCTGGTTGCCAGTCGCCTTTCGCTAGTCGACCAGCCAACACCGACCATTTAGCGAGACCAAAGCCGGTCCTGGTTAGAGCTGCGTCCGTTGACCGACCGACGATGTCACAGTTTCCACGCTCCCGGCACTGCGCGCGAGTAGTCATCGATGCCGATGGCTTCGAAGTGGCGCTTGGCGGACTTGATCTTGGCGAGCTCAACGGGGCGGAGCTTCGAGTCGTCGAGGGTGCTCTTCGTCTCGCGGATCATGTAGATCCGGTCTTCGCCGTCCTCCTGCTTGATGATCGCCCAGTCGGGGTTGTAGGGGCCCACCGGGGTGTCGATCTTGAACTTCGCGGGCAGCTTCATGAACAGCTTGATGTCCTCACGTGAGTCGAGCAGTTCAGCAAACTGCCGCTCCACGTCCGAGTCGAAAACGACGTAATCGAAGTCAGTCTTCTGGGTGTGCTGCACCTTGTACATCTGGTCGAGGAAGCGCTCCTTCTCCTCCTCACCGTCCCGCTGCAGCTCACGCAGCTCGTAGACCGAGCCCGCGATCCGTTCGTACTGGATGCCGTCAACCACGATCTTCGCCAGCTCACTTTGGAGGGCGCGCTTGGCCATCGCGGTGAAGTCGTTCGGGTTGCCGATGAATTCGCCCAGCCGGCCGCTGCCGATCAGGATGTCGACGATGGTCTTGCGGGTAAGGGAGGTGGACTCCTGCAGCTCCGTGATGATGTCGGGCAGGTCATAGCTGCCCTTGAGATCGGCGGAGCGAGTACCGACTTCTTCGCCCTTGGCCCCGCCTCGAAGCACCTTGACTCCGGCGCGGGTTACCTGGATGCGCAGCGGGTCGATTTTGGGCGCTTCACGGATCGCCCGGAGGGCGTTCTCGATCAGCTGCTCGCGCTTGACCTTGACGCGGTAGGTGGTCTTGTGGCTGATCGTCTCCCAGAACTCCTCGAACTCCGGAGTGGAGTAGAGCTGCTTGTTGAGCACGCGCGGCTGACGCTTGCTGACCGGCTTGACGTACTTGCCGATGTTCGCCCGCTCGACCAGCTCGATGATGATCGACTCAGCCCAGACGAAGTCGACCGGCAGGCCAAGATCGAAGCCAAGCTGGTTCGGCTGGAACTTCGGAGTGACAACGCCGTCCTTGTCGATGAAGCCCTTGTCCTTGAGGTGCTCCCATACGAGGACGGATCGCTCGTAGCCGAACTGATGGTCGGTGAGCGCACCTTTCTCGTCCTGCAGCGGGATCTTCGAGAACTCAGCCCTACGAACCCGGCCGATCTCGACGCCGGCGTCCTTGTACTCGCGCTGGAGCGCATCCGCAAACTTCGTGTACGACTCATTCGCTACGACCGTCAACGTCGCGACGCCACGGTCAGCGACACGGGTGTACCCGTCCTCGGTCTTTGCGACGGGGAGGCGCAGGCCACGTCCGAGGGTCTGGCGGCGCTCGGTCTCGGCACCCATTTCTCGCAGGGTGCAGATCTGGAAGACGTTCGGGTTGTCCCAGCCCTCGCGCAGGGCCGAGTGGCTGAAGATGAACCGCACGGGTTCGTTCTCGTCGAGCAGGCGTTCCTTCTGCTGCATGATCAGCTCATAGGCGTCATCGTCGGCCTTGGACGTGCCGGACGAGTCCTGGAAGGTGGTCGTCTTGCCGCGTTTGATCTGGGAGAAGTACGCCCGGCGCAGTTCACTCGGCGCCTGAGGCAGCAGTTCCTGGTAGCGCGCGGACTTGGCGCGCTCCTCGACGAAGACCTCGTCGAACCACTGCACGAAGTCACCGCTCGCGTCGTCGTTGTTCGTGCCGTCGCCCAGGTAGCTGGCTACCTTGTCGACGAAGAAGAGGCTGAGCACCTTGATGCCCTTGGCGCGGAGCATCGATTCCTTGCGGAGGTGCTCGCGAACAGTCTCGCGGATCATCTCCTTGTAGATCGCGCCGGTGGAGGCACCGATGCTCTCACCCTCGTAGAGGAAACCGTGCGAGGTGAGGTCAACGTAGGCAGGCTCGACGCTCATCTCGTTGATGCGCCAGCCCTCGTAGATCGGGTTGTTCGTCAGGCGCGCATCCGACAGCTCCTGGTGCTGCTTCACGCTCACAACCCGACGCTCAAGCGATCCATCGGCCTTGCGACAGGAAAGCTCCAGCCGGGCCGACCACGACGGCTCACGCCGAACCTCGACCAGCTTGATATACGGCGTCGCATCCGCGCCCTGCTGGGCCACCTCTGCCACAACGATCTGCTTCACCAGACCGAGATCGTGGGCATCGACCGGGTCAAGCCGGTAGACCACATTGCGCTGCTTCTTGTGCGTCGCGCTGTAGCGCAACGTGAACACCGGGTCGAGTTCACCGACCGCCGACTGCGAGAGTTGCGACTCCATGTTCTGCGGCTCGTCCATGATCACGACCGGATGGGTCGCCTTCAGGTAGTCGATCGGGCGCAGCCCGTTCAGCTTGTCGCGTGTCTGGTGGATGATGCGGGTGTTCGCGTTGCCACGGATGGAGTCGATCGTCATGATCAGGATCTGCACGTTCGTGGACGTTGCGAACGACTGCACTTCCTCGGCGCTCTTGCCGCTGTAGATCGAGGCATCGAAGGTGATGCCCTGCGGCTTATAGAGGTTCTCGAAGTGCTCGCGCATGAGCCGGATGCTCGTGCTGACACCCTCACGGATCGCCACGCTCGGTACCAGGATCACGAACTTCGTGAAGTTGTAGCGGACGGCCAGGTCGAATATCGTGCGCAGGTAGACATAGGTCTTGCCGGTGCCGGTCTCCATCTCGATATCGAAGTCGAGCGCGTCGCCCGCGAGCGACGGCGCGACCTCAAGGCCGTTCCGATCCTGCACGCGCTGCAGGTTCGCGAGGATCAGGTCACGATCGAGCACGAGGCTGTTACCGACCGCACCTACCTCCTGAGTGAGATCAATGTCGAGCGCCGCCTGATCCGAATCGGGAAGTACCGCTGCACCACGCAGCGTCGTGACCAGCTTCTCCGCGTCCTTCGGCTGCCCATCGAACAGGTCGACCACGG
>CALALQ010000340.1 GCA_937925595.1 uncultured Demequina sp. | reverse complement strand
TCGCGCCGATGCTCATGGCGAACGTGAGGCAGAGCGTCATGCCGTAGGCGTGGAAGAGCGGCAGCACCCCGTAGAACACTTCGTCGCCGTCACGGAGGCCCGGCACCCACGCGCGTCCCTGCGCGGCATTGGCACGGAGGTTCCGGTGCGTGAGCACCGCGCCCTTCGGGGTGCCGGTGGTCCCGCTCGTGTACTGCAGCACGGCCGTGTCCTCGGGTGCCGGGCGAGGGTGCCGTCGCGAGATCGGTCTGGTATCCCGCATCCGCTCCCATTCGAGGAGGTGGCGGGCCGCGGGCCGCGAGGTCAGGGCGGCGCGCGCGGCGCGCGCCTTGGGGATCGGCAGCCGCAGCGCGAGTCGCTTCGCGAACGGCATCGCCCGCGTGAGGTCGACGGTGACGATCCGGCCAGGGCGGATGTCCCGTGGGAAGTCGGCCACCGTGTCGGCGACCGAGTCCCACACGATGGCGTCTGAGACCCTCGGCGGCACGTGCGACCTGGTCGCCGAGTTCGCGGTACGTCGTCTCGGCGCCGAAGAAGTCGAGGGCCGTGCGGCGCCCGAACCGCCCGACGGCGTGGTCGAGCATGTCGACGAGAGTCTCACCCGATTCGGGGATCCGGTCAGGGACACCCTCGGCGTGGTGCGCGACCCGCGGTCGCGACGCGTACGGCTTCACCGTTTCACCCGAGCCCACACGTCAGGTCTACCCGTCGAACCTCCTCAACCACTGGATGTGCACGCCGCTGGGCGGCGGCATGCCACGATCGAGGGATGACCTCGTGGGCCAGGAATGCGGCATGGGTGATGTTCGCGCTCGCGATCCTGCTGCAGCTCGTGGTGCTGTACGCGCCGTCGACGCCGGCCGGCCCCGCCATACCCGGCCTGGACAAGATCGTGCACGCCGGGGTGTTCTTCCTGCCCGGCGTGATCGGCCTGCTGGCCGGCGTTCGGATGCGCTGGCTCGCACTGGTGCTCGCCCTGCACGCGGTGCTGTCGGAGCTCGTGCAGCACGCGTGGCTGCCCCTGCGCGCGGGCGACCCTTGGGATGTGCTCGCCGATCTCGCCGGGCTCGGTCTCGGGCTCCTCGTCGGCGCACTCCTCCGCCGACGGATCACGCGCGCGTGAGTCAGCCCCGCGAATGACGAGCGCGCTCGCCCCTCGCCCGCTCGGCGTGCCGTTCATCCCGCGACCGGAGCGCGGCCCGCGCCAGGATTTCGGCGGGCGCCACATCGAGCGCGACCGCGATCTGAAAGAGGGCGGGCACGGGGATGGCGCGCTGATTGTAGATGTATCGCAGCATCGTGCTGCGATTCAGTTCGGACCGCTGCACCAATTCTTCGATCGTCATGCCCGAGTCGTGACGCGCGAGCCGCAGTTCGAAGGCGACGGCGCCGTTGAAGGCGGCAGCGGCTGAATCCACCCGAGGAGTCTAACGCCGTGCACATCAGTATTGCATTCCCCACTCGGCCACCGACGCGTGCGCCCGACGTGAGCGGATTCCGACCGCTTTGCGTATCAGTATTGAGTTTTACGTTTCAGAGTTCTAGTATCCCCATGTGGGGAACTACCACCGAAACACCAAAGGCCATGTACCGCGCTATCGGAAGCAGACGCGCGGCTACCTCATCCAGGTCGCCGCCCGAGAATTCGATCGTGTCGGCTACTCCAATACGTCGCTCGCGTCGGTCTGCCGTGAGGCCGGGCTGACGACGGGCGCGCTCTATCACTACTTCGGCTCGAAGAACGACCTGGCCGAAGCCATCCTCGCCGGACACCGACAACGCATCCGCAACATGTCCGACGAGGTGCGATCCACGACCGGGTCGTCATGCGAGCGTCTGGCGTACTTCCTCGCCGCACTCGGCGCGCTGCTCGCGGAAGACGATCTCGTCCGGGCCGCCGCGCGGCTCGCGGTCGACCGCACCGTCACCGAGCCCGACGAGGTCTTCGCCCCGTGGGCACGGATCGCCGATGAGCTGATCCGTGACGGCGACGGCATGGAGTGCGTCGTCGACCCGAGCCTGCTGGGCACCTTCGCGGCCTCGCTCGTGCTCGGCGCCTGGCTCGTGGTCGACTCCGACCCCGATGTCCGAGATCGGCTGCTCGAGCCCTTGGTCACCGCGTTCGTGACGGGCGCGATGAGCGAAGAGGATCGTGCGGCGGCACTGGCTGCCGTCGAGCGGGCCTTCGGCGGCTGACCGGGTCGCACCGCGGGGCACCGACTCCGCCCGAGGCACCACTTGGCGTCGGTGGAGCCGTCGACCGACCGACCGTGGGTTACGGTGAAGCGGCGGGCGCGATGGCGAGCACGCGCCCCGGGAGCCACGTGGAGGCTGAGGTGTTCGACCAGCGGAGACTCGAGATCCTCCGCGCATTCGCCAGGCACAAGACGATGACCGCGGCGGCCGAGCGTCTCTTCATGTCGACCTCGGCCGTCAGCC
>CALALQ010000339.1 GCA_937925595.1 uncultured Demequina sp. | reverse complement strand
GGTGGGGAAGAAGCTCACCGTCAAGGTCACCGGGAAGCTGTCCGGCTACACCAGCGTGTCGAAGACATCCAGCAGCACCGCGGCCGTAGTCAAGGGCACCCTCACGGCGAAGACCCCGACGGTGTCCGGGACGGTGAAGGTCGGGAAGACCCTGACCGCGACACCCGGCGCGTGGACAGCGGGAACCTCGTTCACCTACCAGTGGTACGCGAACGGCAAGGCCATCTCGAAGGCCGCGAACGCGACGTTCAAGCTGACCGGGGCGCAGGCGGGCAAGACCATCACCGTCAAGGTCACCGGCAAGAAGTCCGGGTACACCACCGTGTCGAAGACGTCGGCGAAGACGAAGACTGTCGCCCAGGGGACGCTGACCGCCGCGGCGCCCACGATCAAGGGCACCGCGAAGGTCGGGAAGAAGCTGACCGCCACCGTCACGAAGGTGAGCGGTGCGACCTCGAAGGTCCAGTGGTACGTCGGCGGGAAGAAGGTCTCCGGCGCTACGAAGACCACGTTCACCCTTCGGAAGGCTGACAAGGGGAAGACGTTGAAGGTGAAGGCGACCTACACCCGCACGGGGTACACGACCCTCACCAAGACGTCGAAAGCCACAGCCAAGGTGAAATGACGCAGAAGGCCCTCTGTTGCGAGAGGGCCTTCTCGCTGTGACCCGGGAAACCGGGGGCGACTGCGCATATAGACGGTGACCACCTTCACCCGCGCCGTCAGGAGCCTCATGCACGCGCTGCCCACGACCCCCGGGTCCATCGTCACGTTCGACATCCCCGACGGGGACAACGGAACGCTCCGTGCCGTAGCGACCCTCATTCCGGGTCACATCGACGATGACGGTGCCGTCCACGACGCCGTGTGGGCAGGAGCCGAGCTCAACAGCCCCGACGATGAAGGATCCGTGTTCAGCGAGGAGTTCATCCTCGGCGCCCGTCCCGAGGTGTACCTCGTCACCGAGCTGGCTACCGGGGAGCCCGAGAGTATCCGCGAGTACGGCACCGTCATCCAGGTGACCGGCGAAGGCTGGGACTGCCCGATGACGTACACGTTCGCCCCGTCCTGGCTTGCCGACGGTGAGCCGGCCGAGTCGTTCTGGACGAACAGCTACGGCGGGTACTGGACCCAGAACCTCGACCACGATGTCCGCGTCCTCTACACCGCTGTCTCGCCCGGCGAGGCACGCGCATAGGACCAACGCAGTCCCGCGGGTTCTCTCTCCCCGCGGGCGAGCTAACTACTTGGGATGACGACCATGACCCAGAAGTTCACGCACCTCCACGTGCACACAGAAGGAAGCCTCCTCGACGGCCTCGCCCGCCTGAAAGGCGTCTTCAAGACCGCTGCCGAGCACGGCATGGACTCGTGCGCAGTCACCGACCACGGCACCCTGCTGGGGCTGTGGAAGGCGAAAGGCGCCGCCAAGGAAGCCGGAGTGAAGCTCATCCCCGGCAACGAGCTGTACCTCGCGATCGCTGAGGACGGCACGTTCGGCAACCGCTTCGTCCGCTCCTACATGGAGACCAGTGGCGACCTCGCCGACGACTCCGACGAGAACGAGGGTGCCGTCAAGCGGAAGAACTACTACCACCTGACACTGCTGGCCATCAACGAGCAGGGGTGGAAGAACCTCGTCCGCATCAACAACGCGGCCGAGCAGACCAAGTGGTCGAAGTACCAGATGAGCGACCTGAACCTCATCGGCGAGAACACCGAAGGCCTGGTCGCCCTCACCGGCTGTCTCGGCGGTCCCGTCCTCGGAAACGTCGCCGCCGGCAACATGGACCTCGCCCGCCGGAACCTCACCGAACTCATCCGCGTGTTCGGCAAGGACAACGTGTTCCTCGAAGTCATGGACCACGGCATCCGCGTCGAGACGGCAGCCCTGCCGAAGATGTGGGAGCTGTCGCAGGAGTTCGGCATCCCGCTTGTCGCCACCAACGACTCCCACTTCACCCACGACCACGACGCGCACGCCCACGACGCGTGGCTGGCCCTGCGCACCCTCTCCGGGAAGACCACCACCGACGACGGCATCCGCCCCCTCGACAATCCGAAGCGGTACCGGTTCACCGGCTCCGGCTACCACCTGCGCACCCCCGAGGAGATGTACGGGCTGTTCGCCCCCGAACGCAAGGGCGACGGCAACCTCGTCATGAGCGGCACGCAGCTCATGACGCTGCGCCGCGCGCTCGAGAACACGCAGCTGCTCCCGCTGATGCTGCGTCCCGCCCCGTTCGACGAGACGCTCGTCCCGCGCGCTCTCGACTGGGTGCAGAACGGCGGGGAGGTCACCGACCCGGTCCTGGAAGAGTTCATCCTCCGTGTCGAGCGTGAAGCGTTCTACCTGGAGACCTTCGGCCGTCCCGCCCAGACCCCGTCGCACCCGCGCAACTGGTGGCACGAGGCGTGCGCGAACACGCAGCTCATCAGCGACCGTGCGGAGGACACCATCATCCCCGACGGCAACGCGCTCCTGCCCGTCTACCCTCTCCCCGAAGGGGTCGCCGACAGCCGCAAGTACCTGTTCGAGCAGATCATCCGCGGCGCGAAAGCCATCTACGGCGACGTGCTCCCGCAGGAGGTCCGTGACCGACTGAACACCGAGTGGGAAGTCATCACGTTCATGGGCTTCGAGGACTACTTCCTCATCGTGTGGGACGTGGTGTCCTGGGCGAAGTCCAACGCCTGCATCCACATGAAGGTCCGCGAGCCCGGCGCCACCGAGTTCACCTGCGACGTGGACGGGTGTGACGGGTCGAAGGCCCCCATCCTGGTCGGCCCCGGCCGTGGTTCCGGCGCCGGCTCCATGATCGCGTACAGCCTCGGCATCACCGGCCTCGACCCGCTCCGCCACGACCTGCTGTTCGAGCGGTTCATCGAGCGAGGCCGTGCCGACTGGCCCGACTTCGACATCGACTTCGAACGCAACCGTCGCGACGACATCCTCGACTACCTCGAATACAAGTGGGGTGTCGGCCATGTCGCCCAGATCGGCTCGGTCGGTGTCTCCAAGTCCCGCCGTTCCGTCAAGGACGCCGCGCGCCTGCTGGGCCTGACCACCATCGGCAACGCCCTCACCAAGGTCATCCCCGTCGAAGGCGGCAACCCCCTCGGGTTCGACGCGCTGCTGGATGTCGACAACCCGCAGACGGCCGAGTTCCGCCGCATCATGGAGAAGTACGGCGACGAGGCCCGCGAGGTCGTCGAGCTCGCCCAGTCGTTCGACGGCATCATCAACGGCGCGTCCATCCACGCCTGCGGCATCATCATCTCCGATAAGTACCTGCCGGACCTCATCCCGCTCCGCCAGAACAAGAAGACCCTCCCGGACGGCACAGAGCGAATCCGCCTCGTGTCGCAGTGGGACTCGAAGGACTGCGAGAAGTTCGGCCTCCTCAAGCTCGACATCCTCGCCCTGCGCAACCTTGACATCATGCACACGGCGTTCGACTACATCGCCGAGCAGACGGGGGAGCAGCTCAGCATCGAGACCATCCCGCACCCGTCCACCAAGGGCGACCCGCGCGTGGATAAGGCGTGGCAGCTGCTTCGCGAAGGCCGCACCGCCGGCATCTTCCAGGCTGAAGGCGCGGCGATGACCAGCCTCATCCAGGACGTGCAGCCCGAGAACGAAGAGCACCTCTCCGCCATCTACGCGCTGTTCCGTCCCGGCCCCATCTCCGCCGGCATGCCCGAGCACTACGGCTTGCGCAAGAACGGCAAGGAAGCGGTCGACTACGGCATCTACACCGACGACGCCGAAGAGGCGAAGTGGCTCGACAAGCAGCTCGGCAAGGCGTACGGGATCATGGCCTTTCAGGAGGACATGATGCTGCTGAGCACCATCATGGCCGGGTTCACCGCCGGGCAGCGCTCCACCCTCCGCCGCGCGATCGGCAAGAAGGACATCAAGCTCCTCGGGCCCCTCAAGGAGACGTTCTTCAACCAGCTTGGCGAGGAGTTCCGCGACGACAACGGCGTGCTCTACTCGCCGAAGTTCAAGGCACGTACCGGCGAGCTGGTGTGGGAGATGTTCGAGGGCGCGGCCGCGTACGCGTTCAACAAGTCGCACTCGATGGCGTACGCCTACCTCGGCTACTACACCGCGTTCCTCAAGGCCAACTGGCCTGGCGCGTACGGTGCTGCCATCCTCGCGAACACGACCGAGAGCGACCGCCGCGTCGAAGCGCTCCTGGCGCTGCCGGCAGAGGGCATCGAGGTGCTCAGCCCCGACGTGAACCTGTCGGACGTCCACTCGAAGCCGGAAGGTCTCGACAAGGTCCGCATCGGGCTTGCGGAGGTCGGCGGTGTCTCGTCGGCCGGTGAGGCGATCGTGAAGTACCGGGAGGACTCGGGCCAGTTCCGCACCATCACCGACCTGGTCCTCCGGGTCCGCGTCGACGACAGCGGCAAGCGCCTCCCCTCCAACGTGCTGGTCGGCCTCATCGAGTCCGGCGCGATGGACTCGTTCGGGCCGCGCCTGGGCCTGGCGATGGTCGCCCGCCTCGCCGAGGAGACCCTGCCCGGCCCTGTCCCGCAGGTGGAATGGGGCATCGTCGAACGTTCCGCCCGCCAGCGTCAGCGTCTGGGTGTGAGCCTGGGCACCCACCCGCTCGTAGTGTTCGCCGACCAGATCAAGAACTGGTCGAAGGTCGCGTCCACCAACTACGGCGTCGTGGAGGAGCGAGGCATCCCCATCGGGAAGATCCCCAACGAGCCGGGCGCGACGGTCACCGTCATCGGCCTGCTCGCCGCGTTCACCGAAGGCTCCTACAAGGGCGGCCGGAAGGCAGCGATCGTGCTGGAAGGCTCCCGCGACCGTGTCGACGGCATCATGTGGGACCGTGAGCTCACCGAGCAGCGCGAGATCGGCATCCCGCCCATCGGCTGGCCGGTCGCGATGACCGCGAAGGTCGGCATCCGCGAGTACGAGCAGGAAGACGAAGACGGCAACATCACCATCGTCAAGGTCCGCCAGCTCACCGCACGCCGCATCGACGTCATCGACCTGGACGACCCCATCACCGGGGGACTGTCCACCGACGTCGAGGTTCCCGCGCTGAACCGTCCCGCCCTCACCGTCGCCGAGACGGACGAGGTGCCGGCGGCGGCGGCGGCCGGAGACAGCGACGACTACCTGCCCGACGACGACCCCGGTGACTTCTTCGAGGAGGAACCTGCCCCGTCCGTCGTCGAGGTCGTCGCCTCCAGCGGTCCGCCCCGGTTCCGACTGTCGCGCGCCACCGCGCGCAAGCGCGAGGACGTGTACATGGCCATCCCTGAGCACCTGCGCGACCCCAAGGCCCTGCTGACCCCCAAGGGCCGGCTCAGCAAGGCCCCGCTGCTCACCTACTCCGCAGAAGACGGGCGCGTCATCGCCTACATCGAACTGACGGACTAGGTGCCCCGGGTGGGGCGGGCAAGGAGAGAGGCCCGCCCCACCTTTTCTCTTTCCGTGGTCACAGGAAAACATGTACCCGAGATCACAGGTTTTCCTGTGAGCCGCGTACATGAACGGCATGGACCACAAGAAGCCTTCGGCCAACCCGAACCCGCCCCGGAAGGGCAAGGGTGCTGGGGGTGGCCAGTACACCTCGTACAAGAACACCAAGCACGAGGCCGCCCTCGCCAGCGCACGCAATCTCCTCGAGGAGCGTCGCCGCCAGCTCTCCCAGATGGGCTGGTTGCCGGCGATCCCGCAGGCCCAGACCGCCGACACGGAATCCGCCGCCGTCTGGTGGGCGCGCACCGAGTCGATCGCTGAGCTCGGCCGCTACGAGGCGATGCCCCGATTCGACGCTGACGGCCGCGAGGCTCGCCTGCGCTCCTACGAGGGCCAGGAGACGAAGGTGAAGATGCCTTCGGTCAACGCTGTCCGCAGGTACGCGCAGTCAAACGCCGGCACGTTCGACATGCCGGTCGAAGCCCACACCCCGCATGGCCCGATCACCGGTCACGTCCGGGTGACCTACAACGGCAACGGCCGCTACTCCGTCTCCGGTGTCCGCATGCCCGCCGAGCACGCCGAGTACGTCGCCGAGACGGTCCTGGCAACCCTGGAAGCGCGCCGCCCGACCCGTGCGCTGGCGGAGGTGCGTGACATCCTCGCTCGCCGCCGTGAGCGTCTTGCGTCGCAGGGCGCCTCGCTGCGCGAGGTGGACAGCTCGTGGATCCGCGGTGTCGGCTACAACAAGTACGACCACCAGCTCGTGATGAACCTCGGCGGCCGTGTCTACGGTTACCACGTCGACGAGCAGACCTACGACGACCTGATGAACTCGCGCAGCATCGGTGAGGCGTACAACTACCTCGTCAAGCGCGTCGCGCCACGGTTCGAGGTCGAGCAGCACGAGGAGTGCGGCAACTACTTCTACGCCGGGAAGCCGCACCGCTGCCCGTCGGTCCACTACGACCCTCCGACGGCGCCTCAGTTCGCCTGACCACCACGGCCCACAGGAAGCCCCGGGAGACCGGGGCTTCCTGCTTTGTGCATAGGGATGTGACCCACGTTTTCGCGGGCACTGCGCATGGATGAATCAGCGCACGACGCGCACCGACAAGCGACACCACGAAAGACACACCACCATGGCAATCCAGGCGAACCCGCTTCTCTACATCGACTTCGAGGGGCCCGGCGTGCGAGACGACGACGGTCCCGCGGAGGTCGCCAACTCTGCCATCTTCGAGGTCGCAGCGATCCTCATGTCTGCAGACCTGACCACCGAGTTCGGCCGCTTCGAGACCGTCGTCCGCCCCACGCCGGAAGCCCTCGCCCAGCTGCATGAGATCCCGTTCGTGCTCGAGATGCACAAGCGCTCCGGTCTGTACGACATCCTCACCGGCCCCGACGCCGACAAGCTCCCCACCCTGGAAGAGGCTGAGGACGGCGTTCTGGCGCTCCTTGACCGCCTGCCCGCCGGGCAGAAGGTCGTCATCGCCGGCACTGGCGTCACCCGCTACGACAAGCCGCAGGTGCAGGTGCAGATGCCGCGCCTTGCTGCACGCCTCACCTACGACGAGCAGGACATCTCCTCGGCCCGCAAACGCTACGAGTACATCGTGGGTGTCCCCATCGTCCCCGCCAAGCCTTCCAAGACCCACCGGGCGATGGCTGACATCGAGGACGACATCCGCTACCAGAAGGCATTCGACGACCTGTACGCGGCGTCGCTGACGTACGGCCGGGACTACGACCCCCGTGACACACAGCTGCTGGCGCTGGCCCTGACCGAGCAGTACATGAACCTCGACGTGTTCACGGACCGCAACGGCACGACCCACTACACGCCGATGGAGCCGCAGAACATCCAGGCGCTCCTGGAAGGCGTCCCACCCGTCAACGTCATCAGCGGCTTCATGGCCCTGATGGCGGGCACCATCAGCCTGCTGGCCTCCCGCGACGGGTTCACCCCGGAGGCGGCGCTGGAAGGCGTCCGAGGGAGCATCTTGGCCGCTTCCACCCACTGATTTCTCGCGGGCTCAACTTTTTCAGAGCACGCGCATAGAGAAGATGTACCCCACCGAAGGGGCACAACCGGATGAGAACCTCTCAAACGGATTCGCCGCCCGAAAGGGCACAACGGAAAGATATACGGAACGAATCATGGCTGGCGAAACCACCATCACTGTCGTCGGAAACCTCACCGCGGACCCGGAGCTCCGGTACACGCAGAACGGTCTGCCGGTGGCCAACTTCACCATCGCGTCCACCCCTCGCACGTTCGACCGCCAGGCGAACGAGTGGAAGGACGGCGAGGCCCTGTTCCTGCGCGCGTCGATCTGGCGCGAGTTCGCGGAGCACGTCGCTGGCTCGCTGACGAAGGGCACCCGCGTCATCGCGACGGGTGTGCTCAAGCAGCGCAGCTACCAGGACAAGGAGGGCAACAACCGCACCGCCATCGAGCTCGAGGTCGACGAGATCGGCCCCTCGCTCCGCTACGCGACGGCTCAGCTGACGCGTGCCGCTGGCGGCGCTTCGCAGGGCCAGTCGGCT
>CALALQ010000338.1 GCA_937925595.1 uncultured Demequina sp. | reverse complement strand
CCGGACCCCGAAGCCACCATCGAGAAGGACACGCACATGCCCCACGCCGCGCTCATCACCCCAGGAGACGACCACTGCCCGGTATTGCTCCACGTTCCCCATGCCTCCCGAGCCATTCCCCTCGACCTCCGCCCAGACCTGCTGCTAAACGACGCCGACCTCGCCGCCGAACTCGACGAATCCACCGACACTGCGACCGACGAGATCGCGGCAGCAACCTTGCATCACACCCGTCTGGCACCGGCGACCGTGATCAACACACTGTCGCGCCTGGTGACCGATCCCGAACGCTTTCCCGATGCCAGTGAACCGGCGAATGCTTTCGGCCGAGGCGCGGTCTACACCCACACCTGCAGTGGTGCCCCGCTACGCACCGAACCGTACCCCCGGACCGCCGACCTGCTCGAGAACTACTTTCGCCCCTACGCCGACGCAGTGACCGACGCAGTCGACCGTCGCCTGAGCCTGTGCGGACGTACGGTGATCATCGATCTGCATTCCTACCCGGCAGCACCCTCCGGCTTCGAAAATCCCACCGCCGCGCGCCCGGCACTGTGCATCGGCACCGACCCCGTCCACACCCCACCCTGGCTGATCGACACCACCCGCAGTACCTTCGCCTGCCTGACTGAGATCACCGAAATCGCCGAGAACACCCCTTATGCAGGAACTTACGTACCGCTACGCCACTACAGCCGCGACGAGCGGGTGATGTCGGTGATGATCGAACTGCGCCGCGACATCTACCTCGCAGATCCACGTACGCCCGACCGAGCGCGCGTCAACCAACTCGGCCGCACCCTCGCCGGCTTGATCGACGTGATCACCGAGCAGGTCGCCGACGATGTGTAAACCCAAGCCCGGCCCGCGGTGCACCCCACATATGCGCGCCCGCCTCACCAAAGCCGCAATCCGTGTCGACACCGCACGCGCACGGCTGGCTGATAGCCCCGGCCACGTGCGGTTGCACGAACGACTTGATGCCGCCAAAGCCGACCACGATCAAACCCGGGCACTCTACGACTCCACGCCCGGCGGTCAACACGAACTGCGCGCGGCGATTGCGGCCACGTCCGATCCGAACGCTCGGCAGGCGTTGACCGAGCGTCTGCGCGATGCTGAGAAGCTACGAACCGAACAGACCGATGCCCTGCGACACGCCCGTGCAGGACAGACGCCGATGGAAGGACCCGACGATGCACAACAACGAACCAATGACGCAGCAACGCCGCGAGAAGTTCTGGAAACAGTACGGGTGGAGCCCGGAGCTTCCCGAGGACCAGCGCAAGAAGATCGAGGACTACTGGAGCGATCAGGAGATCGAGGAAGCCGAAGCCCTCGGCTTCTGATCGACGGACACGAGCTCCTGCACGTCGCCGAGCACACCCTGCCTGATGCCGAACGCGAACATCTCGCCTCTGCCGGAATGTCGGCCCCCACGCTCTACGAACTCAACCCAGCCGATTCCGATATCTACCGCACCCAAATGCTCGAGCTGACCGACAAGAACCCCTACGCCGCATCGGTGTACGTCTATGACACGGACGAATACCGGCAGATGCGACTGCTGGTCACCGATGATGGGCGAGCCGGTGTAGCCCTCAAGGGTGACGAGGTCGTTTCTGCCTTCGCGCACAAGGACTGTGCCCACCCGAAAGCCGTGCAGTCGATGCTGCGGCAGGCCGCTGCACTCGGTGGTCGCCGACTGGACTGTTTCGACACTGTTTTGCCGAAGCTGTACGCGGACGCCGGGTTTGTGCCTGTCGCGCGTCTGAAGTGGAACGATGACTACGCCCCCGACGGGTGGGACTACGACACCTTCCGTGCGTACAACAACGGGCGTCCGGACGTAGTCTTCATGGCCTACAACCCCGACCACGTCGGAAGCATGTATACCAGCGGTGCGGGGGAGTACGTCGACGACTACGACGAAGGCATCGGTCGAATGATGAGGCTCAGGGAAAATCCCCAGCTGTGCTCAACGAAAATCCCCACCCGTGAGCGGTGTTCACTGTAGCGGTTGCCGGGTCCCGATGGTGGCTTTGCGGAGGTTCTCCGAACGTGCGTGATGATCGCGCAGCCGGTAGGAATCACCGTCGAGGTTGAGCACCACCGAACGATGCAGAAGCCGATCCAGCATGGCGGCGGCCACGGTCGTGTCACCGAGGACCTCGCCCCATTCCCCGACACCCCGGTTGGTGGTGATGACGATCGAGGTCTTCAGATAGCGTTGCGCAACCACCTGGAACAACGCCGATGCCGCCTCCCCGGGCAACGGAAGATAACCGAGTTCGTCGATCACCAGCAGGGTCGGTCCGGCGAAGAACCGCATCGTTGTCGCCCACCGGCCCTCGATCGCGGCGCGATGACAACGAGCGGCGAGATCGGCGGCGGTGGTGAAATAGGTGCGATACCCGGCATGGACCGCAGCGCGGGCCAAACCCACCGACAAATGCGTCTTCCCGACCCCGGGAGGGCCGATGAGCAGCACATTCGTCGCCGTTTCCAGGAACCGGCAGGTCCCGAGTTCGGCGATGAGCCGTCGGTCCAGGTTCGGGGCGGCATCGAAATCGAAGTCCTCCAACGAGGCCGGCGTCGGCAGGCAGGCGAACCGCAGCCGGCCGGCCAACCGCCGGGCCTCGGTGGCGTCGACCTCGATCGCCAGCAACTGCTCGAGAGCGGCGGTCATCGACAGGTTGTCCTTCTGGGCGCGGTCGAGCACCGATGGCAACGCTTCGGCGGCGTCGTGCAGTTTGAGCACGGCCAGATGACCGCGTAACCGCTGGTAGAGACTGGCCGCCTCGTTGGTGTTCGGCGGCGGGATCGGGTCCGTCGTGGCCGGCGTGCTGTTCATGCGAGGGTGTTCCTTCCTCGAGCGGCCCGCTCGTAGGTCGACAGATCGATCACCGTCGAGGCGGAGGTGGCCGGCGCCGGATCGGATTCATCGGACGACGCTGCAGCCTCGGTGGTGCGGCGGCGCAGTGCGTGTGCCGCCTCGACGGCCTCGGGTCCCGGTGGGATCCGTTCTTTGCGGCGGTGCGGGCGACCACCGGTTCCGGCGGCGGCCATCGCGACCTGTTCGAGTGCCTGGACGTGCCCGTGGTCGCGGACCATCACCCCGGCTCCGTCCGGCGCCAGGCGGTGCCGGGCGATGGTGATCTGCGAGGCGGTGACGATGTCGATGACCTCCGCTCCGAGCACCCGGGTGACGGTCACCTGCGCCGACGCCAACTCCGGCGGCACCGAATACCGGTTGCCGCGATAGGACACCAACGCCTGCCGCGACACGACCCGGGACTCGGTGAGGATCACCGGATACGGCACTGTCGGCGGCGGCGACAACGCTTCGGCGGCGGCCAGGGCGCCCACGGTGGTGCGTCCGTCGGCGGTGCGGCGGGGTCGGGTGTCGCTGCGCACCCGGCAGAACTCGTCCAGTCTCGCCTGCGCCTGCTCGACGGTGACGTCGTCGGGCAGGGTGCGCCACCAACGTTGGGCAGCAGTATGGTTGGCCTTTTCGACGACGCCTTTACGGTTGCCGGCCCGAGCTGGGCAGATCGTCACCGTCACGCCGTAATGTTTCGCGACGCCGGCGAAGCTGGCGGTCATCCGCCCGCTGTCGGGATGACAGACCGTGGCCATCCGGTCGAAGCGCCAACTACGGGTCAGGCCACCGAGACCGCGGCAGATGCGATCGAGACCGTCGACCAGATGCGGCTGGGTCATCGCCGGCGCCAAGACCCCGCGCCAGCGCCCGGAATGCGCCAGCGAGCCGACCAGCAGATGCGCCATCGACCCCCACCCCCAAGAGGCCGGTGGGTTCGGCAGATCGACCCAGTCCCACTGGGTTTCCTCACCGGGTGGATGCTCGATGACCGCGTTCGCTCGGTCGGTCGCGTTCGCGCAGTGCTCACACACCGGCCGGAGTTCGCGTTCGCGGATCTGCCGGGTCAGCGTCTGATAGGACATCCGGTAGCCGAGGTCTTCGAGTTCGTCGCACAGGGTCCGCGCCCACAGATGCGGATCTTCCCGCAGCCGGCAGGTGATGTAGTCGACGAACGGTTCGAACGGGTCGGGTTCGGTGCGTGTGCGCACCCCGGGGGTGCGTTCGTTGTTCAGATAGGCCCGGATGGTCTTACGGTCGCGGCCGGTGTGACGGGCGATCGCCGAGATCGTCCAGCCTCGTTTGCGTAGGGCGTGTACTTCCACATCGTCCTCCCATGTCAGCATGAGAATGCGGGTCTCCTTCGACTGGCTGATGCGTGGTCAGAGACCATCAGCATCGAGGGAGACCCGCCCTCGTGGGCGGTGCCACACGGGTGGGGAATTTCGATGAGCGTTACTGGGGAATTTCAGCGAGCGCCATCACGAACCCAGCAGTATCGGCTGCGCCGAGCACGCTGACACGGTTCATGCTGGCCCGTGACCGGACTACCGCGGTGACGCTACCAGTCTTAGTGGGCGTACGTTCCTACGCCTCACCCGCCGCGACGCTGAGAACCGGGGCAGGGCAGGCCGGCCACACGGTGAAATCGGGGCGCGGACTCCTGGCGGCGGGACGGCCATGCACGCGATCCCGTTCTGGCAACCCGCGATCGACGAGAGCAAAGCCGACCCCCTGATCCGCGCCACGCCATATCGCGGCGGAGACCTGCTCGCCGTCGCCGAATCCGGCACCCGCGCCGACGTCCGCCCCGACGGCGACTGGCAGCAGTGGTCCGCAGCGAAGGACGCGGTGACCGCCACCTGCGTACGCGCCGATTCGACGCCGACGGCACCGGAGGGGATACGCACGCTCGTCATCGACCTCACCTGCACGCAG
>CALALQ010000337.1 GCA_937925595.1 uncultured Demequina sp. | reverse complement strand
TCGAGTCACCTGACATTCGCTATCGCGACTCCCTCTCCGAGGGGGCTGCGGCGGATGCCGAGAAGTACACCTTGATCCTCGCCAATCCGCCGTTCGCCGGGTCGCTCGACTACGAGTCCACCGCAAAGGACCTGCAGCGCGTCGTTAAGACGAAGAAGACCGAGCTGTTGTTCCTCGCGCTCTTCCTCAAGCTGCTCAAGCCTGGTGGGCGCGCCGCTGTGATCGTGCCCGACGGCGTGCTATTCGGGTCGAGCACCGCGCACAAGACCCTGCGCAAGACGCTCGTCGAAAACCAGAAGCTGGATGCCGTCGTCAAACTGCCGTCGGGTGTATTTCGGCCCTACGCGGGAGTTTCGACCGCGATTCTGTTCTTCACCAAGACGAACTCCGGCGGAACCGACGACGTGTGGTTCTACGACGTGCAAGCCGACGGCTTCTCGCTCGACGACAAGCGCAACCCCGTCGAAGCGAACGACCTGCCCGACGTGCTCGCACGCTGGCGCGACCGGGATGCCGAGAAGGATCGCGCCCGCACCGACCAGTCGTTCATCGTGCCGAAGGCCGACATCGTCGCGCAGGGCTACGACCTCTCCCTCAACCGGTACAAGGAAGTCGTCCACGAAGAGGTCGAGCACCGCGCACCGCTCGACATCATCGCCGCCATCGAAAAGCTGGACGCCGAGATCGCCGCCGACCTCGCCGAGCTTAAGGCGATGCTGTCGTGAAGACGGCGAAGCTCGGCGACATCATGCTGGAACGCGGCGGGTCGCTCCACCCCGCGAGGTTCCCCGACGAGGAGTTCGAGCTATACAGCATTCCCGCACATGACAAGGGCGGCCCCGAGGTCGTCGTTGGGGCGGCAATTGGATCATCGAAGCAGATCGTGCAGCCCGGCGATGTGATGATTTCCAAGATCATCCCGCACATTCGTCGCGCCCGGGTCGTGGCGCCTGCCAACGGTCGGCGCCAAATCGCGTCGGGTGAGTGGATAGTCTTTCGCGGCGATGCATTCGTCCCGAACTACCTGCGGCATTTTCTACTAAGCGACGACTTCCACCGGAACTTTATGAACACAGTCGCCGGCGTAGGAGGCTCACTGGTGCGTGCTCGACCGGCCCAGGTTCGAGAGATCTCCTTGCCCCTCCCGCCCATCGATGAGCAGCGGCGGATTGCCGCGATCCTCGACCGGGCCGACGCGATCCGCGCCAAGCGCCGCCAGGTCCTCGCCCACCTTGATTCGTTGGTCGCCGCGCTATTCCAGGCGCGATTCGGCTCCCTCGCGGCTACGACGGAACTGCAGGACGTGTGCGTGAAGATCACTGATGGCACTCATCAGCCGCCGGAATGGACCGACGGCGGCGTCCCATTTCTGTTCGTTAGCAATATCACGAGTGGCGAGATTGATCTTCGGACAAAGAAGTTCATTAGCTTCGAGACCTGGGCGACTCTGACGCGACGTTCGCCTATCGAAGTCGGGGACGTGTTGTACTCGACAGTCGGCAGCTTTGGGATCCCCGCTCTCGTATCCACTACCGAGCCCTTTGCTTTCCAGCGTCACATCGCCCACATCAAACCGGACATGACCCAGATCGATCCAGTGTTTCTCGCCGCCCAGATGGCGTCCCCGGCGTTAAAACGACAGGCTTCAGGTGTTGCGCGTGGGGTCGCGCAGCCGACCGTGAACCTCGGCGACATAAGGAAGTTCAAGATCGTCACTCCTCCCTTGGCGGAGCAGCGCAGCTTCGCCGACATGGTCGAGAGAGTGCGTGCTCACCGCATCGCAATCAAGTCGGCAAGTCGCCGCTACGACGAGTTGTTCGCATCGCTCCAATCCCGCGCATTCCGAGGGGAGATGTGACCCATGCCGGTTGAGATGAGGATGTGGCGCATCGACGGTCAGCAGCCCCGGCCGCTGACACCCGCTGCGTTGCCGACCGAGAACGAACTGCATCAGTTCCTCAAGAAGGATCCTTCCTTGCTCGGCATCCCGCTACTCGTGATTGGCAGCGAAGTGCCGACCCCGTACGGCAAGCGGCTGGATCTTCTCACGATTGATGGTGACGGCAACCTTCACGTTCTGGAACTCAAGCGCGACAAGACTCCGCGGGAGGTCGTGGCACAGGTCCTGGACTACGGCTCGTGGGTCTCGACGCTCTCGCGTGAGGACGTGATCGACATCGCAGACCGATACCTCGGTCAGCCGTTCGAGAGCGCGTATGAGGAGGTCTTCGGGTCTGCGCCGCCCGACGAACTGAACTCCGAGCTGCAACTGACCATTGTCGCCTCGGTCCTCGATGACAGTTCGGAGCGGATCGTCACCTACCTGCGCACCTTCGGTGTGCCGATCAATGCAGTCTTCTTCACCTACATCGAAGACGAAGATCGTCGCTATCTGGCGCGGTCGTGGCTCGCGGCATCCGTCGACGCACCCACGTCCGCCAAAGTGAAGTCGACCTCAAAGCGAGCACCGTGGAACGGACGCGACTGGTACGTGTCGTTCGGCGGCGACCGGTCGTGGGAAGACGCCCGCCGGTTCGGCTTCGTCTCTGCCGGCGGTGGCAAGTTCTACTCTCAGACCATTCGCGCGCTGCCGGAGAACGCACGCATCTGGGTCTACATCCCGCAGACCGGTTACGTCGGTGTCGGCGCAGTCACTGGCCCTGTCGTTCGGTTCGCCGATGCCCGAGTCGAGGCGGATGGCGCGCTCGTACCGCTCGCGGATCAGCCACTTCGTGGGTCCTACCTGCACGCGGGGGCCGTCACCGAGGATGACGACGAGTGGGTCGTACCCGTCAGGTGGATCAAGGTCGTCCCCGAGAGCCAGGCGTACCGCGAGAAGGGGCTCTTCGCGAACCAGAACAGCGCCTGCAAGCTGCGGCAAGAGTTCACGCTGGACCGGCTCGCCGAGCGTTTCGGTATCCACGACGACCAGTAGGTTGACCGCATGGGGAACTTCGACTTTGTCCGTGAGACGCTGCCGGGTCTGCATGGCGACTGCGTTCACGCTGAGTCGTACCTCTCCTCCGATCCGCGCTCGGCGTGCTTTTACAGCCGTCGCGTCGCTGAGCTCCTCGTGGACTACCTCTACGACGTGCTGTCGCTGGATGTGCCCTACCGAAGCGACCTCTCCGCCAGGATCAACGACGCGTCCTTCCGCACGCACGTGCCTCCCGCGATCGCCCAGAAGCTGAACGCGATCCGGCGCATCGCGAACACGGCCGTCCACGACAACCGGCAGATCCGCGCCGACGTATCGCTCGGGGTGCTGCGCGAACTGTTCCATGTCGTCGTATGGGTGTCCTATCACCACTCGCCGCGTCCCGACGTCGTTCCTCTTCAGGCCGAGTTCGATCCTTCACGCGCCAACGCAGCGGCGCCCCTCACTCGTGAAGAGGTGGCGCGTCTCGCGCAGAAGTTCCGCGAGCAGGATGATGCCCACGCCCGCGAACTCGCGGAGCGTGACGACCGGCTCGCCGCGCGAGACGCGGAGATCGCCGCGCTGCGGAAGCAGATCGCGGCGGCTCAAGCCGCGGTCGCGCCGGATACTCGCGATTACGACGAAGCCGCCGCCCGCGATCTCTTCATCGACGTACTCCTGCGCGAAGCGGGCTGGCCGCTAGACCAGGACCGTGACCGCGAGTATGAAGTCGATGGCATGCCCAACGCCGAAGGCAAGGGGTACGTCGACTACGTGCTGTGGGGCGACGACGGCCTGCCTCTCGCGGTAGTGGAAGCGAAGCGCACATCGAAGTCGCCGGAAATCGGTCAGCAGCAGGCGAAGCTCTATGCCGACTGCCTCGAACGCGAGTGGGGCCAGCGCCCCGTGATCTTCTTCACGAACGGCTACGAGCATCGCCTCTGGGATGACGCCGGCGGGTACCCGCCGCGAGAACTCCAGGGGTTCTATACGCACGACGAACTCAAGCTGCTCATCCAGCGCCGCACCCGAAAGCAGCAACTATCCATCCAGTCGGTGAACACCGAGATCGCGGGACGCCCATATCAAGCGCGAGCGATCAAGGCGGTTAGCGCGGCGTTCGACCACAAGCAGAGGGAAGCGCTGCTCGTGATGGCGACCGGCTCCGGCAAGACACGCACGACCATCGCGCTGGTCGACTTGCTGCAGAAGGCCAACTGGGTGAAGCGCGTACTGTTCCTCGCGGACCGTCAGGCGCTCGTGAACCAGGCCGCGAATGCGTTCAAGGCGCACCTTCCCGGCTCAACGACCGTCAACCTCCTCACGGAGAAGAGCGTGGATGGGCGGGTTTACGTCTCGACCTACGCAACGATGATGAACCTCATCAACGAGGTCGACAACGACATTCGCAGGTTCGGGCCCGGATACTTCGACCTGATCGTGATTGACGAAGCCCACCGTTCCGTCTACGCGAAGTACGGGGCGATCTTCGACTACTTCGACTCACTCCTGGTCGGGCTCACTGCAACACCGAAGGACGAGGTCGACCACAACACGTACCGGCTGTTCCGCCTCGAAGACGGCGTGCCCACCGACAATTACTCCCTCGATGAGGCCGTCAGCGAGGGCTACCTCGTGCCGCCGCGCGGCGTCAGCTTCGAAGGCGGGTTCCTTCGCACCGGCATCCGCTACGACGACCTCAGCGAAGAGGAAAAAGACCAGTGGGACGCGCTCGATTGGGGTGAAGACGGCCCACCGAACGAGGTCGGAGCCGAGGAGATCAACCGGTTCCTGTTCAACGAGGACACCGTCGACAAGGTGCTCGAGACCCTCATGATCCGCGGGTACAAAGTCGCCGGCGGAGACCGCTTGGGCAAGACGATCATCTTCGCCAAGAATCAGAACCACGCCGAGTTCATCGAGAAGCGGTTCAACCTCTCCTACCCGGAGTACGCGGGCCAGTTCGCCCGTGTGATTACCCACGGTAATCCCTACGCACAATCCCTCATCGACGATTTCTCGACCCCCGCCAAGGCGCCGCACATCGCGATCAGCGTCGACATGCTCGACACCGGCATCGATGTGCCCGAGGTCGTGAACCTCGTGTTCTTCAAGATGGTGCGCTCGAAGTCCAAGTTCTGGCAGATGATCGGACGCGGCACACGGCTGTGCCCCGACCTGTTCGGCCCCGGTGAGGACAAGAAGGACTTCCTCGTCTTCGACTTCTGCGGCAATCTCGAGTTCTTCAGTCAGGATCTTCCCGGCTCACAGGGCCAGACCCAGAAGTCGCTCTCGCAGCGGCTTTTCGAAGCGCGTCTCGGACTCATTACCGCGCTCGGCGACACCGAACCCGAACTGTGGTCGGCAACGACTTCGACCCTGCACACGATCGTCGCGGGAATGAATCTCGACAACTTCGTCGTGCGCCCCCACCGTCAAGCGGTCGAGGAATTCGCCGAGCGGGATGCGTGGAACCACATCACTGGTTCGAAAGCCGAGCGGCTCGTCCGCGTCGCCGGGCTGCCTTCGACCGTGCGTGATGACGATGAAGACGCGAAGCGGTTCGACCTGCTGATCCTCCGCCGTCAGCTCGCGCAGCTCGACGGCGACGCAATCGCCGCCGAACGCATCCGTGAAACGGTCCAACAGATCGCGGCTGCGCTGCTGAGCAAGGCGACTATCCCGTCGGTGGCGGAGCAGGCGGTGCTGCTGGAGTCCGTCGCGAGCGACGAATGGTGGATCGACGTCACGCTTCCGATGCTCGAGTTCGCACGACTCCGGATCCGTAGCTTGGTCCGCTTCATCGAAAAGACGCGTCGCTCTCCCGTCTACACCGACTTCGAGGACCTCCTCGGCGACGGCGTCGAGATCACCCTTCCCCACGCAACACCCGGCACCAACTTCGAGCGCTTCCGGTCGAAGGCAGAGGCCTATCTGCGGCAGCACCTCGACAATCTCGCGCTCCAACGCCTCCGCAGGAACCGGCAACTTACCGCAAACGACCTTTCCGAGCTCGAGAGCATGCTCGTCGACGCCGGCGCAGGCCCCATCGACATCGAATGGGCCAACGAGAGCGGCGGAGGCCTCGGGATCTTCATCCGCCAACTCGTTGGCCTCGACCGTTCCGCCGCGATGGAAGCGTTCGAGAACTACCTCGACGACACGAAGTTCAGCGTCGACCAGATCCGCTTCGTGAACCTGATCGTTGATGAGCTCACGCGGAACGGCGTGATGGAGCCCACGCGTCTCTTTGAACCGCCGTACACCGACCATGCGCCGACCGGGCCGGACATGATCTTCCCTGACGCTGATGTCGACACACTGGTCCGGACCCTGCGCGAGATCCGAGCGACCGCCTCCGCCTCGGACGTCGCGTAGTACGGGTATCGCCGAACGTCAGCGGATTCGGGCGCCCTTGCGGCCGCTACGGGCAGAAACCGCGGGAGTCCTCCGGGCCGGGCTATCTCAGGGATTGAGTCCGGTGTGGGTCCGGGACCAGTCCGAACTAACTTGAGAAAGTCCGATCAGGATTGAGACGTGACAGCGGAGGGGCTGACGGGAATCGAACCCGCGCTGTCTGCTTGGGAAGCAGAAGTTCT
>CALALQ010000336.1 GCA_937925595.1 uncultured Demequina sp. | reverse complement strand
CCCCTCCCGTGGTCGAGCCGATCGACACATGCTGGGGCACATGGAACGGCCGCGGATGTCCGCCCGCGAGCACCTCGCGTCCAAAGGCGGCGAGCAGCATGCCCTTCTGCGCTCCGCTCTGCAGCACCGTCGTGAGCCGGTGTGGAGCGAGTGACGGCAGGTCGAGGCCATCCCAACCTGTGATCGAGACGTCCTCAGGGACGGACAGCCCGGCCTCGCGAGCCGCAACCATGACGCCCGCCGCGAGCATGTCCGTGAGGCAGATGACCGCCGTGGGGCGCGGGTGCATCGTGAACAGCGTCGCACCCGCCTCGCGACCGGCAGCGACGGCGGACGTCCGCGCCTCGTACACGGCCACGGGAGTCACGCCCGCCTCCTCGAGCCCTCGCAAGCGGTCGCGCGTGTGGATGATCGTCGTGTCTCGCCAATCCAGCCGGTCACTCAGCCCCACACTGGCGATGGCCCCAGAGCGCTGCGTCACCACGGCAATGCGCTCGTGGCCAAGCGACATGACGTGGGCGGCGAGCTCGCGCATGGGCGCCACATCGTCGGTGCGCACCGCGGCCACGGGACCCCCTACCACCGACTGCAGGTGCACGGTGGGGATCCCTCGCGAGCGCAGCAGCGCGGTGGTCTCGTGCGACAGCTCTCCCACTGCGAGGAAGAAGGCGATGTCGGCGTCGACGCAACGGTACGGGCAGGTTCCCTCGGTGTCTTGACGCGACGGGAGCATGGCGACGCCCATCCCCATCTGGGTGAGCTCGCGACTCAGCGCCTTCACGATCTCGACGGTGTGCCCGCACTGCATCGCGAATTGCGGGTCATCGTTGAGCACGATCGCCGCGAGTCCCACGCGCTGACTGGTGCGCGGTCGGGGTCCGGCGGGTGCGCCATAGCCCAAGGCGTCTGCCGCGCTGCGCACGCGTTGAATGGTCTGCTGCGAGAAGCCCTCTCCATGGCGCAGGCAGATCGAGGCCGCGGACACGGAGACCCCTGCCTCTTTCGCCACATCCTTGAGTCGCACGCTCATGGCTGCAGCACCGCCTCGGCGCGCACCGGACCCAGCGTGGTCCCGTCGCGAACCGTGAGGGTCATGTCGTCAGACTCCGGCGGTTCGCCAGCGATGGCGCGCAGCACCTGGGCGACCGCGCGTCGGCCCTTCTCCTTGCCGTCCTGCACCACCGTGGCGAGGCGCCGCGGAGCAAGCAGGGGCAGGTCGAGGCCGTCGAAGCCGGTGACGGAGACGTCCTCGGGAACGCGCAGCCCCTCTCGCTCGAGGCCCGCGATGACGCCCGCCGCAAGCGCGTCGGACTGGCATACCACCACCGTCGGGGTGGTCGAGAGCGAGGCGATCGCTGCGCCTGCGCGCTCTCCCTCCTGCTGGGACGAGCGCTCGGTCTCGTACACGCGCGACACCGTGAGGCCAGACTCGAACACGGCCTCGAGTCGATTGCGCGCCGCCTGGGAGGCGATCCGCACGGGCTGCGGAATCGGCACAAAGCCGTGGCGCCGATACGGGCCGCCAAAGGGCAGCGTCACCACCACCGCCTCGCGATGGCCGTGCGCAAGGATCTTCTCGCACAGGTGGCGCATGGCGTCCTCGTCGCGCCAATGGATTCCGGGCACGCTGCCATCGTTGGGAGCCTCGAGGCACACGAGCGGAAGAGCCCTTCGCACCACTGCGGGCCACGCCGCGCCCGAGGCATCGGGGCTGTGAACGAGCACCACGCCGTCGAGCTCGACGCGAGCAAGCAGCGCCACCCGCCGCGGCTCATCGGCCGGCGGCAGGAACACCGGGATCGCTCGTGCGTGTTCAAGCGCCTCGACGAGGCCCGTGATGACGATCACCTGGAACGGGTCGTCGAGCAGCTCCTCGAGCGGCGCGGCGGCAATCACCCCGATGCGCAGCGCAGGCCGGGAATCGGTGGAGTCGGCGTCGATCGCGCGGCGATAGCCGAGCTCGTGCGCGGCGGCCCGCACTCGCTCCCTCGTCGCGGGCGTCACCCTCGCGGCTCCGCGCAGCGCGAGTGATGCGGTGGCCACGCTCACTCCCGCACGCGTGGCGACGTCCGCAAGCATGACCTTGCGTGCGCCCTGAGACATCCTTGCCCCCTTGCAAGTCGTGAAACTCGCGTTGAATTCACTAGCCGGATTGTGCGCCTTTGCGCCGCGAGCGTCCACGCGAGCGCCCGCCGCACGCCCCGAGTGTTGTGCGTGCCTATGTTGCGTGACGTTTCAGATGTCCGCTGCGTTGTGCTGAGCCGCGCACGAAATCCTTGGCGCTCCCTTGCTGAACTCGAGTGAAAACTTTGCAGGCGCCCGGTTTCTCCCGTTTTCGGCGGTGCCCGACGCTGCTCTCGCCTCCTCCTCGCAGGTCGCGTTCGGCGGGTGTTGCCAACCCGGCGACCGGCCTTGAAGGGGTCGCAAAGCCCTCATAGCGTCGGCGTCGTTGCCACCGGACCTGAGAGAGGAAGTGTCGTTGATCGCACAACCGTCCAAGTCCCTTTCTCAGGATCCGGCTGGCAGTCACCTCCATGTGGCCGGTTCGGGAAGGGCCCGGGCAGTGGGGGTGCGCTCATCAGATGTCTCGCTCAGGCGAGATGCCCGCGTCGAGGGCGGCATCGGATGGAACTCATCTGCGGGCGGTCGATGACGACTGGCCGCGCATCGGAGGACTCCCCTCGCACGGTGCGCGGCGCATAGATGAGTGCTCAGCCGATGCCGGCAGCGGCGAACTCCAGGAAGTTCCTGGAGCACCCTCAGCCAGGCGCGCGGCGCCGCAGTCCCCGGGCGGCGCCGCGAGCTTGGCAACGAGACCACGAAACTTGGAGACCTCTAGTGCCCTCATACCCACAGCTCATCAGCGCCGCCACCATCCTCGCTGCCGCGGCATCCCTCACGCTCGTCGCGGTGCCCGCGCACGCGGCAAAGCCCACCTGCCTTGGGCGCACGGCAACGAAGGTGGTCACTGACATCGAGGATCTGAGTTTCTCCAATGGGGCGTATCAGCTGGTGGGAACCACCAAGTCGGACGTCGTGCTGATCGACCTGGACGGTGCCGACGACCACGTGACGATTCGCGTCACGTTTGATGGCGTGGCGAAGCAGTCGGGCGGCTCCGATGCAGTGTGCGCGACCATCACAGCTCCCCAGTGGTACACGACGTTCGAGGTCGTTGGCGGCGACCAGGTCAGCGCAACCGGCTTTGAGGTTGTTGAAGCCACCAACCCCACGAGCAACCCTGTCGAGTACAACGTCAACGCCGCAAGGATCGACATGGAACTTGGCAATGGCGGCGACACGGTCTACGCCACGAGCAGCCCCGGGTATTGCGACTGCCAACACATCTACATCGATGGCCGCGGTGGTGATGACTTCATCTACGTGGACGCTGGCAGATCGCCCACCGACGCAGTGGTTGGCGCCTTCGGAGGCTCCGGTAACGACTCGCTCTACCTGCACGGAGTGAGGGCGAACATCCTCGGAGTGGGCGGTCCCGGAACTGACGCGATCCTGACTGCTGACGCCAACCTGCTCGCCTACGCGGGGACGCCCACCTACACCGGCAGAGCCGGAGGCGTCACGGTGCGCAGCCAGCGCACGGCCCTGAACGCGCTGCTCGAAGGCAGCATCGCGGAACTCAACGCGGCTCTGGGCGCCAACCCCGGTTCTGAGACCAACTCCAACAGGCTGTCAGGGGGCAGTCGCGGCGACATCCTCCACGGAGCGAACGGCAAGGACACCATTGCGGGAGGCGGCGGCAACGACCGCATTCGCGGCAATGGCGGGAACGACCGCCTCGAAGGTTCGTTCGGAAACGACCGCATCGAAGGAGGGACGGGCGACGACAAGATCTACGGTGGAGACGGTGACGACTGGCTCCGTGGGAACGATGACGATGACCACGTGCAGGGTGACGCGGGCAAGGACGACTGCAGCGGAGGCGGAGGCACCGACACCCTAAGATCCTGCAACCCCTAGAGGCATCGAGATATACCTCATACCCCACCAAACATAGGGGGATTGGGGTAGTGGTATCCGGGTTCCCGTGTCACACTTGCGGCCATGACCGTCAGCCAGCGCACCCGCAACGCCTCGGCGAGGTGCGCCTACGCGGTCGTCATGTGTCCCATGCCGTGAACGCCCACGGTCCGTCCCATTCGACCAGGGCGCTCGGCTGCACCAGGCCCCAGCCTGAGTCGACGGGTGCCCCCACACAACGCGAGGAGCATCGGTGAGTTCACCCACCGAGACCAGCCAGGCGGAGCGCAGCGCGCCCGCGGCCGGCGTCGACCCCGATGCCGCCAAGGCTGCCGCCGAGGCGGAGGAGCGTCGTCGCCACCGCGAGGAGGCGCGACTGATCCGCACCCGCGAGGCTGCCGCTCGTCGCGACACCGTCAACAAGGATGGCCAGTGGGCACTCGGAGACCGCACTCCCCTCAACCCCAACGAGGAGATGAAGTCCACCGGTGACCCGCTGCTCGTGAGGCAGCGCATCGAGACGATGTACTCGAAGTGGGGCTTCTGGTCGATCCCCCCAGGCGACCTGCGCGGAAGGTTCCGCTGGTGGGGTCTGTACACCCAGCGTCGGCCCGGCATCGATGGCGGCAAGACCGCGATCCTCGAGCCTCACCAGCTGGACGACGAGTACTTCATGATGCGCATCCGCTCGGACGGCGGCCAGCTGTCCGTGGCTCAGGCGCGCACCATCGGCGAGATCTCCGAGACGATGTGCCGCGACACCGCCGACGTCTCCGACCGCCAGAACATCCAGCTGCACTGGGTGCGCATCGAGGATGTCCCAGAGATCTTCCGTCGCGTCGAGGCAGTCGGCCTCATGAGCGAAGAGGCGTGCGGCGATGTGCCGCGAGTCATCCTCGGCTCCCCCGTCGCGGGAGTCGCGAAAGAGGAGCTCATCGACCCCACGCCGCAGATCCGCGAGATCGTGGATCGCTACATCGGCGACCCCGAGTTCTCCAACCTGCCGCGAAAGTTCAAGACCGCCTTCACCGGCATGCCCGTTCCGGACATCCTTCACGAGGTGCAGGACATCGCGTTCTGCGCGGTGGAGCACCCGGAGCTCGGCATCGGCTACGACCTGTGGGTTGGTGGCGGACTGTCCGTGAATCCCTTCCTCGGCCACCGCCTGGGCGTCTTCGTCGAGCCCTCGAAGACGCACGAGGTGTGGAAGGGCGTCGCCAGCATCTTCCGCGACTATGGCTACCGGCGCCTGCGCAACCGCGCTCGCCTCAAGTTCCTCGTCAAGGACTGGGGACCGGAGAAGTTCCTTCAGGTGCTCCAGGACGAGTACCTCACGTACGAGCTTCCCAAGGGACCCGCGCCGCAGCTTGCCACTCCCGCCAACCGCGGTGACCACGTGGGCATCTTCGAGCAGAAGGACGGCCGCTACTACGTGGGCGTGGCACCCGTCGCGGGACGCATCTCCGGCTCCAAGCTGCTGAAGATCGCTGACATCGCTGAGGCTGCCGGCTCCGATCGCATCCGCCTCACGCCGCTGCAGAAGATCCTCATCCTCGACATTCCTGAGGACAAGGTGAACGACGTGGTCAACGGGCTGCGCGCCCTCGAGCTCGAATCCAGCCCCGGCGAGTTCCACCGCAACGTCATCGCGTGCACGGGCATCGAGTACTGCAAGCTGGCAATCGTCGAGACCAAGGCGACGGCCCGCGAGGTCGTGAAGAAGCTCGATGACATCTTCCCCACGCTGGACTCCCCCATCACCGTCCACGTCAACGGCTGCCCCAACTCGTGCGCCCGCGTGCAGATCGCGGACATCGGCTTCAAGGGACAGCTCGTGCTCGACGACGAGACCGGCGAGCAGGTGCCGGGCTTCCAGGTGCACCTTGGCGGCCGACTGGGCCGCGGGGACGACAACGACTTTGGTCGCAAGATCCGTGGACACAAGGTCAAGGCCGACGGCATGCCCGACTACGTCGAGCGCGTCACCAGGAACTACCTCGCCACTCGCGAGGAGGGCGAGACCTTCGCCGACTGGGCCTTCCGAGTCGAAGAGGAGCTCATCAAGTGACCTCCTCACTCACCACCGCTGAAATCATCGCCGCGAACCCCACCGTGTGGAATGCCGAAACCTGCGCCGAGGTGAACGCACGCCTCGAGGACGCCAAGGCCGACGAGATCGCCGATTGGGCAGTGGCGACGTTCGGGAAGAACCTGGCCGTAGCGTCGTCCATGCAGGACACGATCCTTCCCCACATGTTCGGCAAGCGGCTGCCCGGCGTGGACATCCTCTTCCTCGAGACCGGCTACCACTTCAAGGAGACCATCGAGACGCGAGAGGTTGCGGCGCGCAGCTTCCCCATCACGATCGTCAACGTCACGCCCAAGCAGTCGGTCGCGGAGCAGGACGCGCAGTACGGCAAGGACCTGTTCGCTCGCGACCCTGGGCTGTGCTGCGCTCTGCGCAAGGTGGACCCGCTCGCTGACTCACTCAAGGGCTACGCCGCGTGGGTCACTGGTGCCCGCCGCGTCGACGCGATCACTCGCGCGAATATGCCGGTGGTGACATGGGATGACAAGCACGGACTCGTGAAGATCAACCCTCTCGCCACGTGGAACGACTTCCAGGTGGAGATCTACCAGACGGCCAACGGGCTGCCCCGGAATCCGCTCGTCGCGCAGGGCTACCCCAGCATCGGCTGCGAGCCGTGCACGCGCAAGGTGGCCCCCGGCGAGGACCCCCGCTCCGGCCGCTGGGCGGGAACCGACAAGACCGAATGCGGGATCCACACGTGAGCATCGACACCGCCTCCCCTGCTCGCACGACGCTCGACGCCCTCGAGGCTGAAGGCATCCACATCATTCGCGAGGCCGTCGCGACCGCGCGCAAGCCGGTCATCCTGTTCAGCGGCGGCAAGGACTCCGTGGTGGTGCTGCACCTCGCGACAAAGGCGTTCTGGCCAGGTCGCGTGCCGGTGGAGCTGCTCCACGTCGACACGGGCCACAACTTCGATGAGGTCATCGCGTTCCGCGATGCGACCGTCGAGCGACTGGGCCTGCGGCTGCAGGTCGCTTCCGTACAGGACTACATCGACGACGGCCGCCTCCGCGAGCGCCCCGACGGCACCCGCAATCCGCTGCAGACCGTGCCGCTGCTCGACGCGATCACGGGTCACGGCTACGACGTGGTGTTCGGCGGCGCACGCCGCGACGAGGAGAAGGCCCGCGCCAAGGAGCGAGTGGTGTCGCTGCGCGACGAGTTCGGCCAGTGGGACCCGCGCAATCAGCGCCCCGAACTGTGGAACCTCTACAACCCGCGCCATCTGCCCGGCCAGCACGTGCGCGTCTTCCCGCTCAGCAACTGGACCGAGCTCGACGTGTGGCGCTACATCGAGCGCGAGAACATCGAGCTGCCCACCCTGTACTTCGCCCACGAGCGGCCGGTCTTCGAGCGCGACGGAATGCTCCTCACGCCTCACCCGGCGGTCCCCATGAAGGAGTCCGACGCTGTGGTCACGAAGTCTGTTCGGTATCGCACCGTTGGCGACGCGTCCTGCACGGGTGCGGTGGAGTCCACCGCGACCACGGTCGCGGAC
This sequence comes from uncultured Demequina sp., assembly GCA_937925595.1. Next base: position 14,970 of record CALALQ010000336.1, on the reverse strand, counting down.
GTCATTGCGGAGGTCGCGGCGACGCGGCTCACCGAGCGCGGCGCAACCCGCGCCGACGATCGCCTCAGCGAGGCCGCCATGGAGGACCGCAAGAAGGAGGGGTACTTCTGATGACCGCCACGCTTGAGGAACGCCCCGACTCCCAGACCCGCACCACCTCGCTGTTGCGCTTCGCGACCGCCGGCTCTGTCGACGACGGCAAGTCCACCCTGGTGGGTCGCCTCCTGTACGACACCAAGTCGATCCTCGCCGACGCCTATGAAGCCGTCGAGCGCGTGTCCAAGGCTCGCGGCGCGGAGACGGTGGACCTCGCGCTGCTCACGGACGGCCTGCGCGCCGAGCGAGAGCAGGGCATCACCATCGACGTCGCCTACCGCTACTTCTCCACCCCCGCGCGCACCTTCATCCTTGCCGACTGCCCCGGCCACGTGCAGTACACCCGCAACACCGTGACCGGCGCCTCGACGGCTGACGCGATCATCGTGCTCGTCGACGTCCGCTACGGCGTCGTGGAGCAGACTCGCCGCCACCTCGCGGTCGCCGCGCTGCTGCGCGTTCCCCACGTGATCGTCGCGGTGAACAAGATCGACCTCGTCGACTATGCGGAGGAGCCGTTCCTGGCAATCGCGAAGGACGTCGAGGAGCACGCGGCCAAGCTCGGGCTTCCCGATGCGATCGCGGTGCCCGTCAGCGCGCTCGTGGGCGACAACGTGGTGGAGCGCTCCGCCCGCACGCAGTGGTACGACGGCCCTACGGTGCTCGACCTGCTCGAGACCCTGCCGAGCGCCGATGATCTGGCGGCCGCAGCGTCGGGCGGCTGGAGACTCCCTGTGCAGTACGTGCTGCGCCCCCAGGACGCCGCGATCTCTCCCGAGTACCGCGAGTACCGCGGCTACGCCGGCCAGGTCACCGAGGGCACGGTGCGCGTTGGCGATGCGGTGACGGTGCAGCCGTCCGGTCGCGTCACCACGGTCGCGGGCATCGATACGGCCGACGGCCCACTCACCGAGGCTCCCGCCGGCGCCTCCGTCGCGCTGCGGCTGGCAGACGACGTGGACGTGGCGCGCGGGGATCTGCTGAGCGCCGCGGGTGACGCGGCGATTCCGGTCAAGAACTTCGCGGCGCATGTCGCCTGGCTCGCCGAGCGGCCGCTGCGACTGCGCGACCGCGTGCTCGTGCAGCACGGATCGGCGCTGGTGCAGGCGATGGTCGTGGGCATCGACGGCAAGCTCGATGTCACGCTGCCGGGTGGCACGCTTGACGCGTCGATCGTGCCCGGTGATGAGCTTGAACTCAATGACATTGGTGTGGTGACGCTGCAGCTCGCGCAGCCGCTCGCGATCGAGGACTACGACAAGCACCGCCGCACGGGAGCGTTCTGCCTCGTGGACCCGCAGGACGGCAACACCCTTGCCGCGGGCACCGCTCGCGCCGCGACCCCCGGAACCGGAGTCGACGGCTACCTCAGCATCTGAGCGGGGCGGGCAAGCTGGACCCAGCGTCGGCCTCCCAGCTGGACCCAGCGTCGGCCTCCCCGCGGCCCTCCTCCACACATTTCGCCTGTCGCTTCACAGGCCCGGGGCTTCTACCAGGGCACACAGTTCTGACCGCTCGGTCGGCACGGCAATTTGTGTGGAGGAGGGCCGCGAGGAGGGGCGGGCGGGGGTCGGAAAGAGTTAACACACCTGTTACCCACGAGCCCCAGAACCGACTTACGCTCGAAAGAGCCGGGCAATCCGGCAGCACGCAGGGCGCTCATGCGCCACCGCCAAAGTCGTCGAACCACACCTTCCGGGGGAGCGGTTCGCTCCCCCTCAAGATCCATGGGGGAATCACATGGCGGACCACGAACGAACTGGCGCGCACTCGCCGGTCATGACCTTGCTGGTGCTCGTCTCGACGCTGGGAATCCTCGTGTACTCGGGCTTCCTGCTCAATCCCGCAAACCGCGGCGACCTGCTTCCTTACGTGATGGTCATCGGCGCGGAGAGCATCCTCGTGGGCCACGCGCTGCTCGCGATGTGGACCATCCTCGCGGGAAGCGTCGACCCTCGCGACTTCGCGTATCACCGCACCAGGCGGCTGCTGTTCGGCCGCGCAAGCGCGGGGCAGCCGCAGGAGTGGCCGCTGCAGATCGATGATCAGCGCGTCTACGTGGACGTCTTCGTGACCGTCTACGGCGAGGACATCGACGTGATTCGCCGCACGGTGCGCGCGGCAGTCGCCATCAAGGGCCGGCATCGCACGTGGGTACTCGATGACGGCCGCAGCGACGAGGTGCGCGAGATGGCGAGCGAGGAGGGAGCGCGCTACGTGCGCCGGCTCAGCTCGGGCGGCGCGAAGGCGGGAAACGTCAATCATGCGCTCACGCTCGCCAAGGGGGACTTCTTCGCGATCTTCGACGCGGACTTCGTGCCCCACCCGGACTTCCTGGTGGAGACGCTGCCGTTCTTCGTGGATCCCAAGGTCGCCTTTGTGCAGACCCCGCAGACTTACGGCAACCTCCACACCACCATCGCTCGCGGCGCCGCCTACATGCAGGCCGTCTTCTACCGCTTCATCCAGCCCGGACGGAACCGCTTCAATGCCGCCTTCTGTGTAGGCACCAATGTGGTGTTCCGGCGCAAGGCGATCGATGACATCGGCGGCATGTACACCAACTCGAAGTCAGAGGACGTGTGGACCTCGCTCACCCTTCATGAGCGCGGCTGGCGCTCCGTGTACATCCCCACGGTGCTCGCGGTGGGCGATGCGCCGGAGACCGTCGAGGCGTACTCGAAGCAGCAGCTGCGCTGGGCCACCGGCGGCTTCGAGATCCTGCTCACCCACAATCCCATGAACCCGCGCCGCCGCCTCAGCGTCGACCAGCGCATTCAGTACCTTGTGACGGCGTCGTTCTACCTCACGGGCATCTGCCCGTTCATCCTGCTGCTGGTGCCGCCGCTTGAGATCTACTTCGACCTGCGCCCCATGAACCTGTCCATCTCCGTGGCGACCTGGTTCCTCTACTACGCGGGCTTCTACCTCATGCAGATCCTGCTCGCCTGGTACACGGTGGGATCGTTCCGCTGGCAGACGCTCACGCTCGCGACGGTCTCCTTCCCCATCTACATCAAGGCGCTGCTCAACGTCATCAAGGCCAAGGACGTGGGCTGGCAGGCGACGGGCACCGCTCGCGGCTCGTCGCCGTTCAACTTCATCATTCCCCAGACCCTGTTCTTCGTGTTCCTCGTCATCACGTCACTCGTGGCGATCTGGCGCGACGTCGACAACGGCCTCGTCACCCTCGCCACGGCGTGGAACCTCACCAACACCTTCATCCTTGGCGGCTTCATGCTCACGGCCCGGCGCGAGGCCAACACCCTGCGCAAGGGCCTGCCCCTGTACCCAGAGACGCCCGACGCTGACTCACCTGAGCGCCCTGCTCCCGTGACCGTTGTGGCCCGGCCATTGGAGGTGGTCGCATGACCTGGGCCAATCGGCTCAAGCTGTTCGCCGGACTGGTGCTGGTGCTGCTCCTCACCGCCGGCGCGACCCTCGTGTTCAACCAGCGGCAGATGCACGTCATGAGCGCCTCGGCGCAGATCGCCGCCCAGCACCACACGGTGGGCACGGATTACGGCGGGATCGTCGAGGACTCCTTTGTCTCGGAGGGCGACTCCGTCACCGAGGGCCAGCGCATGTTCGTGGTGCGCAGCCTCCAGCTCGAGCGGGACATCGCCAACGGCTTCGTGATCCCTGGACAGAACTCCGTCCAGTCGGACGGCACGCTTGTCATCCGCGCGTCGACGGACGGGGTGGTCTCGACGATCGACCCCACGGAGGGCTCGTACGTCGCTCCCGGCTCCGTGCTCGCGACAATCGACGCCAACGGCTCGCTGTTCGCCACCGCGCTGTTCATCCTCACGCCCCGCGACTTCGCCCGCATCGAGGATGGCGCCTCCGTGGATCTGCGCCTGCCGGACAACACCGCATTCTCCGGCATGGTCACCGACCTCACGGTCGAGACCATCGACGGCCAGGCTCACGTCACCGCCGTGGTGCGCTCTGATGGCCTCGCGAGCGCCGAGCCCGCGCCGCTCATCAAGCCGGGCACTCCACTCGACGCGAGCCTGAGTCTGCGCTCGGACGGTCCGCTCGCGGGTCTCCATGATGCTCTGAGCGATTTCGCGAGAAAGATAGGACTGTGACGCGCATCCGGGTCTGCGTCGCGGCGAGCGCTGCGGTGCTGACGCTCACCCTTGCGGCGTGCACCGGAGCCGGAGAGGCGTCCTCGCCCACCGCGCCCGAGAACCAGCCGACCATCACGGTCCCCCATCGCAGTGTGGGCAAGGAGGTCCCGATGCGCCTTGGCGAAGGCGTGATCCCGCCAACCAACCGCTGGTACTCGTCGCTTGCGTTCGGCGACCCGGGGCTGCCGGTGTTCCCCAAGCCGCTGTCGTTCGCGCCAATCGAGGGCGGCTTCACGATGGGGCTCACGCGCCCGGTCGCGAGCGCCCATGCGATCCTCGCGCCCGGGGTGGAGGACGTCACCGCCACGATCGAGGGGGCCCGGGACTTTGGCGAGATCACCCACGCCGATCCGGTCGGCGTCATTCTCGCGATGGGCGACGCGAGAATATCGCTCGCTCAGGGCTGGCCGGTCGTCGGCATCACGGCCGACGCTGACGTCACCATCACCCTGAGCGTCGCCTTCGAAGCGGTGGGCGATGGGGTGGGCGAGGCCGTGACTGGCCAGAGTCGATACGGCGTCCTGGTGCGCGACGGCGAGGTGGCAGGAGATGTCATCAGCCTTGACGACGGCGGGTCGGCGCAGCTGTTTGCGGTGCCGGAGGGCACCAGCGCGGTCGCGTTCGCGAAGGCGCTGGGCGATCCGGTGCTCGGCGTGGGCTGGGCTGGTGAGGCAGACGGCCGTGAGGCGACCACCACCCTGACGTACGCGGAGAACACTGTGCTGACCATGCCAGCCGAGCGAGCGTCGGCCGCCGGTCTGCCCTGCGAACTGGGCACCTACCAGACCATTCACGGCGAGTACGCGGTGTGTGCCGCGGGCAAGGTGACGTGGCCGGTGCCTACGGTCGCCCCGCGCGGCTCGCTCGACCTCAGTCACCTCACCGCCGACGAGCGGGCCGCGATTCGCGCCGCGGTCCGTCAGGACATCATCAACGAAGCCGCACTCCCCTCTGACAGCTACTTTGGCGCGAAGGCGCTGTTCCGCCTCGCGAACCTCGTGCTCATCGCGGAGGAGCTGGGCGAGAGCGATGTCGAGGAGCTCGCTCGCCTCACGCTCACGGATGCGCTGAGGCAGTGGGCGGATCCTGGGCGGTGCGAGATCACTGAGAGCCGCTGCTTCGTCTATGACCCGCGCCTCAAAGGCATGGTGGGCATGACGCCGTCCTTTGGCTCCGAGGACTTCAACGACCACCACTTCCACTATGGATACCTGCTCCACGCGGCCGCCGTCGCGGCGCAAGGGGACGCGGAACTGCTTGCTGACATCGGGCCCGTTCTTGACCAGGTGGCGGCGGACATCGCGAGCGGCCCGTCCGACGCTGGGGCCGCCTTCCCACCGATCCGCGCCTTCGATCCTTTCGAGGGGCACTCGTGGGCCTCGGGGTTTGCCCCGTTCGCGGATGCCAACAATCAGGAGTCGAGCTCGGAAGCGGTGACGGCGTGGAATGGCGTGGCGCTGTGGGCGCAGCTGCGCGGGAATTCGGCGCTTGAGGCGCGCGCCCGGTGGATGCTCTCCGCAGAGGCTGAAGCCACCCGGCGGCTGTGGCTCGCACCCAACCTGTCAGCGTTCCTTGAGTTCGACCACACGATCTCCGTGCTCGAGTGGGGGTCCAAGCGCGACTACGCCACGTGGTTCAGCGCGGAGCCCGCGGCGATGCTGGGCATCCAGCTCATCCCCATGTCGCCTGTCGCTCCCGCCTACCTTGGCGTCATCGATCCCGGCCAGATCTCCCGCTCTGTCGCGGAGGCGAGCGCCAACGGATCCCAGGTTCAGTTCGGGGATTACCTGCTCATGTACTCGGCGCTGTCCGGCCTCGAGGCGCAGGCCAGGGCATGGGACGCCGCGCTCGAGCTGCCGGACTCCGCTATCGACGACGCCAACTCCCGCGCCTACCTCCTCGCGTTTGTGGCCTCCATCTAAGGTGCCGGTTCCCTGCGCGGCGGCACTCTCGTGGGGTGTGACAATTGCTGAGTGACTGAATCCCTGGACAGGCGCGGCCTCACCTTCGGTATCAGTGCCTACGTCATCTGGGGCTTCTTCCCCATCTTCATGTCGTGGCTCGAACCGGCGGGTGCCCTCGAGATCGTGGCGTGGCGATCGATCTCCTCCCTCATCGTGTGCCTCGTGATCGTGGCCTTTGTACGCGCATGGGCGCGTCTTGGAGCCGTGGCGCGCGACAGGCGAGTGATGTGGCGACTGGTGGCAGCGTCGGGCCTTATCGCTGTCAACTGGGGGGTCATGGTCTACGCGGTGATCGTGGACCAGGTTGCGTCGACGTCGCTCGGCTACTACATCAACCCGCTCATCACCGTGGCGCTTAGCGTGCTCATCCTCAAGGAGAAGCTGCGCCGGCTGCAGTGGATCGCGATCGGCATCGCGACCGTTGCCGTGATCGCGATCGCGCTCGACATGGGCGCGCTGCCGTGGATCTCGCTCACGCTCGCGGTGACATTTGGGCTGTACTCGTTCATCAAGAAGGACGTGGGACACAAGGTCGACGCGCTCACTGGTCTCACCGCGGAGACCGCGTTCCAATTCCCCGTTGCGATCGCTGTGCTTGGCATTGTCTACGCGGCAGGCGAGCGCACGCTGTTCGTGCACAGCGGCGAGGGGCTCGGATCGCTCCACGACGCGCTGCTGCTCACCACGGGCACGTGGACCGCTGGTGCGCTGCTGCTGTTCGCGGCGGGCGCGCGACGCCTTCCGCTAAACGTCACCGGGCTGCTGCAGTACATCGCGCCCACGATGTCGTTCGTGCTGGCAGTGACCTACTTTGGTGAGCCCATGCCCGCCGCGCGCTGGGCCGGCTTCGCCCTCGTGTGGGTCGCGCTCGTGCTCATCACGGTGGACTCGTGGCGCGCTCGCGCTCGCGTGACCGACGCTAAGGCGGCCGAGAGCGGAGAGGTCACCGAGCCGGTCTAGGGCTTGGGTGCGGTGGCGGCTGCTCGCGCGGTTGCAGGGCGCTCAGCCGCAGGGCGCTCAGCTTCAGTCCCCTGCAGACGTGGACCGAGGATCACGTGTGCAGGGTTCTGGCCGCTGAGGCCCGTCATCCACGACGCTCTAGAGAACGACGGCGATGATCATGCCGTCATAGAACTTCACGCCCACGGTCTGCACCACGGAACCCTCGACGCGCGGGTCCGCGCCGATGCGCTCGATGATGGCCCGCGCGCCTCGCGAACTCTCGTCGGGGTCGTCATCAATGACCGCGCCGTTGCGGATCACGTTGTCGACGATGATCAGCGAGCCGGGATGCACACGCTCCATCGCCGCGTCGTAATAGAGCACGTTGCTGGGCTTGTCGGCGTCGATGAACACGAGGTCGTAGGGATCGTCGCCATCGAGGGTGTGCAGGTTGTCGACCGCCGGCCCGACGCGCACCTCGACAGGTGTTCGTGAATGAAGCGGCAGCCCCAAGCAGAGCCTTGGACCGCCGGCGTTACAGTCACTCAGAGTCTTCCCGAGGCCTTCCGCGGACGCTCTGGCGGTGTTGAATCACTCCACCGATCGCGCCGGTCGCCGCGAGAGTGATGACGAGCCCCCAATCCACGACCACATGATCGCCCAAGACCAGAGACTTCACGATTCCGTAGGTCGCTCCAACTCCAGCAAAGACTAAGGCGAGGATAAGGACGCGCTTCAGCATGAGTACGCCTTCCAACCAACGAGCACCGGACCCACAAACTGGAGTTCCATGCACTTCTTGGCACTTGCTGCGGACTTGAACGTGGTCATTAGCGAACTCATCGAGTCGTAGGCATAGGCTGCACAGGTAGCGGCAGCGACAGCACCGATCGCGCCGCCGGCCACAAGTGCGGCACAGAAGACCGACGCGTACTTTGCCTTGTCACTCGCAGTACCTCGCCATCCGGACACCTGTGCCTTCACCTCTGCCTTGTTGTACTTCAGGTAGATCTTCCAGCCAAAGCTAACGCTGGGGTCGGCGACCACAGGGAAGGCTGTGCTGGCGTCGAAGTCGACGATCTGGGTCAATGTCGTGCCGTCAACTTCGTAGTGGGTTGGCAGCGGGCTCCTTGCGCCACTGTGAGGCAATGACCGCCGAGCGCACAATCACAATCACCAAGGTCACCAGGACGAAATCCCTGGCCGAAAGTGTGCGGTCGAAGAATACAAGCACTCCTTGGACGGCAAGCATGGCACCCACCGCCTTCGCCGCTTCTCGCGCAATGCGCCAATGCCTGGAGTCGGCGTTCAGCATGAGTAGGCCTTCCATTTGACAGGCACTCCACCCACATATGTCATTGCAATCTCAACGCACTGCTTGTTGGCCTTCGCGGTCTTGAACGTCGACCCGATCGAACTGAAGTAGTCAGCGGTCAATGGACCACAGACTGCTCCCCCTACAGCACCAGCCGCAATCGTGCAGGCGGCGGCAGGGGCAGCCTTGTTGAGGAACTCCGTGCCCGACCAGTAACGAGCCACGTCGGCCTTCGAGTACTTGATGTAGATCCACCAGCCCAAACTGACACTGGGATCGGCGACAACTGGGAACGCCGTCGTGGAGTCGAAGTCGATGACCTGGATGAGGGTGTCTCCCGCAACGAGATAGCGAGTGGGAACAGCGGCACCATTTGCATCAACGGCCCAGGGGGCGTCAATCGTCGCGGTGACAACTCCTTCGTCGGTCGCGACCTGGGCACCGCCGTCACTTGTGAGGGCAAGGCTCGCACCCGACGGGACGTCGAATTCGTACGAGTAGCTCGACGGTGCGTCCGCATCCTCGATGGTGGTCAGTATCTGCACCGTGCCATCGTCCTTGACCAGCGGCACCGTCGAGGACCCGTTGCCGTTGTCGAAGAACGGGTGATCGCCGGATTCTACGAGCTCAGCGTCATCGGCGAACGGAAGACCGATGCTGAAGTCCGCGGTCCCAGGTACGTCCAGAGAGACGCCCTCGGTGGCGTCGGACGGTACGACAACCTCAACTTCGCCGACAGTCGTCACCTCATCGGGTTCGACGACGCTGGCGTCCGTCAACACCGCAGGTGCCACGTCAGCAACCGCATCCAGCGGATCGGTCCCCTCGGCCGACGCCGGCGTCAGCCCCAACATCGCAAGAACGGACGTTGCTACGAGCACGCCCCCCCTGCACGATACGTGCGTGAAGGTCGAACAGACATCACGCCCCCTCTTCATGAATGTCCCCGGAACCCCCCTTGGGTCCCCCGGGCCGACGTAAGTCGACAAACCGGACGCTACCACAGCGTCGGGCAGCGTGCAGAGGAAACCGCCTACCCCGCGGTTTGAGGTAGATGGCGGGTGTTTTGGAGCCCGAATTCACCCATGAACTACCTCAAACCTGGGGGTGGGGGCTCTGGGCACGGGTCCTGAGACTCCGCGCGGGCCGCGGCCGTGCAGGATGACAACAGCTAGGCCGCGCGGACGACCAGGGCGTCTGCGAAGGCGATGAGCGAGTCCTTGACGTCGCCCTCTGGCAGTGGGGCGATCGCCTCCGCGGCCCGCGCGGCCCAGGTGGCGGCCAGCGCCGCGGTCTCGTCCACCACCGGGTGCGCAGCCAGCCGCGCCACCACGTCCGCGAGCACCGCGTCGTCGCTCAAGTCCCCGTCAATGGCCGCGAGCAGGTTGGCGTCGTCGCCTAGATCCCGCCGCTCCGCGCGGGATGACTGTGCGGAGTCGCGGGATGACGATGCGGCGGCGCCAGCAGCAACCCGCCGCCTTAACAACAGCACCGGCATGGTCGCCACGCCCTCGCGCAGGTCCGTGCCGGGGGTCTTGCCCGTGGTCGCAGCGTCGGAGCGCACGTCAATGACGTCGTCAGCGAGCTGGAAGGCCACGCCTGCGAGCTCGCCATAGCGAGTCACCTGCTGCACGACGTCGGGCGCACAGCCCGCGAACATCGCGCCAAAGCGAGCGGAGGTCGCGATGAGGGAACCGGTCTTGTCGGCAAGCACCTGCAGGTAGAACTCGACGGGGTCGTCGCCCGCGGAGGGGCCAACGGTCTCGTGAAGCTGGCCAAGGCACAGCCGCTCGAAGGTCTCCGCCTGGATGCGCACCGCCTGCGGGCCAAGCCCAGCGACAACGGACGAGGCGCGAGCGAAGAGCAGGTCGCCCGTGAGGATCGCCACGGAGTTGCCCCACACCTCATGCGCCGCGGGAGCGCCGCGACGAGTGGGAGCGGAGTCCATGACGTCGTCGTGGTACAGCGTCGCGAGGTGAGTCAGCTCCACGACCACCGCCGCATCGACCACCTCGGGACGGCTCGCGTCGCCAAGGTGTGCGGTGAGCAGCGTGAGCGCCGGTCGCAGCCGCTTGCCGCCAGCGTTCACCAAGTGGCGAGATGTCGCATCGGCGAGGCGATCCGACTGCGAGACGGCATCACGCAGCCGCTCCTCGACGATCGCCAAGCGGTCCTTGAGCGCCTCGTCGAGCGCCCCGTGGCCTACGACGGACGCCACGACGCTAGTTTCCAGCCAGCGAGGTGAGCAGCACTCCCGCATCCTGAGCCAGCGCGAGCGCCGGGCCGGGAACCACACCAAGCACGAGCGTGGCCACAGCGGACACCACAACGACCGCTCGCGTCAGCGGCGAGTGGTCGATCTCGATGGCGTCCTCCTGGTCCTCGGGAACCTCGGTGAAGAACATCAGCACAATGAGGCGCACGTAGAAGAACGCGGCAGCGGCCGACGCCAGGACGGCTACCAGCACGAGCGGCCAGGCACCCTCGTTGAGGGCCGAGCGGAACACCACGAACTTGCCGATGAAGCCGGCGGTCAGCGGGATGCCGGCGAACGACAGCAGGAACAGTCCCATCGCGGTGGCGAGCCACGGCGAGCGCTTGCCCAAGCCGGCCCACTGACCAAGGCGGGTTGCCTCGGCACCCACGTTGCCGTCGGCCGTCTTCTCGCGCACCTGGGTGATGATCGCGAAGGCGCCGAAAGTCGCGAAGCCGTACGCGAGCAGGTAGAACGGCAGCGAGGACAGCGCCTCCGGGCTGAAGCCCGCGAACGCCACAAGGATGAAGCCGGCGTGCGCCACGGACGAGTACGCGAGCATGCGCTTGATGTCCGTCTGCACCAGGGCGATGACGGTGGCGAGCACCATGGTCGCGATGGCGATGGTCCAGAACAGCCAATCGAGCTCCCACTGGAGCGGGTAGATCGACGCGAAGACGATGCGCACCAGGGCGGCGACAGCGGCAACCTTGACCGCTGCGGCCATGAAGCCGGTGACCGCGGTGGGGGCGCCCTGATAGACGTCGGGCACCCACTGGTGGAACGGCACGGCACCGATCTTGAAGAAGACGCCGACGAGGACGAGCACGGCACCCACGATGATGAGCGGGTCGTTGCCGCCGATGATCTCGATCGCGCGCTGCACCGCGGTGAACGATGTCTGACCCGTGCCGCCATAGATGAGCGCTACACCGAAGATGTAGATCGCGGAGGAGAACGCGCCAAGCAGGAAGTACTTGAGCGCGGCCTCGTGGGACAGCGACCGGCGACGGCGAGCGAGCGCCACGAGGATGTACAGCGGCAGCGAGAACAGCTCAAGCACCACGAACAGGAACACGAAGTCCGTGACCGCGGTGAACAGCATCATGCCGCCGGTGGCGAACAGCGCGAGCGGGAACACCTCGGTGACCTGGAAGCCCTGGCGCAGGGCGCGGGTCTCGTCGAGCGTGCCGGGAGCCGTCGAGCCAAGCGGCGTGAACTGCTCCTCTCCAGCGCGGGTCTTGGCCGCAAACAGCAGCACCGCAAGGATGCCGAAGGCCGCAAGCATGATCTGCCAGGCAAGAGACTGGCGGTCAACGACGAGCATGAAGCGCAGCACCACGGTGCCGCTGCCCTCCTCAGTCGCCCACTGCACGATCAGTGCGCCGAGCGCGACCACGAGAGCGGCGAGCGTAAGGGCGATCTGCGTCACGCGACGCACGGCCGGCGTGCGCACAAAGGACTCGACGAGGATGCCTGCCGCCGCGGCCAGCAGTACCACGAGGATCGGGATCAGCGGCGCCCACGTGATTTCGGGCTGGGTCCAGTTCACTTGCCCGCCTCCTGGGAAACGATCGTGACGATGTCGTTCACTGGCTCACGCAGCACGTCGAGAAGCAGACCCGGCACGAAGCCGAGCACCAGCATCGCGGCGATGAGCGGCCAGGCGACGAGGCGCTCGCGCAGCGTGAGCTCTCGCGTGCCCTCCATCGCGGCAGGCGTGGGTCCGGTGAAGACCTTCTTGTACGTGAGCAGGATGTACAGCGCGGCGAGCACCACACCGACCGCGGAGAACGCGACCGCCCATGGCGCAGCCGGCCACGCGCCGATGAACACCATGATCTCGGAGATGAACGGCGCGAGACCGGGAAGCGACAGTGCGCTGAGGCCGATGATGAGGAAGGTTCCGGCAAGCACCGGAGCAACCTTCTGCAGTCCGCCGAACTCCCTGATGGACGCAGTGCCGTGGCGGTTGATGAGGAACGCCACCGCGAAGAACAGTGCACCCGTCGACAGGCCGTGGTTGAACATGTACAGCGCCGCGCCCTGCGCACTCGTCTGTCCAAAGGCGAAGATGCCGAGCACCATGATGCCGAAGTGGCTGACCGAGGTGAAGGACACCAGGCGCAGCAGGTTGTCCTGGCCGATCGCGAGGATTGCGCCGTAGAGCACCGAGATCACGGCGAACACGATGATGAACGGCGCCGCCCAGCGCGATGCCTCGGGGAACAGCACGAGGCACAGCGTGAGCATGCCGAAGGTGCCGATCTTGTCGAGGATGGCGACGAGCAGCGCGGTCGTGGACGGACGCGCGCTCTCCGCGACAGAAGGCAGCCACGTGTGCACGGGGAACATCGGCGCCTTGATTGCGAACGCAAGGAAGAACGACACAAACAGCAGCCGCTCCTGCACCGTGCCGAGCTCGAGGCCCGTGAGGTTGTCGGTGAGGAAGCCCTGCTCGCCACCGGGTCCCGTGACGTACAGCGCGATGACGCCCACGAGCATCACGAGCCCACCGACGAGCGAGTAGATGAGGAACTTCACCGCGGCGTAGCGGCGCTGCGCCCCACCGAAGCTTCCGATGAGGAAGTACATCGGGATGAGCATCGCCTCGAACAGCACGTAGAACAGGAAGACGTCGCGCGCCGCGAAGATCGCGATCATGAACGCCTGGCTCGCGAGTACAAGGGCCAGGTAGGTGGCCCGACGCTTCGCGTCCTTGTCGTCGCGCCAACCGGACAGGATGGCGAGGGGAACGAGCAGCGAGGACAGCAGCACAAGCGACAGTCCGATGCCGTTGACGCCGAGCGCCCAGCTCGTGCCGATCTGCGGGATCCAGGCGTAGGTCTCTTCGAACTGGATCGTGCCTGCCGCGGACTTGTCGAACTGGAAGAACAGGATTGCGGCGAGCACCACCTCGACAAGCGAGAAGCCAAGCGCGATCTCTCGCGACTTCGCGCGCGCGCCCTCAGGCAGCGCGAACAGCACGCCGGCGCCGATGACCGGCAGCACCACCATGACGGTGAGGATCGGGAACATCACTTACCCCCCAACATGGCGAAGAAGGCGACGACGAGCGTGCCCACGAGCATGAGCAGCGCGTACGACCGGGACTTTCCGGTCTGCAGGCCGCGCACGGCCTCTCCGGTCTTGGCGACGCCACCACCCGTGCCGTTGACGGCGCCGTCGATGACCGCGGCGTCGGCGTAGACGAGGGTGCGAGTCAGGTGCGTGCCGGGACGCTCGAAGACCGCGCGGTTGACCGAGTCCTGGAACAGGTCGTTGCGCGCCGCGATGGTGCCAAGCGACGCTGCAGGAGCGGTGAGCGGAACGTCGGCCCGTCCGTACTTGAGCCACGCGAAGCCGGCGCCAATGGCAACCAGCACGAGGGTGGTCGCCATGATCACGGGAATCGGGAGCACGGGATCGCCGTGCTCCGCGTGGCCCGTGACCGGCTCAAGCCAGGTATAGAAGCGGTCGCCCGTGGCGAGGATCAGGCCAAGGAAGGCGGAGCCGACCGCGAGCACGATCATGGGCACCGTCATGATGGCGGGGCTCTCGTGCGGGTGCTGTCCGTCCTCCCAACGGGCCTCGCCGTGGAAGGTCATGAAGAACAGTCGCGACATGTAGAACGCCGTGAGACCCGCACCGATGAGCGCCGTGAGACCGAACACCCAGGGCTGCCAGCCGTGGCCGACGAACGCCGCCTCGATGATCTTGTCCTTCGAGAAGAAGCCAGCGAAGGGCGGGACGCCCAGGATCGCGAGCCAGCCGAGGCCGAAGGTCACCCAGGTCACAACCATCGCGGTGCGCAGCGCTCCAAAGCGGCGCATGTCGACCTGGTCCTTCATGCCGTGCATGACGGAGCCCGCACCAAGGAACATGCCCGCCTTGAAGAAGCCGTGAGTCACGAGGTGGAAGATCGCGAAGGCGTAGCCGATGGGGCCAAGCCCAGCGGCGAGCATCATGTAGCCGATCTGCGACATGGTCGAGGCGGCGAGCGCCTTCTTGATGTCGTCCTTCGCCATACCGACGATCGCTCCGAACAGCAGCGTCACGGCTCCGACGATCGCAACCACCAGCTGCGCGTTGGGGGCGCCCTCGAAGACCGCGGCGGAGCGCACGATGAGGTACACGCCCGCGGTGACCATGGTCGCCGCGTGGATGAGCGCGGACACCGGCGTGGGGCCGGCCATCGCGTCGCCGAGCCAGGACTGCAGCGGGAACTGCGCGGACTTTCCGCAGGCCGCCAGGAGCCGCGCG
>CALALQ010000335.1 GCA_937925595.1 uncultured Demequina sp. | reverse complement strand
GTGCGCAGGTCGGAGGCCTCGGCCTCGGCCAGTTCGCGAACGCGAGCCGCCTCCGCCTCTGCCGCAGCCACGAGCTCCTCGGCCTGGGCCCTGGCATCGGCAAGCGTGCGCTCCGCCTCGGTGACGAGGCGAGAGGTCTCGGCCTGGGTGACCTTGGACAGCGACTCGGCCTCTGCGCGGGCCGCAGAAAGGATCGTCTCCGCCTCGGTGCGCTGAGCGGTGGCGGCCCCGTTTGCCTCGGCGAGGATGCGCTCTGCCTCGGCCTGGGCGGCCTCAACGCGCTCGGTGGCCTCGCGCTGGCTCGTCACGAGCAGCTCGGTGGTTTCGCGCTCGGTGGAGGCGCGCAGCGTGTGCAGGTCGCGCTCGAGCGTGGCGCGCGCCTCGGCGATCTCGGCGTCGGCGTTCTGCTGGTTGCGCTCGGCCTCGCGGCGTGCGCGCTCGATGATCTCGTTGGCCTGACGCTCGCTCGCCTCCTTGAGGGCGGCGGCGGCGTTCTCTGCCTGGGTCTTGATCTCGTCGGCCTCGCGGCGGCTCTGCGCGAGGATCTCCGCGACCTCATTGTCGGCGCGCGCACGTAGCTGCTGCGCGGCGACGGTGGCACGGGCGACGGTGTCCTGGGCGTGCGTCGTGGCACGGGCGAGCACGTCGGAGGACTGCTCCTCCGCAGAACGCAGCAGGTGCTCCACGCGAGCGCCAAGGCCCTTGTACGTGGGCTTCTCCGCCTCTTCCAGCTGCCGGTTGGCATCGGCGAGCTGCTTGCGAGCCTTCTCGGCCTTCTCGGCTTCCTCGGCCGCGGCCTGCTTCGCCTTCTCGACCTCCTCCTCGAGTCGTGCGATAGCGGCAGAGACCGCATCGCGGTCGTACCCACGCATCGTTACGGGGAAGGGGAGGTTCTCGTCCGACATCTGTGCTCCTTAGTGCGCCATGGAGGACGCCCCTCACAGGGTAGTGCGCCGGGGAAGTGGGGACAAAGTGACGATTGGCCGCTCTCGTGCGTTACTCCTAGAGTGTCTTGGCAGAAAACGTTAGGAGTTTGCGCGTGACGTTAAGGACAGCCGGCCTCATCGCAGGGGTCATCGGGCTGGTCCTCTTGGCGGTGGGACTTGTCGCCAATGGGCTCAAACCCGCCGCGGAGGCGACCCCCACCGCCGCGGTCGACGCGGCAGTTGTGGTCGTTCCCCCAGAGATGATGACCATCTCGCCCGACGCTGTGCTCACCCTCCGCGGTGACGGCACCTTGGTGGCGCACACGGCTCGCGCTCAGGACGTCGAGGCGTGGGTCGCCACTCGCGACTCCGTGACGCTCACCGGCATCTTCGATTGGGAGACGCTGACCTTCGACTCGGAGCCGGCGAAGCAGGTCGCGACGAGCCCCAGCCCGTCGCCGAGCGCGAGCCCCTCGGCAAGCCCGAGTGCCTCGCCCAAGACTTCGCCCAGCCCTACCGCGAGCCCCAGTGCCTCGGCGAGCCCGGCGCCCACAGCGTCGGCCGCTCCCTCCGCTGAGCCCACGCCGGCGGGATCGCAGGACATCTGGCGCGACACCGCGCAGCAGGACCAGACCTACTCGATCAGGACGGCTGACGTCCCTGTGGGTCTCACGATCGTGGTCGAGGCCCTCGATGGCGCCACGGTGAAGACTGTGGAGCTGAACCTGCCTCGCGTCATCGACGACGAGTGGATCGGTCAGCTGATCTGGTGGGGCATCGCTCTGTCAGTGCTTGGCTTCATCGCCCTGATCGCGCTGTTCATCGACGTGCGCCCCGCGCAGTCCAAGAGTGAGGAGTGGCTTGCCAGGCGCTCGGCGATCGGTTCCGGCAAGGGCGAGCCCAAGCCTGGCAGCCGTCGCCACCGTCGCCAGATGGGCGCGACCATGCCCGTCGCGGAGATTCCCGTGGAGCCCACTCCCGCCGGCTCGATTCCCGTCGTTGAGGCGCCCGCGACCACCTCGGGTGTGTTCGTGGTGCCCGTCACGGGGTCTCCGGCGGAGCAGCTCGCGCCGTCAGCATCGCCGCAGACTCCCGTGAGCCAGCCGAGCCCGGCCGGCCCGGCCTCGCAGCCCAGCCCCGCAAGCCCGGTCTCCGCAGCCACACCACCTTCGGCGGCTGCGCCGGGTGTGGAGCCGTTCATCCCACCCGCGACCAACGACGAGGAGGACCGCTCATGAAGCGCGCACTGATCGCCTCCGCCGCGGGACTCGCCTTGCTGGCGCTCACCGCATGCACCCCGGAGGTGCCCACCGTTTCGGCGGCGCCGGAGCCTTCGGAGGCAGCCGCCGTTGTCGAGTCCCAAGCCGATCGCATCCTTCCAGAGACCTTCGCGGAACTCGCAGCGGCCGATGAGGCTGCCGACGCCAAGCTGCTGGCGAACCGCATTGGCGGCGACGCGAAGATCGTTCGCGCCGCGCAATACAAGCAGGCGAAGGCCGATAAGAAGATCACGCCGGACGTCCTCCCTGAGGAGTCGCAGGCTGTCTACGTGTCGTCGGCGGACACGTGGCCGCGAGTGCTCGTCTCCGTGACGGCCCAGCCCACCGAGGACGTGACGCCCGTCGTCATGCTGTGGGTTCAGGACTCCTTTGACGTGGACTACCAGCTGCGCGGCTGGGCGCACATGATCCCCGGCGCGACCCTTCCGGCGATGGCCGGCTTCGCGACGGGTGCCAACCAGCTCGCTCTCGACGACCCCATGGTGGACCCCACCGCAAAGACGGTGGTCGAGAACTACCTCAAGCTCCTCAACGAGGGATCCAAGTCCGAGCTTCAGGACGACTTCCTCGAGGACACGTACCGCAAGCAGCTGTTCACGGCTCGCGACGTGCTCACCAAGGCCACCAAGAAGGCCAAGGGCAAGTACAAGGACGAGGTCACGACCCGCGAAGAGGACACCTACGTGCTGCAGACCGCAGACGGCGGCGCCCTCGTGTTCGCTCCCGTGCAGATCACCTCGACCTTCACCGTGAAGAACGCCAAGGTCTCCGTCCCCGCTGGAGACAAGGCGCTGCTGAGCGGTGGCAAGCTCAAGGCCAAGGTGGTGCACCACTACCGTGACCTGCTCGTCTTCTACATTCCCGGACCCGCGATCGAGTCGCTGCCCGGCGTGGTGGCGGCCGACCACAATCTCGTGAAGGTGACACCCAAGTGAGCATTCCTCCCGTGAGGGGCGCGGTGGATCTCGCCGCGCTCGCAGCACAGGCCCGACGCTCGGAACAGGGCGCCCCCAGCGGCACCGTCGACGTCACGGAGCAGAATCTCCAGCAGTTCGCTGAGAAGTCCCTGCAGGCACCGATTCTGCTGGTGTTCACGGCAGCGGCTTCGCCAGCATCTGAGGACCTTGCCTCCCGTCTGGCGAAGATCGCCGAGCAGGAGGGCGGCGCCATCACCGTGGGCGTGTGCGATGTCGACGCCCAGCCGGCGATCTCCCAGGCGCTGCAGATCAACGCGGTTCCCGCCGTAGTCGCTCTCATCGGCGGCCGTCCGGCTCCGGTGTTCCAGGGCTCGGCTGACGATGACCAGCTGCGCGACGTGGTGCGCCAGATTCTGCAGATTGCCGCTCAGTCCGGAATGCAGGTGGGCGAGCCGCGAGAGTCGGCTCCCGAACCAGAGCCGCTCCCGCCACTGCACCAAGAGGCGTACGACGCGATTGAGCGCGAGGACTACGACGCTGCCGTCGCCGCGTACGACAAGGCGCTCAAGGAGAACCCCAAGGACGCGGAGGCCAAGGCCGGACGCGCCCAGGTGCGCCTCATGGCCCGCACTCGCGGCGCGGACCTGAACGCGGTGCGCTCAGCCGCCGCAGCGTCGGCCGATGATGTGGACGCCCAACTGGCTGTTGCGGATCTCGACGTGCTTGGAGGCGCCGTGGAGGACGCCTTCGCTCGCCTGCTCGACGTCGTGAAGGCCACCTCAGGCGAGGAGCGCGATCGCGTGCGTGAGCGCCTCGTGGAGCTGTTCGACGTCGTAGGCGGCGAGGATGAGCGAGTGATCGCCGCCCGTCGCGCGCTCGCGGCTGCGCTGTACTAGTTCTCGACGAGCCTGCGGCTAGCCCTGCGCCGGTCGCAGGATCACCGCGCCGAGCGGGGGAACGCGCAGTGTTGCGGAGGCTGGCTGTCCCTTCCAGCCCTTGGACTGCGCCTCGACGCGTCCCAGGTTGCCCACTCCCGAGCCACCGTAGATCTCGGAGTCGGTGTTGAGCACCTCATCCCACGCACCCGCGTGGGGAAGGCCCACGCGGTAGCCCTCGTGCGGGACGCCAGCGAAGTTCACCACCACCACGACCGGGTTGCCATGGTTGTCGATGCGTGAGTACGCGAGCACGTTGTGATCCGCGTCGTCGGCGTCGAGCCAGTGGAAGCCAGCGGGGTCGGAGTCGCGCTCCCACAGCGCAGGGACCGTCTTGTAGAGCCCATTGAGGTCGCGCACCAGTCGGCGCAGCCCCTCGTGGAGCGGATCCTCGAGGTGCCACCAGTCGAGTGAACGGCCCTCCGACCATTCGGCGTCCTGCCCGAACTCGGAGCCCATGAACAGCAGCTGCTTGCCGGGGTGTGTCCACTGATAGGCAAGCAGGGCACGGACGCCGGCTACGCGCTGCCACTGGTCGCCAGGCATGCGTCCGATGAGCGAGCCCTTTCCGTGCACCACCTCGTCATGGCTGATGGGAAGCATGAACTGCTCGGAGAAGGCGTACATCAGCGAGAACGTGATGGTGTGGTGGTGGTGGGAGCGGTTGATCGGCTCCTCCTGCATGTAGCGCAGGGTGTCGTTCATCCAGCCCATGTTCCACTTGAGGCCAAAGCCGAGCCCGCCGGCGTTGGTGGGAGCGGTGACGCCCGGCCAGGCGGTGGACTCCTCGGCGATCATCACGATGCCGGGATTGGTGCGGTACGCGACCGCATTCGCCTCCTGCAGGAACGCGATCGCATCGAGGTTCTCGCGGCCGCCGTGGACGTTGGGTCGCCATTGGCCAGCCTCTCTTGAGTAGTCGAGATAGAGCATCGAGGCCACGGCGTCCACGCGCAGCCCATCGACGTGGAACTCCTGGAGCCAATACGTCGCGTTGGCGACGAGGAAGTTGTGCACCTCCGGGCGGCCGAAGTCGAAAATGAAGGTTCCCCAATCGGGCTGCTCTCCGCGCAGCGGATCCGGGTGCTCGTAGAGGGGCGTCCCATCGAAGCGGCCGAGCGCCCACTCATCCTTGGGAAAGTGGCCCGGCACCCAATCGAGGATGACGCCGATCCCCGCTTGATGCAGGGCGTCCACGAGGAAGCGGAAGTCGTCAGGGGATCCGAAGCGAGAGGTGGGCGCGTAGTAGCCGGACACCTGGTAGCCCCACGAACCGCCGAACGGGTGCTCCATGACGGGCATGAACTCCACATGCGTGAAGCCAAGGTCCGTGACGTACTCGACGAGCTCTCGAGCGAGGTCGCGGTAGCTGAGTCCTTGGCGCCACGAGCCCAAGTGCACCTCGTAGACGGACATGGGCGCCTGATGCGGCTGGTGGTTGGGCCGATCGTTCATCCACGCGTCGTCGCTCCAGGTGTAGGAGGACTCGGTGACGATCGATGCGGTCTGCGGCGGCCGCTCCGTGGCCTTCGCGAGGGGATCGGCCTTCTGTCGCCAGTGGCCGTCCTTGCCCAGGATTTCGAACTTGTACGTCGTGCCCGCTCCCACGCCGGGAACAAAAAGCTCCCAGACTCCTGAGGAGCCAAGGGAGCGCATTGCGTGAGTGGCACCCTGCCACATGTTGAAGTCCCCCACGACGCGCACCGCGCGTGCATTGGGTGCCCACACCGCGAAGGCGGTTCCCGTCACCTCGCCGAGCACCGAGGGGTAGCGGTGGATGTTCGCGCCGAGCACTTCCCACAGACGCTCGTGCCGGCCCTCACGAATGAGGTGCAGGTCGAGTTCGCCGAGCGTGGGCAGGAAGCGGTACGGATCGTCCGTCACCACCGGGTCCCCGTCATAGGTGACATGCACGCGATAGTCGGGCGCATCGTCTCCGGGCAGCTGCGCAACCCACACGCCGTGGTGCTCATGCTTGGCCTCAAAGGTTCCGTCAAGCGTCTCAATGGAGACGGCCGACGCTAGGGGACGGAGCACGCGAATGGTGACCCCAGCGTCGGTCACGTGGGGACCCAACACCGAATGTGGCTGGTAATAGGTGCCCGCGGCCACCTCGGCGAGGAGCGCTTCGTTGACGCTAGCCACGACTGACCACCAACCAGTAGAAGGAATGGGGCGCGAAGGTCAGGCGGAAGGTGCCGTCTTCCGAGACATCCTGGAACGGCGTCTTGTTCACGATCGTGCGCACCTTCCTTCCAGCATGCTCAGGCAGAGAAAGCAGCGCCGAAGCCTGATGCGATGAGAAGTTCATCGCAACGAGCACCGACTCCTCCGGATGGGTCCTGAGGAAAGAGAATACTGACGCGTTGTCACTTGGCACGTCCTCATATCCGCCATCTGAGAAGGCGGGGTGCTGGGCCCTCGCGGCGAGGAATCGGCGAAGCCAGTACAAACCGGACGTCGCCTGCATGAGCGAGGACTCGACGTTGACGCCGTGATAGTGGTGCACAAGGGACTGGACAACCGGCAGATAGAGCGCGCCGGGGTCGGCATCGGAGAAGCCCGCATTGCGATCAGGGGTCCACTGCATGGGCGTGCGCACGGAGTCGCGGTCGGGCAGCCACACGTTGTCGCCCATGGCGATCTCGTCGCCGTAGTACAGGCACGGGGTGCCGGGCAGCGACAGGATGAGCGCGTGCGCGAGCTCGAGCGCGTGGCGAGAGTTGTCGAGCAGGGGAGCGAGGCGTCGCCTGATTCCGGTGTGCGCCTTCATCTGCGGGTGCGGCGCGTACCACTCGAACATCTGGTGGCGTTCCTCTGGGGTGACCATCTCGAGCGTGAGCTCGTCGTGGTTGCGAAGGAAGGTCGACCATTGGCCATTCGCCGGGGGCACGGGAGTGTCGTGGAGCACCCGGCGCAGGTGCGTCGCGTCCTCTGCCTTGATCGAGTAGAAGATGCGCGGCATCACGGGGAAGTGGAAGCACATATGGCACTCCGGCTCCTCCTCGGTGCCGAAGTATTCCGCAGCCTCGTGTGGGGGCTGGTTCGCCTCTGCGAGGAGGACGGCGCCGGGCGCCTCGCGGTCCACGAGCGCTCGCAGCTCGCGCAGGAAGGCGTGGGTGCGGGGGTCGTTCTCTCCCGCGTTGCCCTCGTCCTCGAACAGGTACGGAACGGCGTCGAGCCGGAAGCCGTCGATTCCCTTGGCGAGCCAGAAGCTCGCGATGTCGAGCATCTCCTGGCGCACGGCGGGGTTCTCGAAGTTGAGGTCCGGCTGGTGGGAGTAGAACCGGTGCCAGTAGTACTGCTCCCGCACCGGGTCCCATGCCCAGTTCGAGGTTTCGACGTCGGTGAAGATGATGCGCGCGTCGAGCCACTTGTCGTTCGTGTCAGACCACACGTAGTAATCGCCGTAGGGACCTTCGGGGTCATGGCGGGAGGCCTGGAACCAGGGGTGCTGCTCCGACGTGTGGTTGAGGACCAGATCGATCGTGATGCGCATGCCGCGCTGGTGGACCTCATCGATGAGCTCTTCGAAGTCCGCCATGGTCCCGTAGCGGGGATCCACAGCGCGATAGTCAGCCACGTCATAGCCGCCGTCTTTGAGCGGTGACGGGTA
This sequence comes from uncultured Demequina sp., assembly GCA_937925595.1. The sequence continues at coordinate 8,821 of CALALQ010000335.1, read as the reverse complement.
GAACGGCGGGAGCCACAGGGCATCCACGCCAAGCCACGCGAGGTAGTCGAGGCGCTTGATGAGGCCGCGCAGGTCGCCGATGCCGTCACCGTCGGAGTCATGGAAGGCGCGCACGAGCACCTCGTAGAACACGGCGGTGCGGTACCACAGCGGGTCCTGCGTGAGGTCGCGCTCTCGCTTGGGAAGGGTCTTGAGTAGTCGCTTCATGGCTGCCTCACCGTTGCCGCGTGCGCGAGCGTGTCGTGGGGATCAAAGCGCACGAAGAACTCCCGGCCCCACGTGAAAGTCTCTCCGGTGACCGCGTCGTCAACGGTGAGCACAGCGTCGTCCAGCTGCCCAATGGCACCCAAGTCCAGCCACACGACCCCCTCCTGCACGCTGTGGGCGTCGAAGCTCACCACCGTGATGACGGTGTCGGCCTTGCCCGTCGGCGATTCGGCGGCGTCGAGGTGGCGGGAGAAGCACAGGATGTTGGGGTTCGAGCTGGGGTGAACGATGAGGCCGCGAAGGCGACGCAGCGCGGGGTGCTTGGCGCGCAGGTCGTTGAGCCTCGTGAGCAGCGACGCGATGCCGTGCACATCGGCCTTCGACCAGTCGCGCGCCTTGAACTCGTACTTCTCGTTGTCGATCTGCTCTTCGACGCCCGGTCGCGGCACGTTCTCGACGAACTCGTAGCCGGTGTAGATGCCGTACGACGGAGAGCCCATCGCGGCGAGCACGGCGCGCATCCGGTACAGCGGCGGGCCGCCGGCCTGCATATCAGGCGTGAGGATGTCGTGGGTCGTGGGCCAGAAGTTCGGTCGCATATAGAACGAGGATGCCCCGCTGACCTCTTCGAGATACTCGGCCATCTCCGCAGCCGTCTGGCGCCACGTGAAGTACGTGTAGCTCTGGTGGAAGCCGATCTTGGCGAGCGTGTGCATCATCGCGGGCCGCGTGAAGGCCTCGGCGAGGAAGATGACGTCAGGGTGGTGCTGGGCGAAGTGGCTCAGCAGTCGCTCCCAGAACGTGAGCGGCTTGGTGTGTGGGTTGTCGACGCGGAAGGCGGTGACGCCAGCGGCGACCCAGTGCTCGAGGACATCGCGGATGGCGATGTAGATGCCTTCGGGGTCGTTGTCGAAGTTGAGGGGGTAGATGTCCTGATACTTCTTCGGCGGGTTCTCCGCGTACGCGATCGTGCCGTCGAGCCGAGTAGTGAACCACTCGGGATGTTCCGTGACCCACGGATGATCGGGGGAGCACTGCAGCGCGAGGTCGAGCGCCACCTCGAGTCCCAGCTCCTTGGCGCGCGCCGTGAAGTTCTTGAACTGGCGCAGCGTGCCGAGCTCTGGGTGGATCGCGTCGTGGCCGCCGTCCGCGCTGCCGATCGCATACGGGCTGCCGGGGTCGCCTGGCTCCGCTGTGAGCGAGTTGTTGCGCCCCTTGCGGTGCGTGAGGCCGATCGGGTGGATCGGCGTGAGGTAGACGATGTCGAAGCCCATTTCCGCGATGGCAGGAAGGCGCTTGGCGGCGGTGGTGAAGGTTCCGGACGTCCACGTGCCCGTGCGCTTGTTGAGCTTCGCGCCCTCCGAGCGGGGGAAGATCTCGTACCAGGCCGACGCCAGGGCCCGTTCCCTCTGCACCTCAAGTGGGTAGTCGGGTGAGGTGGTGACGAAGTCGCGCAGGGGAGCGGCGGTGAGAACGGCGACCACCTTGTCGCTTACGGCCGCCGCGATGCGCGCCTGGGGGTCCTTGCGCCCATCCTTCAGCGCCTTGATGGCGTCCGCGAGGATCTGCTGCTTGGCGGCGGGACGCTTGACCTCTTCGATTGCGCTAGTCAGCACCTGGACACCCTCGTCGAGCATGAGCTGCACGTCGACGCCTGCGTGGACCTTGACGCGAGCGGCGTGCGCCCACGTGGAGAAGGGATCGGACCATGCTTCGACGCGGAAGTGATGCAGTCCCTCAGAGGTGGGCAGGTAGATGGCCTCGTAGAGGCTGATGCCCCATTCCTTGACCGGCATGGGGAGGTACTGGGTGCGACCTGTGGGGCGAGTGATGACCACATTGGCGCCTTCGGCGTCGTGCCCTTCGCGGAAGATCGTCGCGGTGATGGGCACCGCCTCGCCCACAACAGCGCGAGCGGGCCAGCGGCCCTCCTCGAGAACCGGGCCCACGCCCACGATGGGAATGCGGCCAACTGAGGCAACCGGGGTGGTGGCTGGCATATACCGAAACTACTAGGGAAATCCGCTGGCTGGAACCTGGCCCGGGCGCGGGTGGCGCTCGCGGTCGTTACGCACTGTCTCTGACCACGAGCGTCGTGGGCAGCACGAGGGATTCCGGCTGTTGGCCGTCGATGACCTGGAGGAGCAGCTCGACCATGGAGTCCGCGACCTTGTCGAAGGGCTGGCGCATGGTGGTCAGCGGCGGCTCGAGGGTAGCGGCGAGGCCGGAGTCGTCGAAGCCCGCGACGGCGACATCGTCAGGTACACGTTTACCGTATCTTCGCAAAGTGGACATGGCTCCAGAGGCCATGAGGTCGGAGGCGGCGAAGACCGCGTCGATGTCCGGCGCACGTTCCAGCAGGCGCTGCATGCCCAGCACACCGGACTCCATCGTGTAGTCGCCTGGCTCCACGAGACGGGGGTCAAAGAGGTCGCCGAGCTCCTCTTGGAAGCCCACCAAGCGGTAGCGACCGCCGGGAGTGTCATCGGGACCTGTGATCATCGCGATGCGCTTGTATCCCTGGTCGATGAGGTGCCGCGTCATGATGCGCGCAGAGCCGATCTCGTCCACCTGCACGCTCGGGACGTCGTCGGTGCGGCCCAGCACTCCACCACACGCGACGGTGGGAACGCGGTTCCTGATGAGCAGGTCAAGCAGTGGCTCTGACTCATGCGACGAGACCAGCATCACACCGTCAATGTGCCCACCAGAGACGAATTGTGCGACGTTTTCCCGTTCAGCCTCCGTTCCGGCGACCAGCAGCACGAGCGTCATGTGGCGCCTCGAGAGTGACTCTGCAGCTCCGCGCAGGAGGATCGAGAAGGTGGGGTCGGCGAACAGCAGGTGCTGCGGCTCCGTCAGCAGGAAGGCGAGCGAGTTGGCGCGGCCCGTGGCGAGAGAGCGGGCGTGATGGTTGGCGTGATAGCCGGTCGAGGCGATCGCGGCCTCGACCGCGGCGCGTGCCTCGTCAGAGACCCAGTGGCCGCCGTTGATGACTCGCGAGACGGTGCCGCGAGAGACTCCGGCTGCGGCCGCGACGTCGCGGATTGTGGGCTTGCGCTGCTTCTTTGTAGTCGCCACAGACCGAAGCCTAGTGGTCGAAGCGGTGAGCGCCCCGCTGAGGGCTCCGAAGCGGCTTTGTGCCGCGGTGAGACAGGTATCAAATTGGCAACGAATCGATGTAACCGTTTACACTGTGACCGGTCACAGTGATTTAGTGTTTCAATGAAAGGCACGGGCAGCCGATCGGTGGTAGCCCCCGACCCAACGGAGCGTCATGACATCGCCAGGTCCCTGGCCGGCCATCACCGGAATCGCCTACGGAGGCGACTACAACCCGGAGCAGTGGCCCCGCGAGACGTGGCTCGAGGACATGGCACTGATGCGCGAAGCGGGCGTCAATTTTGTGAGCGTTGGCATCTTCTCCTGGGCGCTGCTTGAGCCCAAGGAAGGCCTCTTTGAGTTCGCCTGGCTCGATGACCTCCTTGACCTCCTCCACGAGAACGGCATCGGCGCAGACCTCGGCACCCCCACAGCCTCGCCGCCCGCCTGGTTCTTCGCGGAGCACCCCGACGCCCGCGTGATCTCTCGCGAAGGTCACGTCATGGGCTTCGGCTCGCGCGGCATGGCGAGCCACAGCCACCCGGCGTACAGGGAAGCGGCGGTCCGCATAGCGTCGGCGCTCGCCGAGCGCTACGGCAAGCACCCGGCCGTGAAGATGTGGCACATCCACAACGAGTACGGGGTGCCAGTGGGAGAGGACTACTCGCCGGCATCGGTCGCGGCGTTCCGCTCGTGGCTGCAGTCCACCTACAGCTCGCTCGACGCGCTCAATGACGCCTGGGGCACGGCGTTCTGGGGTCAGCGCTACGAAGACTGGGAGCACATCGGCGCCCCGGCGGTCGCCCCATCAGTGGTGAATCCCGCACAGCGACTCGACTTCGCTCGCTTCACCGACGACCAGCTGCTCGAGTGCTTCAAGGCCGAGCGCGACGCCATCCGCGTCCACGCCTCGCAGCCCATCACCACCAACCTCATGGCGAACCAGTCGTACACCACAGACTTGTGGCACTGGGCCGGTGAGATGGACATCATCGCCAATGACCACTACCTCACGGCCGCAGACCCCAACGGGCACATCGGCCTCGCGCTCGCCGCGGACCTCACCCGCTCGCTCGCGGGCGGCAAGCCGTGGATCTTGCTCGAGCACTCGACCTCGGCGGTCAACTGGCAGCCGCGCAATGTCGCCAAGCGCCCCAAGGAGCTCATCCGCAACTCGATGCAGCACTACGCGCGCGGCGCGGACGCGGTCATGTTCTTCCAGTGGCGCGCCTCGCGAAAGGGAGCAGAGAAGTTCCACTCGGCGATGCTCCCGCATGCAGGAACGAACTCCCGGGTGTTCCGCGAGGTTGTGGACCTGGGTGCGAAGCTTGGCGCGGTCGCTGAGACGCAGGGATCTCGCGTGAAGGCCGACGTCGCGATGCTGTGGGACTCGGTCTCGATCTGGGCGCAGCGACTCGAGTGGCGCCCCAGCGAAGATGTCGAGCCCACGGACACAATCCGCGCCTACTACGAGGCGCTGTGGCGCGATGGCGTCACCACGGACTTCGTGCACCCCGAGGGCGACCTCAGCGGCTACCGGCTCGTGGTGGTCCCGGCGACCTACCTGCTCACTCGCGCTGCCGCAGAGAACCTCACCGAATTCGCTCGCAAGGGCGGCACCGTGCTGGTCTCCTTCTTCAGCGCCGCGGTCGACGAGCACGACGCGGTGCACGAGGGCGGCTTCCTCGCGCCGCTCAAGGAGCTGCTCGGCACCACCGTTGAGGAGTACCTGCCGCTTCGCGAGGGCGTCCGCGCGGGCATCTCCTATGGGGCCGACGCTGCGGTCACCTTGGATGGCGACGTCTGGCAAGAGGACCTCGCCTTGGCCGGAGCCGAAGTGAAGGGCACCTACCTGGCCGGACCCGGCGTCGGGAAGGCTGCTATCACTCGCAACCAGGTTGGAGAGGGAACTGGCTGGTACGTGAGCACCCGACTCGGTGCTGAGGATCTGCGCCAGATCTTCGCCGATGTCTACAAGGACGCCGGAATCGTCCCGCCCAACCCCGAGCGCGACCTCGAGATCGTCACGCGCCATGGGGACAACCAGGACTTCGTCATCGCGATCAACCACAGCGATGACGCCGTGGCGGTGAATGCCGCGGGAACGAACTTGCTCACCGGAGAGGAACTCGCCGGTGAGTGGGAGCTCGGGGCAGGCGATGTCGCAGTGATTCGCGCGGCCGCCGCCCCCGAAGGAGGTGGTCGCTGATCGTCACCTCCGAAATGAGCCTCAGTGCTCGGCAGGAAACCACCACTGAAGCGGGAGCGATCCCGCACCCCCCAGTCGCAATGACGCGAACTCACCTGAGGCGCGCAGTGTGGCACAACCCTGGAAGGAACATTCCATGATCAAGAAGATCGGCATCGGCGCAGCCGTTGTAGCGGTCGCTGGTCTGCTCGCTGCGTGCAGCGGTACAGACCCGGAGGAGTCGCCAAGCGCAGCTCCGTCTGAGACCACGCCGGCCATCGACGGCACCGGCGTCACCCTCACCATCTGGGTGGACGAGAACCGCAAGCCCGCGGTCGAGGCCGCGGCCGCGACGTTCGAGTCCGAGACCGGCGCGACCGTCGAGCTCGTCGTCAAGAACTTCGAGGACCTCCGCGCTGACTTCATCGCCCAGGTTCCCACCGGCGAGGGCCCCGACATCACCATCGGTGCTCACGACTGGCTGGGTGGCCTCGTGACCGCTGGAGTTGTCGCCCCAGTCGACATCTCCAACGTGGCCGACCAGTTCGAGAAGGTCGCGGTTGACGCGTTCTCCTACGACGGTCAGACCTACGGTCTGCCCTACGCCACCGAGGCCGTCGCTCTCATCTACAACACGGACCTGGTTGGCACCGAAGCGCCCACCACGTGGGACGAGATGATCCAGAAGGGCAAGGACTCCGGCGCTGAGCGTCCGTTCGTCATCAACGTGAACTCGCCCACCGGTGACGGCTACACCATGTACCCGTTCCAGACCTCGTTCGGCGCTCCCGTGTTCGTTCAGGACGACACCGGCTCCTACACCAAGGAAGTCGGCATGGGCGGCGACGCTGGCCTGGCCTTCGCCAAGTGGCTGAGCGACAACGGCGACAAGGGCACTGGCTACGTCTCCGGCGACATCACTTACGACATCAACAACTCGCTGTTCGCAGACGGCAAGGCGGCCTACACGGTTGCTGGCCCGTGGGCGATTGCCTCGCTCACCGAGAAGGGCGTGCCGATTGCTGTCTCGGCAGTCCCGTCCGCCGGTGGCGAGACCGCGTCTGCGTTCGTCGGTGTTCAGGGCTTCTACCTGAGCGCCCAGTCGAGCAACGCACTCATCGCCAACGCGTTCCTCACGCAGTACATGGCGACCCCTGAGGCGCAGAAGGCGCTCTACGACGCTGACCCGCGCATCCCTGCGATGACGTCGGTTGCGGAGCAGGTCTCCTCCGACCCGATCGTCGGTGGCTTTGCGGCCTCCGCGTCCTCGGGTGTCCCCATGCCTTCCATCCCTGAGATGGGCTCGGTGTGGGACCTCTGGAACGCCGCGCAGATCAAGATCATCACCGGTGCCGACCCCGAGTCGACCTGGAACAAGATGATTGACGACCTCAACGCAGCAGTTGGTGGCTAAGTAGCCACGGTGTGGGGCGAGGCGGAGTCCGCCTCGCCCCACACAGCCGCATTCAGCGCGGCACAATGAACTTGGGACAGTGAGCTTGTGAACACCCGCGGGAGAGCAACGATGCCATCCACCACCCTCGACGCCCCGGCCTCGAAGCCACAGCGAACGTCGCTTGCCCGCGCGTGGACGGGACTGGGATGGGGGTTCCTCGTCAAGCTCGGCGCGATGATGCTCATCAACGCCTTTGGTCTGGCCGGCATTCTGTCCGCGGTCAACGCCGAGGCGTGGGGAATCATGACGGCGGCCATCGTGCTGCTCGTGGTTGCGGACGTCGTCTACTTCACCAAGATTGCGCTCCCGCTCAAGTACATCTACCCCGGCCTGCTCTTTCTGCTGGCCTTCCAGATCTTCACGATGGCGTACACCGGCTACGTCGCGTTCACGAACTATGGCACGGCTCACAACCTCTCCAAGGAGCAGGCGATCGAGGCGGTGCTCGTCCAGAACGAGCGCAAGGTTGAAGGGTCCGCGACGTACCCACTGACGATCATCCGCGACGGGGACACGCTTGGCTTCGCGATCGTCGATGGCGAGACAGTGCGAGCGGGCACCGCAGAGGAGCCGCTGGAGGACATCCCCGACGCTGTCATCTCGAACGGGCGCGCCACGGAGGTTCCTGGCTTCGAGGTGATCCCGACCGCAGAGGTGTACTCAAGTCAGGAACTGCAGAAGCGGGTCGTCGACCTTCGAGTGCCTGCTTCGGATGACCCCGAACAGGGCTCAATCCGCACCCAAGACGGCACCAATGGAGCGATCTATCGCTCCATCCTGGTGTGGGATGCCGATGCTCAGACCATGACCAACGTCGACACCGGCGTTGTCTACAAGGCTGACCCCAGCGTCGGCTCATTTGTCGCCGACGACGGCTCGAGCCTCCAGGTGGGCTGGCACGTCGTCGTGGGCTTCGACAACTTCGCCAAAGCGTTCACCGACAAGAACTACTCGAAGGCGCTGCTGCAGGTCACCGCATGGACCTTCGCCTTCGCGATCCTCACGGTGCTCTCAAGCTTCTTCGTGGGCCTGGTGCTCGCGATCATCTTCAATGACGAGCGCGTTCGGGGGCGCAAGGTATGGAGGACGCTGTTCATCCTCCCGTACGCCTTCCCTGCATTCATGTCCGCGATGCTGTGGCGAGGCATGCTCAACAAGACGTATGGCGTGGTGAACGAATGGTTCACGTTCGGCAACGATCTTGCTTGGCTGCAGGACCCCAACCTCGCACGCCTGTCCGTGCTGCTCGTGAACCTGTGGCTCAGCTACCCCTATTGGTTCCTGGTCTGCACGGGCGCTCTGCAGTCGCTCTCTAGGGAGACTATGGAGGCCAGCCGCATCGATGGTGCGGGTCCCGTGCGCCAATTCCGCTCGATCACGCTGCCCTTGCTCCTCATCTCGACGGCGCCGCTCGCGATCGCATCCTTCGCATTCAACTTCAACAACTTCACGATCATCTGGATGCTCACGGGCGGTGGACCTCCGCTTGAGGACAGCAGCAGCGGCCTGGGGCACACAGACCTGCTCATCTCGGCGATCTATCGCATCTCCGGAGTGCAGGGCGGCAGGGCCGACTACGGCCTTGCTTCTGCGCTGTCGATTCTCGTGTTCATCGTCGTCGGCGTAGTCTCCGCGATTGCGTTCCGCCAGACCAAGAAGCTGGAGGAGTTCTGATGACCACCTCAGAGGTCACCGCCGAGGCGACGAAGGACAAGTCGCCGCGCACGCCAACCAAGCGCTCGCGATGGATGCTGGAAGTCGCCTGGAAGTATCTTCTGGCGGTCGTGGTGGTGTTCGTCGCCGCCTTCCCCATCGTCTACATCATCTCGGCGTCGTTCTCGAAGTCCGGCACGTTGTCGAGTTCGCGG
>CALALQ010000334.1 GCA_937925595.1 uncultured Demequina sp. | reverse complement strand
CGCCCCCCAGAGCCGCGCGTCGACGATGATCGGCACGCCGATGGCCGCCCGCACCCCCGCCACCCGCGCCTTCTCGGCGGCCGTCCCGCTGGCGTCTGCCGCGTAGTCGTCGATCCGCACCGAAGCGCCGGTCCGCAGCACCTGTGAGACGACGTTGTGCCCGCCCAGCGGGAGGCGGTCGCCGATGTCGACCCTGGGCCCAGGCTCGCCCCAGTTCGCGATTACCGTGAACGTCTCGTCATCTTCGTAGCGGAACATCGCCGTGCTCCCCAGGCCCAGCAGGAGCCCCATCTCCTCGGCGACGCGCGGAAAGACGACCTCGGGCGAGGACTCGCGTGCCACCAGCGTCGCGACGCGGCGCAGCACGGCCTGCTCGTCGGCCAGCGCCGCGCGGACGGTCACGTCCCGCCCGATGGCGTACACCGTGTCGCGCTGCGGCGTCGTGCGCGTGTTCCACTCGAACCGGCGCACCGAGCCGTCGGCGCAGATGAGCCGGATCTCCAGTCCGATCACGTCCTCGCCGGTCGCGGCCAGCCGGCTGATCGTCTCGCGCGCGTGCTCGACGTCGTCCGGGTGGATCAGCTCCACGTACGGCCGCGACAGCAGCTCCTCGCGCGAGTAGCCGAGCACGCGCTCAAACGACGCGTTGACCGATCGGTAGTAGCCGTCGAAGCCGCCGATGCAGAGCAGGTCGAGCGACAGGTCGAAGAACGCAGCTGGCTCGTGCTGCGGTGCAGGCGACGGCATCTGCGCAGTATGACCTTGCTTCCGCTGCGCCGGCGTGCCACGCCTCCGCCGGCGCAGCGGTCGCTCTTGGCCGCGGTCTCAGCTCTGATGCTGTGACCGGCTATGGCCGCAATCGCAGAACTGCCAGTCGTTGCTGCTTGTGGTGTACCGCGTGCAGCTGCACATCTTGCACCCGCCGAACTTGGCCGGTTGATGCTGGTGCTCCGAGGAGCTCACGCGGGCTGGACGTTCACGTCGCGCCCGCAGAACCGGCAGATGACCGCGGCGGCCTTGATGGTCTCGGCGCACCATGGGCAGGTGCGCTCGTTCGACGTGTCAACGACTGGAGGGACGTAGATGTTGCCTGCGCCCGGGGTCGCGTTGGCGTCTGCGATCAGGGCGTTCGTCTGTTGGAGGCCGCGCATGAACGCATCTGGAGCTGGTCCGAACTGCGCGGTCAACAGTGCGCTCACCGTGGCGACGTTGTTGAGGACAGGTTCGTCGATGGTCGCCGCGAGCAACAGCTCCGCCGCTTCGCGGTTGGGGTGTGCCGCGAGGAACGCGGCCGCCGCGTCCCGGGCACCGGCACACGCCTGTTCGAACGTGCGGTACAGCGGGATCAACTCCGCCTCGTACTGTTCCGCGTAGCGCAGGAAGTTGCGGATCGAGATCTCGTGCTGCGGTCGCTGTTCCGCGGTCTGGCGCGCTCCGACTGCCTTGTTCGCCACTTCGAGGCAGGCGTTGAACGCGTTCAGGACGCCGCCGCAGGCGGCGACGTAGCGCTGAAGGGTGTCGGCCGCAGCCGGCGGTGGCGTCCCCTCCCGATCCATCGCCTCGAGGATCCGCGGAGCGTTCTCGTCCCCCAGGTCGCGCGCTCTCTCCATCGCCGCTCGCGCGCCAGGGCGGTCACCGAGCGTTTCGAGGACGGCGCCGAGATCGAAGGCGGCTTTGGCCATGCCGGCGTCGGCAGCGCGCCCGTACGCCGCGGCGGCGTCGCGCAGGTCACCGCGGTCCTCCAGCAGCCGGCCGATCGCCCACGCCGCCGATGAGTCACCGGCTTCGTCCGCTCGCCGCAGGTAGGTCAACGCCTCGTCGGCCGCTCCCTGCTGCGCGAGCATCGACCCGAGATTGAGCACGGCGTCCGTGCTGCCGGCGTCGATCGCGCGTAGATACGCCGCTTTTGCCTCCTCCGCCTGACCGAGGTCGGACAGCAGATTCCCGAGACATGAACCGGCCTCGGGATGGCCACGTGCCTCCGCACGCCGGAACGCATCCGCTGCCCCGGCGTGGTCGCCACGGCCTTTGTAGAGGTATCCGAGTAGCAGTGCTCCCTCGGCGTCGTCGCGCTCGTCGGCTTCGCGGTAGGCCGCCTCCGCGCCGTCGAGATCGCCCTGCAACTCGCGTTCACGGCCGACGCGGCGCAACTCATCGACCGTCATCGGGGCGGGGGCGGTGTGGGGGACATTCGCATCGTCTTCCTCCGCATGTGTCAGTTGCGGTTCTGTCGCGTCATCGGACTGGACGAGTCGGCCGAACCGGCCGCGCTCGATTCCGAGTTGCCGCTCGGCACGCGAGATGAAGTCGCGCGCCGGCTTGCCCGCCCTGACCACGTCCACGGCTGTCGCCGTTGGGGCGCTGGCGAGCTTGCGGACCTGCCAGACGGCCTTGACGAGCGCCGGTGCCGAGCGACGGTCCGGCACGAGAGCGGCCGCGGACCCGTTGAGCCGACGCGAGGCCATCGCCATCACCCCGCCGTTCCGGCCCTCGATGGCCGAACGTGCCTCGGAGAGGTCGTCGGTCAGAGACCAAAGGACGAGCATGTGCGCGGCGATTTCTTCGTCGGAGAGCTCGAGCCGGTGCAGCGCGACGAGTTCACAGACGGTGGCCGTGTCGGCATATAGGTCGACGACCTGCTTCGTCACCCCGGCGAAAGGTCCGGTCGCCAGGCTCAAGGCGGCGCCCCGCCGGTTGCGGCGGGCGACCCCGCGCTTCAGCTTGCGGTCACTGGCATGGCTCGTCTCGTCCTTCCGGACCTTGTTGACGAGCTTGACGACGAGCCGGTCCGTGGTACGTGGCCGGTCAGGTTCATCCGACGGGAGCACGCTCGCGTCGCCCGAAAGCTTCTGGCGCGAGCCTGAGACGAATCGATCCTTGATGCCCATCGTCATCGACCTCGTCGACTATGCGTCCTCAGAGGCGGTGACGGACACGCGCTGCACACCTCGTCTCGCACACACACGAAGGCGGAAACGTCCTGCGGCGGGCAGCCGGGCGGCCGCGACGACGTCACAGCGGACAACGCCCTTGGGCGCGAGGAGCGGCAGGCGTGCCTGCTCGGCGGTTGGTCCCAGTGCGGCACGGTCATAGTGCATAAGCCGACGCTGAAATCTGGCTGACGCCGCGTGCAGCGTGTTCGCACAAGCGCAACGGGGGCGGCCGGAGGTCGGGGTCCATCGCTCCGCGCGTCAGCGCCCTGGGATGCCAAGTCGGCGTCATTCGCAATCGCCCCCAGTGGTCGCTCCACCCAACCGATGGATCCGACGGTGCCCCGGCCGGCAGACCTGAGGACTGTGAACCATGTGCCGCCGATCGCGCTGATCTCGTCGGGGTCGAACGCAGGCGGAACGATCGCCGAGCAACAAGTACGCGCACTTCACGACTTCGATCAACGTCGCCGACCCATCATCGCCGGGTACCCGTTTGGCTTGAACGCGTCCAAATGAGTCGATGGGCCCAGCGCGAGGTGTAAGTTCTGCGCAACTCAATTCCGCCCCGGGGATGCCCAGCGCCGTGTGCACGGAAGCACTAGCTCGCCCCGTCCAACGACCAGGGACTCATCTTGAGTACAGACTCGTGGTTGGCCGCAGCGACGCAGCAGCTAGACGGCCTCAAACAGTTGACCGATCAGATCGGACTCCGGTTTGTCGAACTCCCCGCCCATTCGATGGGGGTCGGATTCGGTGTCGCATTCGGCGGGACCGAGTATGCGATCGTGTCCGTGCTGTCGCAGAACGAGAGGCACGCATTCATCAGCGCCGGAGTGCTTCAGGACGTTAGCCGAGCCCATCGACTCGACATTCTCGAGTTCTGTAACACCATCGTTCAGGAAGGCGCAGGTACGCCAATCTTCCTGCACGACGCCGAGGCAGGTTGGGATCTAATCGCTCAGGTAACGGTGCCGACGCAGGTCCTCTTCGACGTACCGCCTTACTACGGGGCTCTCCTCCGCGGAGTGGCCAGCTTTGCGCAACAAGCGCGAATGCGGCTTGCCGAGGCCGGCATCACGGGGCAGACCTATCGCTGGGACAACGTCGACTCTGAGCGTTTGCTGAGCAGAAGTCTTGTGTAGCTGATCGTTCACGTCGAGTCTGGGGTTTTGACGACCCAAGTGATCAGGACCGGATCCCATGGAGGGCCAAGACCTCCCGGAGGGGCAAGACAGCCCTGCCCGAACCGCACACGAGGCCGCAGCGGTCACGCCGCACGCCCTAGACCCACCGCGGTGCGGGCATCTTCGCCGCCAAGCCGGAGGACGGATTCGAACCGACGACCTACCGCTTACAAGACGCCTGTGGTCGGCTTCGCTCCGGTGGGAAATTCCCTGCACAGAACCCTCTTTCTCGGAGTGAGGCAAGGATCCTGTGCCGACGAATCTGGGCTGGGATCCCGGGGGTTCTGTCACCCAATTGTCACCGAACGGTGCCGGGTGCCGACGGTCCCTCACCTGGGGGCGTCGTCGTCACCGCGCGTGCCGGCGACACCCGCGGCCGTGGCCGATCGGCTGATGGTCGACGGAGTCGTGGGACCGACGGAGTCGTGGGGCCAACATCGACGTGCAGCAGATGCGACGGCTGTTGGGGCCCGACTCTGACGCTTGCGAGAAGGACGTCGCCGCAATCCTCTGTATCGTCCCTGCGCCGCGTCACACGTTCGCGAGGATGCACCTCTCGCCCGAAGGTCTACCGGTCGGCGCGGCGCACTCAGCCGTGTCGCCGCCAGCCCGTCATCGCCGAGGAGATCGGTCGGGCTGAGCACGAAGACCTCGCGGCACTCGAGGCCGGCGTGCCCGGGGGCGGTGAGCCGACCGAGGACTAAGCGACGAGGAAGGGGCACCGCCTCCCCAGAGCGATGGCAGATTCACGGAGTCGGCCGGATCGCACGGCCCGGTGCTTCGATGCTGGCCATTCCCGGAGCGGTGGGTGTAGTGGCGTTGGAGCGCATTGCGCGGCGCGGTCGTCACCGACATCGCCGTCTGCCTTCCGGGATCGGCATGCTGACCGTTCTCGGGGTGCCGTGTGCGTCGCGGTCAACGGCGAGCACACGTCGACGGGCACTCCCGCAACGCCGGTCTCCAGGCCGAGGGTGCGCACGCGCCGGGAGCTGCGGCCTGGCAGACCGGGAGTCAAGCATTCTTGCTGTGACGGACGGCAGCGACGGGAACGCCGGTGACGTCCCGCGGCTAGCGCTCCGACCGACGGCGCGCGGCGTCGAGTCGCTCCTGGGCCGCGGTCGCCGCCCGCTGCAGCGCTTCGAGGCGGCCGACGCTGGTGGCCTTGGGGCCGTGCATCTTCGCCCGGTACAGCGCGAGCCGATCGCGGTGATAGCGCGCTTGGTTCTCGAGATCCGTCAGATCGGGAGGCGCGACCGCCGCCGGCGTTTGCTGCGCGGGCGGTTCCGGGGCAGCGGGCGTCTCGGCGCGCCGGCGAAGCCATGGCCGACGCATCAGCTACGGCCTCTCCCGGCCGCAAGGAGCAGACCGGCCGGAGCAGTGCGCGGGTGGGCCAAGGTCCACCTCCGCTCGCACCGCAGCGGTCGGTTCAAGGTCCACGTCGATGCGGAGGTCTTTAACCGCCCCCCGGCCTCCGCAGAGTAGGTGACCTCCGCGCCCTCGGCCAGCGATGCGAAGCGTTGCCGGTGATCGCGCTGTGATGCACGAACAGATCCTTGGTTCCGTCGTCGGGGACGATGAAGCCGAAGCCCGTGTCGTCGCTGAACCACTTCATGGGGCCGGTCGTCATGCCGGACCTCCTCGTTCTCAAGTGCTGAGCGTTCGCGAAGGAGCTTGAGAGGCAGCAACTGCGGGCGCCTGCACGGCGTTGCCGGACCGACGCCCCGGCTTGAGCAGCTCAAGCTAGCGGGCGGGTGCCAAGGGCGCCAACCAGAACAGCTGAACGCGGAGGTCGGGCTCGGCATCGTAGTCACGGACGAAGGCGAGGACGGCGCGCCCGGAGAGACGCTCGACCACATCGATGTAGGCGTGGTCGGGGGTCGGTTGAACGGTCTCGTCCACGCGCTGTGCGTCTGGGGTACACCCATGCTGAACCCGAGGTTCGTCGGGGGCGTCGTAGACCCCGCTCAGGGTGCACGCCAACAGATCCTCGCCGATCATGACGGTCTCGGCCGTGGCGGGGAGGTGGCCGTACTCGCGCAGACGCAACGCCAGGATCGCGTCGGTGAGCGAGTCCAGCAGCAGCTCGCCCGAGAGTGGTCCCCCGGGATCAAACGGAGACAAGAGCACCTGCATACGCCAGGCAGTGCTCACGATGGTCCGGCACGCTTGCTGCGGGCGGAGCCTGTCTCACATCGAGCGCGAGGCGCGCCGCCGTCCCGCGGCGGCGACCACGGCGACTGGGAGCGGTGTGCATGTCGGAGCCCTACCCCAGGGTGAGCGGAGATCCGCGTGCGTGTCAGAAGAGTGATGCTCAGCGCCGGCCGCCCGCGCACGCGTCCCGGTCGGGACGCCATCGTGGTGCAGCCACCCGGCCGGTGGTCGGGGTTCGTGAGCCGCGACCGGCAGGACCCGGACACGCTCGGCGAGGTCTTCGTCCTCAGCCGGTCGGATCTGCTCGACCAAGTCGAGCCCTGACGCCCCGGCGGTCGCTCAGTCGTCCGGCGGTCCGCGGTTGCGGCGCGCGGGCGAGCGGGCGACGCAGCCTCCAGTCATGCGAACCTTCCGAATGGCGCTCGACCGTCGGCGGGGCCGGGTCCGGCTCCGGGTCTGAGGTTCGTCGTCGGGCCTCGAGCGGTTCCGCGAGTTCGGTGGGACCGTCACGCCTGCGCGGCGAACCCACCCAATCCTCGCGTCAGGCGCTGGCGAGCTCGCGTTCAGCGGTGCGGAGCACGCCGGCTCGGTTCTTGTGGGCGTGCTCGTAGGTGCGGGCCCGCTCGACCTGCTCGTCGTCGCGCTCGGCCAGAACGGCCTGGACCTCGCCGACGGTCAGCTCGTCGTACCCGGCCCACGGCTCGTCGACCCGCAGCGTGCTGACCCGGTCGAGCACCGTGGTGCGGTTCTGGTGGCGGCGCTCGTAGGAATCGACCTTCGCGAGGTCGATCTGCGACAGCTGCCCCAGGCGGCCCGTGATCTCCTCGGCGGTCAGCGAGTCGTAGCGTGCGATCGCGAGGTCTGGCTCGGAGGCCGTGGCGCCCTTGATCTGGCCCTCGGTCTGCGCCACGCCGGGCACCTTGCGCGCTTGGCGCGCGGTGCGCTTGGCGGCCTTGCCGACTTCGCGGACGGCTTCGGCGGCGCCCGTCTGGGCGATGTCGTAAGACGGATCGTCCTTGACTTCGGCGCCGGTGACGGCGTCGGTCAGCTTCGGGATCTCGCGCAGGATGCGCGCGAGCATCGTCTCCTCGTCGGCACGGATCGAGGCGGCCAGCTTCGCGGTCTCGTCGTCCCCGACACCCTTGGCGAGCCGCTCCAGCGCGGTGTAGGTCGCGATCTCCAGCGCCTCGGTGGCGCACGCGTCCTTGGCGTTCTTGAGTACCTTCTCTTCGCCGCCGGAGCCGCGCAGGAGGTCGAACGGCGTCTTGCCGAGCGCGAGCACCTGACCGAAGGCCGTCTCCACCGCACCGACCACCGCCGTCAGTGGGTTCGAACCCTGGTCCAGCGCCTTCAGGCGACGCCCGACGCGCTCGGCGTGGTCGCGGGTTTCGTCGAGGTGGGTCGTGAGGCTGGTGCGGTAGGGGCCGCGCGGCGTCATCGCGATCTGCGACTGGAGCACACGAATCAACGTCTGCTCGCTGGCGTGCGCCTCGTTGAGGTACTGCACGATCTTCTGCTGGCTCTTCTCGGACTGGCGCATAGGCCGTCCTCCAATCTGGGTTCAAGCGGGACCGCCGCGCGCTGGTGGACCGTCGCGGGGTCAGGAGCCTGAGGAGTCGTCTGGTACGGCGGATGAGCAAGCGCCGTCCCGCTTCGGGCGCTCGCTACCTGAGGGCCTACCCGCGGGCCGTCAACGACAAACACATGTTCGACGACCGGACCGGGCGCACACACGAACACGCGATCGCGTTGGCGCGGCTCACGCGGTGTCCGGCAGCAGCAAGCGCTCGGAGCCGCGCTGCCATTCGACCAGCACCGCGGTGGCATCGTCGTTCAAGGCGCCGGCGCCACGCTCGATGATCGCCTCGCGCATCCGCCGCAGGATCTCAGGCGCGGCCCGGCCGCTCACCGCCTCGCGTTCGATGAACTCGCCGAGCCGCTCGGCAGTGAACAGTTCGCCGCCGGGCCGCCGCGCTTCGGTGAGTCCGTCGGTGTAGAGCAGCACCATGTCGCCGGACTGCAGCGCTTCGCGGCCTTCCACGGGCGGCCCGCTCGCGAGGCCCAGACCGAGCGGCGGGGAGGGCGCGACCTCAAGCGTCTTGACGAGCTTTCCGTCGCGTAGCAGCAGCGGCGCAGGATGGCCGGCGCTGACCCAGCGCAGTTCCCCGGTGGCGAACTCGAGCTCGGCGATCAGCGCCGTGACGAAGCGGCTGGCGAGCTCCTCCTGGCCGGCCAGCGCCGCGTCGATCGCGGCGTAGGTGGCCGCGGGGCCGTCACCGGCGCGGCGGCTGTGGCGGTACGCGGAGAGCGCTCGGCTGGACATGCCGGCGGCGCCGAGCCCGTGGCCCATCGCGTCGAACACGGCGAAGTGCAGCACGCCGTGGTTGAACGCGTAGTCGAACGCGTCACTGCCGATGTCGTAGCACGGCTCGAGCAGCGCCGAGAGCACCAAGCCTTCGGAGGCCAGCACGAGCGGCGGGACGAGTTCCCAGATCAACTCGCTCCCGAGGGTCATCGGCGAGGTGCGGCGCAGCCGCTCGAAGAAGTCGGTGTAGGCGCTCTTGCTCACCACGAGCAACGCGATCAGGTGTGCGTAGCGCTCGCACGCCGTCAGCAACGGCTCGGGCGCCGGGCGATCGCCGGCGATCGTCAACCGCACCACGCCGATGCGCTCGGTCCCGTCCAGCAGCGGAAGCCACAACCGTCGGCCATGGCCGAAGTCATCTTCCACGTCCAGGATCACCGCGCTCGCGAACGCGCGTCCGGCGAGCGTCCCCGAGATCGACAGCGGCTTGCGCTCGCCCGCGTCGGGCGACGGCACGGGCACCAGCGTCCGCTGCTCGTAGTCGACCAGGAAGACGACGAGCGAATCCAGGCCGATCCGCCGCCCTTCTTCGGCGACCATGCGCCCGAGGTCCTCGGGCGCGCTGAGGCGCGAACGGCGCAGCACCTCCTGGACCATCACGCCGACCTGCGCGTCGAGATCCGTGGTCGTCACGTCGGTCACTGTCTGCCTGCGTGTACCCGATGCCTCCGGCGCGCATCCTTCGTGCGCCGCGACGGCATGACCGGATGGAGTCACGGCCGCCGCAGCGCCTGCTGCCAGGCACGCCACGTGGTCTCCAGCCGATCGTGCAAGTCGTCGAGGTCGACCGCCGCGGGTGACCAGGCGTCGCCATCGATGTCCGCGCGCACCTCGTCCAGGAGCCGGGAGAGGCGCTCTCCGGCCTCGAAGCTCGCAGCGGCCCGCGCGACCGCCGCCGGGTCGAGCCCGGGCGCGACGCGAGCCGCGAGCGGAGGGGCGGGCCGGCGCTCGAGCGCCCGCTGGACGAGATCCGGCTCCCAGCCGCTCAATT
>CALALQ010000333.1 GCA_937925595.1 uncultured Demequina sp. | reverse complement strand
CCTCCCAGTACCGCCGAGGTGAAAGCGCTCAAGGATCGGATCAACCACGGCTCGGCGAAGTTCACCAAGCCGCCGCCGCGTGGCATGAAACGTGGCATGAACTCCAGCGGATTACGGCGTCAGTAGAGGCTGTAGAGACCTCGACTGCAACCGGAGTGAGCGTGAGAGGCCATGGTCAACGTGGTGCACCGTCCTCCTAAAGCGGGTGTCGCGTGTTCGAATCACGCCGGGGGCACGCGCTCTGACATGAATCGCCCCGGGTCTGGTGGAGGCTCTCATTCCAGGAAGGATGAGAGTCGTGGCAGCACCGAAGAAGTACAGCGATGAGTTGCGTGAGCGGGCGACGCGGATGGCGGTGGAGGCTCGCCGGGACCCGGCCACCGCGACCGGCGCGATCCGGCGGGTCGCCGAGCAGCTGGGGGTCCACCCGGAGGCGTTGCGGACCTGGGTGAAGCGGGCCGAGATCGACGGCGGGGTTCGTGCGGGCACGACGAGTGCGGACGCCGCTCGGATCGCCGAGCTGGAACGGGAGAACCGTGAGCTGCGGCGGGCGAATGAGATCCTGCGGACGGCCTCAGCTTTTTTCGCGGCAGCGGAGCTCGACCGCAAGTTGAAGTAGTTCTGGCCTACATCGACACGCACGCCGAGCGTGTGGTCGAGGGCCGCCGGCTCGGGGTCGAGCCGATCATCGACACCCTGCGCAGCGCGGGGGTCGAGATCGCCCCGAGCACCTACTACGCCGCCAAGTCCCGCCCGCCGTCCGCGCGGGCGCTCCGGGACGCCGAGCTGGTCGAACGGATCAAGACGGTGCACGCGGACAACCTCGGGGTCTACGGGGCGCGGAAGATTCACGCCGAGCTGAACCGGCAAGGCACACCGGTGGCCCGGTGCACGGTGGAACGATTGATGCGCCAGGAAGGGCTGCGCGGCGTACGCCGGGAGAAGACCACCCGGACCACCGTGGCCGAGGGCGCACCGAGCCCGCGGCCAGCGGATCTGGTGGACCGTCATTTCGCCGCAGACGCACCGAACCGGTTGTGGGTTGCCGATCTGACCTACGTCCGCACCCACGCCTACTGGGTCTACGTTGCCTTCGTCATCGACGTGTTCTCGCGCATGGTCGTGGGCTGGCAGGTCTCCACGAGCCTGCGCACCGATCTGGCCCTGGATGCTCTCGACATGGGCCTGTGGGCCCGTCGCCGGGCCGGGCAGGACCTGACCGGCCTGATCCACCACAGCGACCGCGGAGTGCAGTATCGAGCGATCCGCTACACCGAGCGCCTGGCCGAAGCCGAGGCCGTCGCCTCGGTCGGGTCCAAAGGCGATTCCTACGACAACGCGATGGCTGAGGCATTCAACGCGCTGTTCAAAGCCGAGTGCATCCGCAACCCCGCGATGCGCCCCAAGGGCGGCTGGGCCTCGGTCCGTGACGTCGAAATCGCCGTCGCCGAGTACGTCGACTGGTTCAACCACCGACGCCTGCACGGCGAGCTCAGACACGTCCCACCCGCCGAGTTCGAAGCAGCTCACTGGGCAACGACCGGACACCAGAACTACCCTGCGATCAACCAGCTCGCAGGAACCGGAACCAGCTAACGGAGTCTCCATCAAACCCGGGGCGATTCAGACTCCATTCGGCCCGGAGACTTTCTGGCAGCACCCGGGTACACCGATCTGCCCGGGATCAAGTCAGAACGTCCCCTGCTCCTGACCGGCGTGCTCGGCTCCGACCCGCGGTTCCCGGCCGAGGTACGCCGTCGAAGTGGCCACGAAGTCAGGGCTGTGCTGTACCAATCGCTGAGTCGCGCCGGCATGTCGGGTGCACCGGTTTTCGCGACGCAACATGGCATCTCGTTCGGTCACGGGATCACCGGGCCCGAATTGCGACCGATGCGAATGGTTGGAGTCAACGGGGGTCATTTTGAAGAGAGGTTCGCCCTGCCGCTCCAGTTCTCGTACTTCACTCGGTCGCCTGACCTGCTCGATCTGCTCCGCCAAGCGTGACATGCGGGTACATGATGTTGAGTCAGGTTCCGGCCTCAGGTAGGTCCGACGCGTTCGTGTCGATCGCTTCTCTCAGCTTCTGGGGTACTCCCCGCTAATTGCCTCAAGGCCCTCCTCGGAGATGGCCAGGGCGGACCCCTCCCAGTACCGCCGAGGCGAAAGCGCTCAAG
>CALALQ010000332.1 GCA_937925595.1 uncultured Demequina sp. | reverse complement strand
CCGGTTCCTGCACCCCCGGCCGCCCCTGCCGCACCGCAGGTCACGTCGACCGGCTCCGGTTACGCCACCCCCATCGTCCGCAAGCTCGCGAACGAGCGCGGCGTTGACCTGAGCACCGTCGCCGGCACCGGCGTTGGCGGCCGCGTCCGCAAGGAGGACGTGCTCGCCGCAGCCACCCCACCGGCGGCTGCTGCCGCCCCGGCACCCGCAGCGTCGGCCCCTGCCGCCGCTCCCGCGGCCGCTCCTGCAGAGCGAGTGGTGTCTGAGCTGCGCGGCCAGACCGTCAAGATGACCCGCATCCGCAAGGTCACCGCGGACAAGATGATGGAGTCGCTGCACGGCATGGCGCAGCTCACCTCCGTCATCGAGGTGGACTGCTCCAAGATCTGGGACCTGCGCGCCAAGTCGAAGGAGGCGTTCCAGGCGAAGTACGGCGTGAGCCTGTCCTTCCTGCCGTTCTTCACGGTTGCCGCCGCTGAGGCGCTTCAGGAGCACGCGAACGTCAACGCCTCGATCGTTGATGACTCGATCGTGTACCACCCTGAGGTCAACCTCTCGCTCGCGGTGGACACCGAGAAGGGCCTCATGCTCCCCACGCTGCGCGGCGCGGACTCGAAGTCCCTCCCCGAGCACGCTCAGGGCATCGCGGACCTCGCGAACCGTGCCCGCAACGGCGGCCTCACTGCCGACGAGATCTCTGGCGGCACGTTCTCCGTGACGAATACCGGCTCTCTCGGCACGCTGTTTGACACCCCGGTGGTGCCCGCTCCGCAGGCCGCGATCCTCGCGACCTGCGCGATCGTCAAGCGCCCCGTCGTGGTGAAGGGCCCGAACGGTGAGGACACCCTCTCCATTCGTCCCGTCTGCTACCTGCCGCTCAGTTACGACCACCGTCTCATCGACGGTGCCGACGCTTCGCGCTTCCTGCAGACCATCAAGAAGCGCATTGAGGCCGGCGCCTTCGAGGCGGACCTGGGGCTCTAGGTGCGGGTCGCCATCACGGGAGCGTCGGGCCTCATTGGCACGGCGCTCTCGGCGTCTCTGCGCGCTGATGGCCACGAGGTCCTGGCCCTAGTCCGCCGCGAGGCTCGCGAAGGCGAGTCGCGCTGGGATCCCACTGCGGGAGTCATCGACGCCGGCGCTGTGCTCGCGTGCGACGTCGTGGTGAACCTCGCCGGCGCCTCCATTGGCGCCCAGCGACTCACGGACGCGTACAAGAAGGTGGTCCGGTCCTCGCGCACCGACGGCACAGGCCTCATCGCTCGCACCCTTGCCCAGGGCAAGTGGGGCGGCGTTCTCATGCAGGGCTCCGCGATGGGCTACTACGGCCACAGGGGCGAGGAGGTGCTGACCGAGCGCTCCGGCCCCGGCAAGACGTTCCTCAGCGAGATCGTCCTCGCGTGGGAGGCAGCTGCACAGCCAGCAGTGGATGCGGGCATCCGCACCGTGTTCACGCGCACGGGCCTGGTGCTGGCGTCCCACGGCGGCTTTGCCGAGCGACTGCTCCCCCTTGTTCGCCGAGGGCTGCTGCGACAATTCGCGGACGGCCGGGAGTTCCACTCGTGGATCAGCCTCGAGGATCACATTCGCGCCACGCGCTTCCTCATGGAGTCGGACTATGCGGGCCCGGCCAACGTCATTGCCCCGCATGCCACTCGAGACCGTGAGCTCATCAAGGCTCTCGCCGACGCCGCCGGCAAGTCTTCGCTCTTCCCCGTTCCCGCGTGGGCGATGCGCCTCGCGGCGGGCGAGGCCGCGGTGGACCTCCTCACGTCCCAAAACGCCGAACCTGGCGTCCTCAGCCGCCTGGGCTTCCAGTGGCACCACGGCGATATTGACCAGGCGGCGCGCTGGGTCATGGAGCAGGCAGGACTCGCCCCACAAGCCAGCCCTGCCGCGTAAGCGACAGCTCCAGCACAGCAGTCACCGTTGCCGGAGGGTGCTCCCCCGGCCCGACGCTGTAGCCGCTGAGTTCCGACGTCACCTCCACCACGGCTTCCGTTTCGGTCGCGGAGATCACCTCCGCGGTGACAGCCTTCAGCTCGAGCCCCACGAACGCCTCAATCGCCTCGGGGTTGGAAGCCGCCGCTTCACTGTCGGGGATGGTGAGCTCAGCGAGGGCCGCAGCGTCTCCTTGGGCAAGTGCCTCGATCCGGCGTTCGGTGAGCACCACTGCCGCATGCTCCGGTCCGTCCGTTGCGGCGACGGCCGGCATGAGACCTACGCCAGCGAACGTACCGATCACCGCCAGCGCAGCAAGTGGGGACAGCCGCTTCGCCGCCTTCTCCACCCTCCACCAGCGATCCTCGGCGCGAGCGACGGTGCGAGGAACGGCTCCTGAGCGGATCGCAGCCGCGACAGGCGCCGCAGGCTTGCGCACCGCCTGAGGCGGCGAGCACAGCGCCAACGCGGCCGCGGCATGCGCCGCTGTAGGACGCTCCGCGGGATCCGCTGCGTGCAGCGGAGCGGTCCACGCTTCGATGACGGGAGCAGCCTGCTCGTCCGCGAGTGACCTGAGCAGCAGTCCCAGCGCCGCGACGTCGCCAGCCGGCGTCGCCTCTGCTCCGTCGACGAGCGCACCCATCGTGTCGACGAGCGTGACCGTGCGCCCGTCGACCACCACGTTCGCGGCTGTCACGTCACCGTGGGCAAGCCGCTCACCATGCATGGCAGCGAGCGCCTTGGCGACGCCCACGCCAACCGCGACGCACTCTCCCAAACTGAACGCATGCTCGGCTCTCAGCTCGGCAAGCGACGCTCCGGAGACTACGGAGACGGTGAAGGCGACCACAGCGTCGGGCCGTTTCCAGACGCGGATAGGGGCGAGCACGCCTGGGCACGCGGCCGCAGCTCGAGCGAGCGCTGCGGCACGCGCCTGGGCGCTCGGCAAGAGGTACTCCCCTGTGCCGAGTTCGCGTTCGAGTACCGCGGTCATGACTCCAAGGGTGCTCCCGCAAGAGCACTGGGAGTCAGTTATCCACAGCTAGCCCTTGATGGACTTGTGCCATGGCGCCCACGAGCGCCGGCCGATGTCGATCATCAGCCCCGGGATGAGCAGAGACCGCACGATGATCGTGTCGATCAGCACGCCTGCACTGACGATGAACGCGATCTGCGCGAGGAAGATCAGCGGGATCACGCCAAGCGCCGCGAAGGTGGCCGCGAGCACCACACCCGCGGAAGTGATGACCCCACCCGTGACGGCGAGCGCTCGAGTCACGCCCTCGCGGTTGCCGCGCGCCAGCGACTCCTCTCGGGCTCGCGACATGAGGAAGATCGAGTAGTCGACTCCCAGCGCCACGAGGAACACGAACGCCAGCAGGATGGTCGCGAGGTCCACTCCCGGGAAGTCGAAGATCACGTTGAACACCAGCGCGGACAGGCCAAGCGCAGAAGCGAACGAAAGGATGTTCGCGACCACGATCACGGCCGGCGCAATAAGCGCCCGCAGCAGTCCTATCAGCACCAGGAAGATGACGATCAGCACGGCCGGAATGATGACCATCGCGTCGCGCTGGGTGGTCAGTCGCGAGTCAAGCGCCTCTGCGGCCTCGCCGCCTACGAGGGCGTCGGGGGCGACGCTCGCGACAGCCTCGCGCACATCCGCGACGATGTCCGCCGCCTTCGCGTCCGTGGAGGCGACCTGCGTGACCGCGACGACCTCGACGCGGCCCTCGATGACTATGGGCTGCTCCTCGCCCACTGGCGGCTGGCCCGACGCTGCGGCTGGGGTGAGCAGGGACGCTCCAGTGACGCCGTCGACAGCGGAGACGGCGTCGAGCGCGTCCTGCGCCTCGCTTTCCGGAACGATCACCCTGATGGGTGCAGACGAGCCCGCGTCGAAGTGCTCCTCGAGCACCACGGTGCCCTTCACCGAGTCGGGGTTGTTGAGGAAGTAGTCGCGGTTGCCGATGCCGCCCACGTTGAGCGTTGGCAAGAATGCGGCAAGCGCGACAAGGATGCCTGCCGCGATGAGCCACGTGCGGCGAGGACGGCCGCGCACAGTGCTCGCGACGCGGTCCCACAGTCCCACCGGGTGCTCCGCGTCCGCACTGACGAAGGCGGGCTTTCGCGGCCAGAACACGCCGCGGGCGTGCTTGCCTCCAAGCAGCAGCAGAGCCGGGAGCAGCGTCAGGGCGGCGAGCAGGGCCGCGGCAATGCCAACGGCACCGGCGGGCCCGAGCGACTGGAGCGACTTGAGATCGCTCAGGAGCAGCACCAGCAGACCTGCGGCGACGGTTCCTGCCGACGCTGCAATGGGCTCAAGCGAGCGACGCCAGGCGATCTTCATCGCGGCGTACGGGGATTCATTGCGCAGCAGCTCCTCGCGATAGCGAGCGACGAGGAGCAGCGCGTAGTCGGTGGTGGCGCCCACTACGAGGATGAACATGATTCCCTGCGCCTGACCGTTGAGCGTGATGACCTCGCTCGTGGCCAGTGCGTAGACGACCACGATCGCCGCCGTCAGCGCGATCATTGCGGTGGAAAGCACAAGGAACGGCAGCACGGGGCTGCGGTAGACGACAAGGAGGATCACGAGCACGACCGCGAGCGCGACCAGCAGCAGCACGCCGTCGATTCCCGCGAAGGCGGCGACGAGATCCGCGACAAAGCCCATCGCGCCGGTGAGATAGCCCTCGAGACCGTTGTCCTGCTCTGCCCACACCGCAGTGATGGTCTCGGCGACGAGCGTGCCGAGCGGCTCCTCATCGACGATCTCGTTGTACTTCTCCCCCGTCATGACGATCGACACCAGCGCGGCGCCACCGTCCTCGGAAGGAATGACGGCGGGAGGCGCGGCGATGACGTCGCCAACGGTGCGCCCCTGAGGGTCACCTTCGATCGCATGGCCAGCCACAGCGTCTGCGAACTCCTGGACCGTGGCGAGGTCCTCAGGGCTCTCGATGCCGTCCACGACGAATAGACCAGGGATGGTGTCGACGGGAACGAACTTGTCGTGCCACTCGGCCGCTTGCGTGGACTCGGCGCTCTCCGGCAAGAAGGCGCCCGTGTCGTTCTCCTGCACCGAGGACAACTTCCCGAACGTCTGACCGCCCACGCTCGAGATGCCCAGCCAGATCACAATGACGATGGCAATGAGGAAAGGCCTGAGTTTCGGAGACATGGGACAATTGTCGCAGGTGTTGCGGAATGGGCCGCCGGAGAGCCGCGTTAGCCTTGAGACCATGCGCGCCGTTGACTACGACCTTGGCAGGCGCCTCGTCCCGTATCACGAGGCATGGGATCGCCAGCGCGCAGAACACGCAGAGGTCGTCGCAGGCGCCGAAGACCGCATGCTGCTCGTGGAGCATGAGTCGGTGTACACCGCAGGCAAGCGCACCGCGTCGTGGGACCGCCCCGTTGACGGCACGCCCGTCGTCGACGTGGACCGCGGCGGCAAGATCACGTGGCATGGGCCAGGCCAACTCGTGGGCTACCCCATCGTGCGGCTCAACGAGCCGGTGGACGTAGTCCGCTATGTGCGCCAGCTCGAAGAGGCGATCATCGAGGTCTGCGCTGGCTACGGCCTGGAGGCCATCCGCGTCGAGGACCGCTCTGGGGTGTGGCTGCCCGCGACGGACACCCAGCGCGAGCGCAAGATCTGCGCGATCGGCGTGCGCGTCGCCAAGGGAGTGACGATGCACGGCTTCGCCCTCAATTGCAATCCGGACCTCAGCGAATTCGATCGCATCGTGCCGTGTGGCATTTCCGATGCCGATGTGACTAGCCTCAGCAAGGAGTTGGGACGCGTCGTCACCATCCAAGACGTCGTGCCGGCCGTGGTGGACAGCGTGAATCGCGCGCTGGCCCCCATCACTCGGATCAAGGAGACAGTGTGACGATCGCGCCAGAGGGCCGCAAGATGCTTCGCGTCGAGGCTCGCAATGCCGAAGTGCCCATCGAGCGCAAGCCCGAATGGATCCGCACCAAGGCCACGATGGGCCCCGAGTACAACGAGCTCAAGTCGCTCGTGAAGTCCGAGGGCCTGCACACCGTGTGCGAGGAGGCCGGCTGTCCCAACATCTTCGAGTGCTGGGAGGACCGCGAGGCGAC
>CALALQ010000331.1 GCA_937925595.1 uncultured Demequina sp. | reverse complement strand
GTGGAGCTGAGGGGACTCGAACCCCTGACCCCCTGCATGCCATGCAGGTGCGCTACCAGCTGCGCCACAGCCCCGCTGCTCTCGAAAGAGCGAATGCCATAGTAGCCCAGGACCGCCCCTGATCCCTAATCCGTGGGGTCAGTTTTCTTGACCTTCGCGGCAACGGTTCCCGCGGCGTCCTTCGCCGCCGATCCGAGCTTCTTCGCTCCCCCTGCGACGGCTCCAGAACCCTTCTTCGCAGCGTCGGCCACGACCCCGGATCCCTTCTTTGCCGCCCCTGCCACAACAGTGGATCCCTTCTTCGCGGCGTCGGCCACAGCGTCGGACCCCTTCTTGGCCGCCTCGATCGCCGCAGCTGCGACGCGAGTGGTGACCGCAGGCTCATCGCCCACGTCAAGCCATTCGGGCCACTCGGCGACCGGGTCGCTGAAACCCTCGCGACAGGACTTCACCACACCCGATCCGAACCAGTAACTGGTCGCTCCGCCCACGAACGCCCCGATGACCGGCAGCGCCTTGGAGCCCACGCGCGCCGATCCCATCACAGCGCCGCGAGCGAGCGCCTCCTTGGCGAGCACCATGGAGACGGGAACGAGGGCGGAGTCGGGCAGCTGCTGCGAGAGCAGGTCGCCCCACTTGGGCGCCACCGCAGAGACCGTCTTCTCCGTGGCCTTGCGCGCACCCTGGAACGACGCACCGGCCGGCAGCGCCGTCATCACCAGGTCCGTGATCTTGCTCTTGCGCTTCTCCCCCAGCATCGCGCCAAGCACCACGACCTTCGCTCGCTCCTCGTCGTCGATGCGGTAGCCGCGCAGCTCCGCCATGCAGATGGCGAACAGCGCCGTGGACTCGTAGAAGAACGTGAGATCTGCGACGCCCAGCGCCACCGCCGTGGGGATGCCCACCACCGGGATGGTCGCCGTGGCACCTGCCGCGGCACTCGCGCTCGTGGTGGCGGTGACGTACCACTTCTCGATCTTGCGAGCGATTTGCGCCGGAGTCGCGTCAGGATTCTGACGCCGCAGCTCCTTGATGTACCCCACCGCAGCCGGACGCTGCTTGGCGATGATCCTGAACAGTCGCTCTTGGAAGTCGGACGGCAATGCGCCTTCGGCCGTGGTCTGCACCTCGCTCATGCCTAAGTATTACCCCTGCACGCGCTCGGTCATGACGCGGGGGGCGCGTCGCCCTAGTCAGCGCCCAGACCAAACGCCTCGATATGCCACGCACCTGACTCCACCTTCAGCACCGACGCGCACGCCGCGTGCGGCACGCGCCCCAACACAAGGGACGACGCTGGCTCGCCTATCGCTGCGAGCAGGCCCAGCGTGATGGGGCTTCCGTGCGTCACCACCACAGCGGGCACCTGCGGGTCCCACAGCCGCTCGAGTCCAGCGAGCACTCGCGCGGCCACCGCCTCCTGCCCATCCCACCCAGGGATGCGCGGATCCAGCCCCGCCTCGCGGCGCGCAAACTCCTCGGGCCAGTCACGCTCGATCTGCTCCCACGCCAGCCCTTCCCAGATGCCGTAGGAGCGCTGCGAGAACGCCTCGTCGACAACGACCTCGCCCCCAATGAGTGCCGTGAGCGCCCCCGCGGTCTCGAGAGCTCGGCGCAGCGGCGACGAGAACACCCGCACCCGCTCCACCCCACGGGCTCGGAACCGCGCGGCGAGCTGCTCTGCCGCCCACGCCGCCCGCTCGCGCCCAGCATCATCAAGCTCGACGTCGACGGTCCCCTGCACCACGCCGCCTTCATTGGACGGGGTGGGCGCGTGTCGCCACAGGATGATCCGGCTCATGCCGCCGCTCCCGGATAGAGGTCATCCACGGAGACGTTGTGCCGCTCGAGCGTCCAGCGCCCGTCCTCACGACTGCGCAGCCGCGACCAGCACGTGTTGCCCAGCCCGGACAGCGATCGGTGCTCCAACGACAGCCCCAGCAGCCCCATGATCCCGATGCGCGCGGCAGACCCGTGCGTGAACACCACGAGGTCGCTCGGCGTCCGTGAGGCCCACTCGGTGACCGCCTCAACCATGCGGTCGCGCACCAGGTCATGCACCTCGAATCCCTCAAGGTGCGGGTTCCCGCCGGAGTGCCACGCCTCAACCTGCTCGGGCCAGCGCGCCGCCCGATCCGCTGGCGTCACGCCCTCCCACGGCCCATATGCACGCTCAACCAGCCGCTCATCGAGCTCGACGGCGGCACCCAACTGAGCCCCCAGCGCCACACCCGTGTCGCGCGCACGGGACAGCGGAGAGGAGACCAGCACAGCGTCGGGCGCGACGAGGGTGGCCAAAGCGGCAGCCATGCGTCGTGCCTGGTTCTTGCCGTTGTCATTGAGGGGGATGTCGGAGGTTCCCTGCAGCCAGCCGAGCGTGTTCCACTCGGTCTCGCCGTGGCGAACGATGAAGACGCGGGTCACCCTTCGACCCTAGTGGAGCGGATTACTCGGCCGGCGCAGCACCCAGCGGCAGCGGCACCACCGGGCAGTCCTTCCACAGGCGCTCGAGCTCGTAGTACGCCCGATCCTCCTGGTGCATCACGTGCACGATGAGGTCGTTGAAGTCCAGGATCGCCCAGCGACCGCCACGGATGCCCTCACGACGCAGCGCCTTGGCGCCCTGCTCGTGGAGCTTGCGCTCGATCTCGTCGATGATCGCGCCCACCTGACGCTCGTTGGTTCCGGAGACGATGAGGAACACGTCGGCCAGCGGCATGTGCTCGCTGACATCAAGCGCGACGATGTTCTCCGCCTTGATGTCTTCCGCAGCCAGTGCCGCCGTGGTGGTGAGGGTGAGCGCGCGCTCAGAGGCTGCCACTACTGTCCCTTCGCAATGTTCCAGGCGAGTACGCCAAGCACGAACGCGATCGCCCCAATGACCGCCAGGTGCGCCCAGCGGAAGTGACGCGCACCGCCGCCAGGGATCGGCTCGGCAACGCGGTTGGGCAGGGCGCCGGTCGTGGTGAGCGGCTCGGTTGACGCATACGGCGTGGGCCCGATGCTGGGGCTGGCCTGAGGATCGAGCAGCTGGGTGAGGTCCGGGCGAGGAAGCTCGCGCTGAACCGGCTCGTTGGGCAGCTCACGGACCGGCGTAGCGCCGGGGTTCACGAGCGGGTGCGTGTCCCACATGGTGGGAGCGGCCTGCTGCTGAGAGGCGACGCTTGCGAAGCCCGCGGGAGCGAAGCCCACACCGCCCTGGCCGGACAGCGGTCCGGCTGCGGGAGCCTGACGCGCGTTCGAGGGGACGAGCTCGTCCCATACCGCCGACGTGCCCGGCGCTTCGCCCGCCTTGGGCTCCGTGGTGTGGGGCACGTCCTGGACGAGCGGCACCTGGTCAAGGTTCACCGGCTCCGCGACAGCGTCCTGCTGCGGGCGCTCAGGCTCCTCAACGGTGGGAGTGTTCCACAGCTCCTCGACGTCAAGGGGCATGCCGGGCACCTGGGCCGCCGGGGCCTGCGGAGCGGGCGCCTGCGGAGCGGGCTCGTCGGACAGCGCGGGAATCGACTCGCTGTGAACAGGCTCCGCGTGGTCCGGCTGCGCAACGCCCGGCTCCGGGAACGCCTGCAGGGGCTGCGGCGTGAAAGCGTCGTGGGGCTCCGCGGGAGACTGCGGCGACACGGGAGTCGGCTGCGACGCGGGACTCTGCGGCGACAGCGGGCTCTCCTGCGAAGCAGCGGTCTCAGCGACCTCGTCGGCGTGATGGGTCGCGCGCGAGATGCCAGCCATCGCCTCCTGCGTGAGACGACGGATCTCGTCCACTGCGTCGGAGTCGACAGGATGGGTCTCCGCCGCGGCCTGCGCCTCGAGTCCGCGCGCCTGGAGCGAACCCGGCGGGAAGAGGTGACGAAGCTCGGCGGGGATGCCGTCGTGGTGCTCTGAAGCGGTCGGCGCGGGGGCCTCCTCCACAGGCTCGGCCTCAGCAACCGGCTCAGGCTCCGCAACCGGCTCAGCCTCAGCAACCGGCTCAGGCTCAGGGGCCGCAGCCTGCGACAGAGAAACCCGCTCCACCACAGGCTCGGGCGCGGTCTGGGCGTAAGCCGCTTCAGCGTCGGCCTGTGCCTTGGCGGCCTTCTCCGCCTCAAGCGCACGCTGCTCAGCGAGAATCTTCTCCTGCTTCGCGAGCAGCTCGGGCGTCATGGCCGGCATCTGACCGGTGGCGATCATCTCCTCTTCAGGAGTCCACGTCTCGAGGGGGTGCTGGAGTCGCTCAAGACGGCGGCGCTCACGGCGGCTCATCACGCTGATCGACTCGGGGGCGACGGGCAGAGCCTGCGTCACTTCACCTTGGGCAGCGGCGGCCGCCTCCTCTAGTGCACGCCGCTCCCGGCGCGACAGAGGCTGGGCCGACTCACTCATGTGGTCCTCCGAGGTAAAGATCGTGGTCTGCTACGTACTGTGCTACCGCGTTGGGGACCAGGTAGCGTATTGGCGCGCCCGTCCTCACGCGGTTGCGGATGTCCGTCGAGGATACCTCTATCCCAGGTACATCTACTAAGACGTGTGGCGCATCCGACTGAGTGAACGAATGACCCGGCCGAGTAACTCCCACAAACGTCGCAAGAGTGATCAGAGTCTCGTAATCGCGCCACTTCGGCAGGCTCTGGAGCGAGTCCAGACCCGTGATGAAGAAGAACTCCGCCGCCGGATGCTGATCGCGCAGATCGCGCAGCGTATCCACCGAATACGTCGCTCCCCCGCGCCTGATGTCCACGTCGCTCACCGCGAAGCGCGAGTCACCCTCGACGGCCGCCTGGCACATCGCCAAACGATCACTGGCCGACGCTGTGGGGGCAGGCTTCAAAGGCTGAGCATTCGTGGGGACCAGCAGAACCGTGTCGAGGCCCAGCTGGTAGTGCACCTCGGACGCCGACGCCAGGTGTCCGATGTGGACAGGGTCGAACGTGCCGCCGAGGATGCCTAGACGGGTCACGATCAGTGACGCGAGCCGACGCTCCGGAAGGCGATCGCTGTGAAGAGCAGAGCCATCAGTCCTACAAACGCGAGGAGGCCGATCGCGATGGGCGTGTTCGACGCCTCGTGAGCGGTCTCTTCTGCAACTGCAAAGGCGGCTGTCAGCACGGCAGATCCTTTCGTCTTTCCCTCAGTATTTCACGCATGCGATGGTTCCGGGCGCAGGCGCTCAGCCGCGCACGTGGCCGTCGCCGTACGCGATCCACGTGGTCGTGGTGAGCTCGCCAAGACCCATGGGCCCGCGGGCGTGGAGCTTCTGCGTCGAGATGCCGATCTCCGCTCCCAGGCCGAACTCGCCGCCGTCGGTGAAGCGCGTGGACGCGTTGACCATGATCGCCGCAGAGTCCAGTCCCGCGATGAAGCGATCCGCAGCACGGATGTCGTCCGTCACGATCGCCTCGGTGTGGCCCGTGGTGAAGCGACGGATGTGTGCGAGCGCCTCCTCGAGGTCATCCACGACCTTCACCGCGATGTCCATGCTGAGGTACTCCGTCGCGTAGTCCTCGTCCGTTGCCGGGACGGTCGCGACATTCGGAACCGCCTGCTGAGTGGCGGAATCGGCGTGGATGGTGACCCCAGCGTCGGCCAGTGCGGTGAGGACGGCGGGAAGCACGTCGCCCACCCGGTCGCGGTGGACCAGCAGGGTCTCCGCGGCGTTGCACACGCCAACGCGCTGGGTCTTGGAGTTGAGCACGATGTTCACGGAGCGGTCCACGGGCGCGCTCGCGTCGAGGTAGACGTGGCAGTTGCCCTCTCCCGTCTCGATCGCGGGGACCGTGGACTCGCGCACGACCGTCTGGATGAGGTCGCGGCCGCCGCGCGGCACGAGCACGTCGACGAGGCCGCGGGCGTTCATGAGCACGCGCGCTCCCTCGCGGCCGTACGCGTCGATGGACTGAACGGCGTCGCGCGGAAGGCCAACGGACTCGAGGGCGTCCTGCAGGACGGCGACGATCGCCTCGTTGGAGTTCATCGCGGCCGAGCCGCCTCGCAGCACCGCCGCATTGCCGGACTTGAGCGCGAGGCCGGCGGCGTCGACGGTGACGTTGGGGCGCGCCTCGTAGATCATGCCGACCACGCCAAGCGGCACCTGCTTCTCGATGAGGCGCAGGCCGTTGGGGAGGGTCGAGCCGCGGCGCACCTCGCCAATGGGGTCAGGGAGCGTCGCGACGTAGCGCAGCGCGTCGGCGATGGCCCCGATGCGCTCGGGGGTGAGCGTGAGGCGGTCGAGCAGACCCGGCTTCATGTCGTTCTCGCGGCCACGCTGCACGTCCTTGGCGTTCGCCTCGACGAGCGTTGCCGCGTTGACGACCAGAGCGTCGGCCATGGCCTCAAGCGCCGCGTCCTTGGTGGCGCGGGTCGCTGTGGCGAGAGCGCGAGAGGCGACCTTGGCGCGAGAGCACGCCTCGAGCACAGCCTGTTCGATGTCCACGTCCGTTGCAGTCATGCGGGACAGTCTAGGCCGGTGCGCGCACGGCAACCAGGCCTGCGCACCACGGCCTGCGTCCCTGTGCGCCGGACGCTGCTCACTCTAGGCGACGACGATGAGGTCGTCGATGTGCACCAAGGGGCGCGCGAAGTGCTCGCCCAGCGACGCCTTGAGCTGCTTGGTGGACAGGCCCAGCATCGCGGGGATCTCGTGCGCGGGGAAGGCCGCGAGTCCGCGGGCGACCAGCGCGCCGTCGGGGCCCACGAGCTCGATCGCGTCGCCCGCCTCAAACTCCCCGCGCACGGCGGTGACGCCGGCGGCAAGGAGCGACGCGCGTCGGCCAGCAACGGCCTTTGCGGCACCCGCGTCGAGGATCAGTTGGCCGTGAGTCTTCGCGGCGTGCTTGAGCCACGTGAGGCGAGTGCCGGAGCGCTTGCCGGTGGGCGCGAAGAGCGTGCCCACGTCAGCGCCAGCGATCGCTTCTGCGGCACTCGCAGCGCCAGCGAGCAGCACCGGCATTCCAGAGGACGTCGCGATGGACGCGGCCTCAAGCTTGGTGATCATGCCGCCCGTGCCCACAGCGGAGCCGTGACGCGAGACGTCGATCCCCGCGAGGTCCTCCTGGCCGCGCACCACCTCGAGGCGGCGAGCACCAGGAGTGTCGGGGGCAGCGGTATAGAGGCCGTCGACGTCGGTGAGCAGCACCAGGGCATCGGCATGCACCACGGTCGCGACCAGCGCCGCGAGGCGGTCGTTGTCGCCAAAGCGAATCTCGTCCGTCGCGACGGTGTCGTTCTCGTTGACGATCGGCACAATGCCGAGGTCGAGCAGCCGGTTCAGCGCGCGCTGAGCGTTGCCGTAGTGCGTGCGGCGCACCATGTCGTCAGCAGTGAGCAGCACCTGGCCCACCGTGAGGCCGTGGCGGCTGAAAGCGGTCGAGTACGCGGCAATGAGCTTTCCCTGACCCACCGACGCTGCGGCCTGCTGCATCTCGAGCTCTCGCGGCCGCGCGGGGAGACCCAGGGGGCCGATACCTGCCGCGATGGAACCTGAGGTGACCAGCACCACCTCGCGACCTGCGAGCCGCGCCGACGCCACAGCGTCGGCGATGAGCGCGAGGCGGGCCTCGTCAAGGTGACCGTCGGCACCAGTCAGCGAGGAGGAGCCGACCTTGACGACGAGGCGATGGGCAGTCGCGATTGCGGCGCGCGAGTCGCTCACTCGTCCTCCAGATCCTGATCATCGAGTGCGGGGTCGATCCAGTGTCCCGCACTGCGCTCATCCTCAAGTTCACGGCGCGCCGCTGCCCTGCCCTCGTAGCGCTCCTTGAGCGCCTCACGCTTCTCGGCACGCGTGGCGCGCTCGTGGCGCTCGTGCTGCTCGATGCGGATGTCCGAGCCGCGAGCGCCGAGCAGTTCCGCGCCCGCCATCATGGTGGGCTCCCAGTCGAACACGATGCCGCCTTCGCGAGGGCCGATGACCACCTCGGAGCCGGGGACGGCTCCCGCCTTGAACAGCGCGTCCTCGACGCCCGCGCGCGCGAGCTTGTCCGCGAGGTAGCCCACTGCCTCGTCATTGGCGAAGTTGGTCTGCTTGACCCAGCGCTCCACCTTGGTGCCGCGCACCTGGAAGTAGTCCTCCGCGCCGTCGCGCACATGCGTGACGGTGAAGCCGGACTCGTCCACGGCCTTGGGCCGGATGACGATGGGAGCCGCCTCGATCTCAGGTGCCTTGGCGCGCTCCTCGTCCACGATTCGCGCAAGGGCGTATCCCAGGGCCGACAACCCCTCGTGCGACACGGCACTCACCTCGAAGATGGGCATGCCAAGCTTCTCGAGCTCGGGACGCACAATTGCGGCGAGGTCGCGCCCGTCGGGGATGTCGATCTTGTTGAGGATGATGATCTGCGGGCGCTCGGCAAGGGGCACACCGCTGATCGCCTCGTCGCCCGAGTACGCGCGCAGCTCATTGGAGATGACGTCGAGGTCGCGGATGGGGTCGCGGTCGCTCTCGAGCGTCGCGGTGTCGAGCACGTGCGCGATCACCGAGCAGCGCTCGATGTGGCGGAGGAAGTCGTGGCCAAGGCCCTTGCCCTCCGAGGCGCCCTCGATGAGGCCGGGCACGTCCGCGATCGTGAACCGCGTTCCGCCGGCTTCGACAACGCCGAGGTTGGGCACAAGAGTCGTGAACGGGTAGTCAGCAATCTTGGGGCGCACCTTGGACATCGCCGCGATGATCGAGGACTTGCCGGCGCTGGGGTAGCCCACGAGCGCGACGTCGGCGATGGACTTGAGCTCGAGGACCACCGTCGCCTCTTCGCCCGGTTCGCCCAGCAGGGCGAAGCCGGGTGCCTTGCGCTTGGTGCTCGCGAGCGCGGCGTTGCCCAGTCCCCCACGGCCGCCCTGCGCGACCACGTATTCCGCGCCCTCGCCCACGAGGTCGGCAAGCAGCTCTCCCTCGCGAGACTTCACGACGGTGCCGTTAGGCACATCAAGAACCAGGTCCTGAGCGTTCGCACCATGGCGCATGTCGCCGGCACCCTGCGCGCCGTTCGGCGCGGTGCGGTGCGGCGCGTGGTGGTAGTCCAGCAGCGTCGTCATCTGCGAACTCACGCGCAGGATGACGGAACCGCCGCGCCCGCCGTTGCCGCCGTCGGGCCCACCAAGGGGCTTGAACTTCTCGCGGTGCACGGAGGCAACGCCGTGCCCACCGTTGCCTGCCGTGACGTGCAGGACAACGCGGTCAACGAACGATGCCATGGGAGCCTCCTGGGCCTATTGTGCCCGGCTGAGGGCGCTGGAAAGAGTGGGTGGGCGGCGCTAGGCCTGGTTGTCGAGAGAGTCGAGGAGCTCGAGTCCGGCCTTCGCCCAGGCGATTTCCGCCTCCGCGCGAGCGATCTTGCCCTCGTACGCAAACGCCTTGAAGGCGGCGATTCGTTCCCAGTCCTGGGGATGCGTCCTTTCCAGCCGACGCTGCAAGGTTGCGCTGGTGCGGTCGCGGATCTCCTGGGCTTGACGCTCTGCCGTCGCCTTGGCGCCCTCAAAGAACGCGATGTGGTCACGGAGGCGCTCCCTGGCCGACGCTGGGTCACCCCACTCGAAATAGGCGGCTACCAGATGGGCCGTGTCCCGCTCAGGTGCGTAGGTGATGGGAGATCGCTGCCACGTTTCGAGGGCGGTCTTCCCAGCGTCGGTCAGTGAGTACTGGGTCTTGGTGGCGGTGCCGGAGCCCCAGGGAATTTCTGTGGCCTCGAGCAGTCCGTCGGCCTCCATGCGGCGCAGCTCGGGGTAGATCTGTGAGTCCGGGGCGTGCCACAGGTGCCCCACAGAGGATCGGAAGTGCTTGACCGCGTCGTAGCCAGTGAGCGGCCCGCCCGAAATCAGGGCGAGCAGTGCGTAGCGCAGGCTCATGGCGTCCTCTGTGTGGGTGTGAGTGGTGGCTGCGGCCTGGGTGGGCGCGCGTCCTTGGCAAGGGTATCGCGCGGGGGTATCGTCGGGGGCAATAACTATGTAGATAGTTAGTTTCCGTCGGACACAAAGGAGTGCACCATGACGGTCGAGGCGTCGTCGACTCACACCGCGAAGCTGCTCACCTACCCCATGAACGCCTGGTACGTGGCGGCGTGGGACTACGAGGTGACGGCAAAGGGAATCCTTGCGCGCACCGTGGCAGGAAGGCCGCTCGCGCTGTACCGCACGGGCGACGGCCGGCCCGTCGCCCTCGCCGACGCCTGCTGGCACCGGCTCGCTCCCCTGTCGCAGGGCAAGCTCATCGGCAACGAGGAGATCCAGTGCCCGTATCACGGACTGCGCTACAACTCAGCGGGACGCTGCACCGGCATGCCCGCGCAGGAGACCATCAACCCCTCCGCCACGGTGGCGTCCTTCCCCGTGGTCGACCGGTACCGCTACGTGTGGGTGTGGCTTGGCGAGCCGACTCTCGCGAACCCCGACGACATCCCTGACATGCACCAGATGTCCTCCGACGAATGGGCCGGCGACGGCGAGACCATCTACGCGCCGTGCAACTACCAGCTGGTACTCGACAACCTCATGGACCTGACGCACGAGGAGTTCGTGCACTCCTCTTCTATTGGTCAGGAGGAGCTGTCACAGTCCGAGTTCAACGTGACGCACGACGAGAAGTCCGTGACGGTCACTCGCTGGATGAAGAACATCAACCCGCCGCCGTTCTGGCTCAAGAACATGCGCGACAAGTTCCCCGGCTTTGAGGGCAAGGTGGACCGCTGGCAGATCATCCACTACTACTACCCGTCCACGATCTGCATCGATGTGGGCGTGGCAAAGGCCGGCACTGGCGCTCCCGAGGGCGACCGCTCGCAGGGCGTGAACGGCTACGTCATGAACACCATCAGCCCCGAACGCGACCGCAGCTGCCACTACTACTGGGCCTTCATGCGCAACTACCGCCTTGACTCGCAGCTCATCACCACACAGCTGCGCAACGGCGTGCACGGCGTCTTTGGCGAGGATGAGGTGATGCTCAAGGCGCAGCAGGAGGCGATCGACGCCAACCCCGACTACGAGTTCTACAGCCTCAACATCGACGCCGGTGGCATGTGGGTGCGGCGCATCCTCGAGCGCGCGCTCGCCGCTGAGGGTCGTGGCGCCGCCTCGCCAGCGACTGGCAAGCCCGCGTCGTGACGGACAAGCAGGCCCGTTGGCAAAACGCCACGGTGGTCGAGTGCTTCGACGTGGCCGAGGGCGTGAAGAGGATTGTCGTTGCGCCGGAGCACCCGCAGCCCGCGCGGCCCGGCGAGCACCTCGACGTACTCGTGACGCTGTCCGACGGCCGCACCGATGAGAGGTCGTACTCGATCGCCGGAGCGTCGCCGAGTGGTGACCGGCTCGCGGTGAGCGTGTCGAAGCCGCATGCGTCTCGTGGGGGCTCCGCGTTCATGAGGTCGCTCTCTCCTGGCGACGCGCTGCGGATCACCCAGCCGCTGCAGGACTTCCCGCTGCGTGTGGGAGCGCCGTCCTACGTGCTTGTAGCAGGTGGCGTGGGCATCACCGCGATCCGCGGCATGGCGTCGACGCTCAAGCGGCTGGGCGCCGACTATGTGCTCCACTACGTGGGCGCTACTCGAGACCGGATGGCCTACCTGCCCCAGCTTGAGGAGCGGCATGGCGACCGGCTCATCTCCCACGTCACGAGCGAGCACGGTCGCATGAGCGTGGCCCAGCTCGTTGCCACCGTCCCCGCCAACGCCGAGCTGTACATGTGCGGACCCATCCGCCTCATGGAGGAGATCCGCCGCACGTGGGAGCGCGAAGGGCGCGACATCACGGCGCTGCGCTACGAGACCTTCGGCAACTCCGGCTGGTTCGAGCCCACGCCCTTCGAGGTCACCATCCCCCGC
The DNA here is from genome assembly GCA_937925595.1 of uncultured Demequina sp. The sequence goes on along the minus strand of CALALQ010000331.1, from coordinate 12,717 downwards.
CTTGGCGTCACCGTCACCGTGGGCGAGGGAGAGTCGATGCTTGAGGCACTCGAGAATGCCGGGGTCGACATGATGTATGACTGCCGCCGCGGCGAATGCGGACTGTGCGAGGTGAAGATCCTTGGCCTCGAGGGCACCGTGGACCACCGCGACGTCTTCTACTCCGAACGGCAGAAGTCGCCCAACACCAAGATGTGCTGCTGCGTGTCGCGAGTGACGGGAGAACCCGGCCACAGCGTCGGGCAGGCGAAGGTGATCATCGAGGTCACGTAACCGTGCCCCGGGGAAAGCAACAGGGGCACCACCTTGCGGTGATGCCCCTGAGCGAAAGTCTTGGTGGTTACGCCTCGGCGACCACGATGTCGACGACCTTGCGGCCACGACGCTGACCGAACTGAACGGAACCAGCGGCGAGGGCGAACAGGGTGTCGTCCTTGCCACGGCCGACGTTCTCGCCCGGGTGGAAGTGGGTGCCGCGCTGGCGGACGATGATCTCGCCGGCGTTGACGGTCTGACCGCCGAAGCGCTTCACGCCCAGGTACTGGGGGTTCGAGTCGCGGCCGTTGCGGGAGGAGCTAGCGCCCTTCTTGTGTGCCATGAGTTGTTCCTCGCCTTACTTAATGCCAGTGACCTTGAGACGCGTCAGGTCCTGACGGTGTCCGATGCGCTTGCGGTAGCCGGTCTTGTTCTTGTACTTGAGGATGTCGATCTTGGGTCCGCGCTCGTCACGGATGACCTCAGCGGTCACGGTGACCTTGGCGAGAGCCTTCGCGTCCGACGTCACGTTGTCGCCGTCAACGAGCAGCAGCGCGGGCAGCTGCACGGAGGACCCAGCCTCCGCCTTGAGGCGGTCGACCACGACGATGTCGCCAACGGACACCTTCTCCTGTCGGCCACCGGCCTTGACAATCGCGTACACCATGATGCGTTCCTCTTACGTCCAGATGGGGTTCTGCCGCAGCCGGATAAGGCGCAGACAGAAGTTGAGGCGCTCGCGCGCCGACGTACAAATGTACCCGTTCCACGGGGGTCCGGTCAAACGGCGTGCCGGGCAGTCCCCTGGTGCAGGGCGGTGCGGCTCAGGGCCCTGCATGCGCGGCCAAAGGTACACGTCTAAAGGGCCCTCAGGCCGGAGACCCCGCATGTGTGAGCACGTCAGGCAGCGGCTGTGCGGGCGTCGGCCTCGAGGATCGCCACGGCGGCGTCGATCTGCCGGTTGATGTCGCGGTCCACCTCAGCCTGGATGCGATCGCGGTTGAGGCGCAGCAGCCAGCCCTTTTTGGGTATCGCCTCGACCGTATACGTGAGGGTGAATCGTCCGTCCGCATCGGGTTCGGACGAGACGGTGCTGGTGGAGATCTGCACCTGGGTGTTGTTGCGCACCTCGAGGATCACCGGATCGATCGACATGACCAGCGCTCGCGCCGTTAAGCGGAACACCTTGGCGACGCGCTGCTCGAGCTTCCACGCCTTGGGCCGGCCATCGGGACCAGTCTCGATGTTGGCGACGCGAATGCGGGGCTCGACCCGGGACGCGTTGAGCGGATCGAGCTCGAACCCCAAGATCGCCTCACGAGGCGCCGTGACCTTGCGCGTGGCAGTCGCAACGAAGCGCAACTCCCCCATCGCTACGCCGTGACCTCGTCCTTCGGGGCGCCGCCCTCGTCGGCGGTCCCCGCCACGGCCTCGCCAGCGGCCTCAGCCGGCGGCTCCGGCAGCTCGATCGGCACGTCAACGGTGTCCGCAGTGGGTGCCTCTTCGTCGTGGTGGTGAGCCTTCTCGGCGGCCGCAGCAATCGAGGCAAGCGTCGCCTTCACGGCCGCGCGAGCGTCGTCGCGGTCATCGAGTGCGTGAGTCTCGACGGCGACGGGCGCGGCGTGCACGTGCTCCGCCTGCTTGCTGCCGCCACGTCCGCGACCACCGCGTCGGTTCTCCGGCTGCTTCTCCGACGCCTCGGCAACCGGCTCGCCGTGCACAAGGAATCCGCGACCCTTGCAGTGCTCGCAGGTCTCAGAGAAAGCCTCGACAAGACCCTGGCCCACGCGCTTTCGCGTCATCTGCACCAGACCCAGCGAGGTGACCTCGGCCACCTGGTGCTTGGTGCGGTCGCGACCAAGGCATTCGATGAGGCGGCGCAGCACGCGGTCGCGGTTCGCCTCGAGCAGCATGTCGACGAAGTCGATGACGATGATGCCGCCGATGTCGCGAAGACGCAGCTGGCGCACGATCTCCTCGGCCGCCTCAAGGTTGTTGAGGGTCATCGTCTCTTCGAGCGTTCCGCCCTTGCCGACGAACTTGCCGGTGTTGACGTCGATGACCGTCATCGCCTCTGTGCGGTCGATGACGAGCGATCCACCCGAGGGCAGCCAAACCTTGCGGTCCATGCCCTTCGCGAGCTGCTCGTCGATGCGAGACTCCGCGAACACGTCGCGGTCGCCAACGAACTTGTGAAGGCGCGGCAGCAGGTCAGGCGCCACCTGGGACACGTACGCGGACAGCGAGTTCCACGTGTCCTCGCCCTGAATGGTGAGCGAGTCGAAGTCCTCGTTGAAGATATCGCGGACCACGCGGATGGCCATGTCGGGCTCGCCGCGCAGGAGCTTGGGAGCCTTGCCGGTCTTGGCCTCGTCCTCGATGGTCTGCCACTGGCGCTTGAGGCGCTCGACGTCCGCGCGCAGCTCCTCCTCCGAGGCGCCCTCGGCGGCCGTGCGCACAATGACGCCGGCGTCCGGCGGAATCACCTCGCGAAGCAGCTTCTTGAGGCGCGCGCGCTCGGTGTCGGGAAGCTTGCGGCTGATGCCCGTCACTCCCCCGCCCGGCACGTACACGAGGAAGCGGCCAGCGAGTGAGATCTGAGAGGTGACGCGAGCGCCCTTGTGACCGATGGGGTCCTTGGTCACCTGCACCATGACGGTGTCGCCAGGCTTGAGCGCGAGCTCGATGCGGCGCGGCTTTCCCTCGAGGCCAGCGGCGTCCCAGTTCACCTCGCCCGCGTACAGCACGGCGTTGCGACCACGGCCCACGTCGACGAACGCGGCTTCCATGCCCGGGAGCACGTTCTGCACGCGACCCAGGTAGACGTTGCCGGCCATCGACTGCTGCGCCTGGTTGGAAACGTAGTGCTCAACAAGGACGTCGTCCTCAAGCACCGCGATCTGCACGCGACCGTCCTTCTCGCGCACCACCATGGAGCGCTTCACGGACTCGCGACGCGCCAGGAACTCGGCCTCCGAGATCACGGGGCGGCGGCGCTGGCCGTCACGGCTGTCGCGACGACGCTGGCGCTTGGCCTGCAGTCGCGTCGAGCCCTGCAGTTGATCCTCGGTGGCGGCGGCGCTGCTGGAGCGCGATCCGCGGCTGCGGCGACGACGACGAGAACCGCCCTCGCCTTCTTCCTCATCGCCCGACGCTGCCTCCCCCTCAGCGACCTCGTCGCCTTCGGATTCGGTTGCGTCCTCGTCGCTCGCCTGGGCGTTGGCGGCGCCCGACTTCTTGCCGCGGCCCCGTCCGCCGCGGCGGCGGCGCCGGCGCGGCGCGGTGCCTTCTTCGCCGCCCTCCGCTCCATCGCCGGAGGCGGAAGCGCCCTCGGCGCCCTCCCCGGGCGCAGCGGCAGCAGCGGCTTCCGAGGGAGCCGAGTCAGCGTCGGCCTTCTTGGCGGAGGTCTTCTTGGCCGCGGTCTTCTTCGCGGGGGCCTTCTTGGCGGGAGCCTCGCCAGATTCGGCGGGCGCTGCCTCTGCGCTGTCGCCAGCGTCGGCCTTCTTCTTGGGGGCTGCCTTCTTGCGCGCGGGCTTGGCCGGCGCGTCGGCAGAACTGGAAGCAGCGTCGTCCGTCTTGGGTGGGCCAGCCGGCGCGGACGCGCGGCGCGAGCGCGTGGGGGCGGCGACCGGTTCGGGCGCCTGGAAGATGACTGCTGTGCTGGGTGTGGTGTTTTCCTCGCTCACGCGGGTACTCCAAGATCGGCGTCCACCACACTGAACGCGGACCATAAGGTCGTTCGTGTCGGGAACATCCCGCCACGCAAGTCTGCAGGTCGCGGCTGACTGCGGCAGTGGCATTAAGCGCCTATCCCCGATGTCTCCGCTCAAGGGCTGCGGCCCAGCGGGATCCTGACGGGACTGGCAGCTATACCTTCGCTGCAAAGTCGCGCGGTTGGTGCCCGGTGTGGCTGGGCACTGACCTGTGCTCATTGTGGCACAGGCACCCCAATAACCCCAGTAGGAGGAGTGGGATTAGGCGCGGGGCCGGGCGCCCGCGACACGCCCCGCCCCCGTCGTTGCGGTACTTGAGTGTCGCGAAATGGCCATTTCGCGACACTCAGATACCGCAACCTGGGTTGGGGGAGGGAGCCTCCCGGGACCTTAGTCCCGGGGGCGTCTGACCACGGACTAAGTAAGGTCTCGCTAAGTAGCGAGAAAGGTCCCCTCTACGCATGGAAGCGCTCGAACTTGCCCGTTGGCAATTCGGTATCACCACCGTCTATCACTTCATCCTCGTTCCGCTCACGATCGGCCTGTCCGTGCTGGTCGCGATCATGCAGACCGCGTGGGTGCGCACCGGCAACGAGAAGTGGCTGCGCCTGACCAAGTTCTACGGGAAGCTGCTGCTCATCAACTTCGCTCTCGGTGTGGCGACGGGAATCGTGCAGGAGTTCCAGTTCGGCATGAACTGGTCCGAGTACTCGCGGTACGTGGGCGACATCTTCGGCGCCCCGCTCGCGATGGAGGCGCTCATCGCCTTCTTCCTCGAGTCCACGTTCCTTGGCCTGTGGATCTTCGGTTGGGACCGCCTGCCTAAGAAGGTGCACCTCGCCACGCTGTGGCTGTTCGCGATCGGCTCGACGCTCAGCGCGTACTTCATCATCGCCGCCAACTCGTGGATGCAGCACCCAGTGGGCGCCGAGTTCAACCCGGAGACCGGCCGTGCGGAGATGAACGACATCTTCGCCGTGCTCACCAACAACACGACCCTTCTCGCCTACCCCCACGTCATCGCGACCGCCTTCCTCGTGGCAGGCACGTTTGTTGGCGGCATCGCCGTGTACTGGATGGTCCGCAAGGCTCGCGCCAACAGGGACGACGCTGACATCCCCGTGTATCGCACGGCCGCCCGGTTCGGTGCCTGGGTCATGATCCTCGCTGGCGCTGCGGTGATCGTCACCGGTGACCTCCAGGCGAAACTCATGTTTGAGCAGCAGCCCATCAAGATGGCCGCCGCTGAGGGCCTCATCGAGGCCGCTCAGCCGGCTCCGTTCTCACTCCTGTCGATCGGCAACCTCGCCGGCAACGACCCGGAATCCGTGCGTCACCTCATCGAGATTCCCGGCCTGCTGTCCTACATGGCAACCGGCGACTGGGATGCGGAGATCAAGGGCATCAACGACCTGCAGGAGATCTACGCGGAGCGCTATGGCGCCACGGACTCGGCAGGCAATCCCATTGAGTACCGCCCCAACCTGGCGATCACCTACTGGTCGTTCCGCCTCATGATCGGCCTCGCGGTGTTCAGCGCGGCGCTCGCGCTCGCGGTGCTGTGGTTCACCCGCAAGGGCCGCGTCGCGGACCAGCCGTGGCTGCGCAAGCTCGCGCTCATCGCGCTGCCCATGCCGTACCTCGCAGCGAGCTTCGGCTGGATCTTCACGGAGATGGGCCGCCAGCCGTTCGTGGTGGCACCCAACCCCACCGGTTCCGACCAGGTGTTCCTCATGACGCAGTACGGAGTCTCGGAAACCGTCTCCGCTGGCGTGGTGCTGAGTTCGATGGTCATCTTCACGCTGGTCTACGCGGTGCTCGGCGTGTTCTGGTTCCGCCTCATCCAGCGCTACGCGGTGGAGGGCGCCCCGCAGGTCGAACCCGCCCCAGATCCCGACGCAGACGACGCGTCCCGTCCCCTTTCGTTCGCGTACTAGGAGTCCCCCCATGGATCTCGCAATCGTCTGGTTCATTCTTCTGGCGGTCCTGTGGACCGGCTACCTGGTCCTCGAGGGCTTCGACTTCGGTGTGGGCATGCTCATGCCGTTCGTCGCCAAGAACGACAAGGAGCGCCGTGTTGCGCTCAACACCATCGGCCCCGTCTGGGATGGCAACGAGGTGTGGCTGCTCACCGCAGGTGGCGCCACCTTCGCGGCGTTCCCCGAGTGGTACGCCACGATGTTCTCCGGCTTCTACATCCCGCTGTTCCTGATCCTGCTCGCGCTCATCGTGCGTGCCGTCGCAATCGAGTACCGCGGCAAGATCAACTCGGACGTGTGGCGGAGGCGCTGGGACCTCGCGATCATCATCTCCGCGTGGATCCCCTCGATCCTGTGGGGTGTCGCGTTCGCGAACTTGGTTCGCGGCGTCAACCTCGACGAGAACCACCAGTACTCGGGCACGTTCTTTGACCTGCTGACCCCCTTCGCCCTCCTGGGCGGAGTGGTGACGCTGCTGCTGTTCCTCAGCCACGGTGCGATCTTCTTGTCGCTGAAGTCTGACGGCGTGGTCCGCGAGCGTTCCGAGGCACTGGCCCGCAAGTTCTCGCTGTTCGCGATTGTCGCGGCCGGCGTGTGGGCGGTCTGGGGTCAGCTCGCGTTCTCCAACAACACGTGGACCTGGGCTGCCGTGGCAGTCGCCGCGGTGGGCCTCGTGGCCACATGGGTCGCCACCGGTCTCAAGCGCTACGGCTGGGCCTTCCTGTTCAACGCCGTGGCCGTCGCCGCTGCCGTCACGTTCATCTTTGGCGCGCTCTACCCTGAGGTCATGCCCGCGATCAACAACCCTGCGAACTCGCTCACCATTGCCAATGCGTCGTCCACTGAGTACACGCTCACGGTGATGACGTGGGTCGCAGTGATCTTCACTCCCGTGGTGCTCGCCTACCAGGCATGGACCTACTGGGTGTTCCGCAAGCGCATCCACGTGGATCACATTCCGGAGCACAGCTCGCTGACGTTCACCAAGGCGTAGTCATGCGCCCCCTCGATCCGCGCCTCATCGCGCGGATCGGCCCGGCCCGCCGTTACGTTCTCGTGACGGCGGTTCTTGGCGTCTGCACAGCCCTGCTCATCCTGGTTCAGGCGCTCGTGATCGCCAGGGCGCTCGCGCCGATCCTCGCGCCCACTGAGCTCGCCGACGACGGCCTTGGCTGGATAGGTCGCCTGGTTCCGCTGAGCGTTCGCGAGCTCGACGTCGCCCTGCTGTGGCTTGCCGCCATCGTCGCGGCCCGCACCGCGCTCATGTGGCTCCAAGAGCGACAGGCCCACCGAGCCGGCACGCGAGTGGTGAGCGAACTGCGAAGCGCGGTAGTGAACCACGGTGCCTCTTTGGGCCTGAGGTGGGCAGCGTCGGGCAGGGCCGCGGACGTGACCACGCTGGTAACCCGGGGTTTGGACAACCTGCTCCCCTACTTTGTGCGCTATCTGCCGCAGCTGTTCCTTGCGGTGACGGTGACGCCGATCATGATCGTGGTGGTGCTGGGGCTTGATCTGATCTCCGCGATCATCGTGGTCGTCACGCTGCCGCTCGTGCCGATGTTCATGGTCCTCATCGGACGCCTCACTCAAGCGCGCTCCGAGCGACACCTTGCCGCGATGCAGCGCCTTGGCACGCAGACGCTCGACCTCATTGCCGGCATCCCGACGCTGCGCGGACTTGGGCGCGCGCGTGGCCCTGCCGCTCGGGTCAGGGAGCTTGGCGATGCGCACCGCAGGGCCACGATGGCGTCGCTGCGCGTCGCGTTCCTTTCCGGCATGGTGCTCGAGCTGCTGACCACGCTGTCGGTGGCGCTTGTCGCGGTGTCGATGGGCTTCCGGCTCGCCGGCGGGCACATCGGCATCGAGACCGCTCTCGCCGTGCTGGTGCTCGCTCCCGAGGTGTACCTGCCGCTGCGCAACGTGGGCACGCACTTCCACGCGTCCGCCGACGGCCTTGCTGCCGCGGACAAGGCGTTTGAGTTTCTTGACGAGACGGTGGACGAGCGGCCGCGCTCCGGTGCCGCACCTTCGCTCCCTGGAGCGACTGTCTCGCTGCGCGGCTTTGGCGTCGCGGCCGCGGATGGGCGGCTCGCGCCGGCTGACCTGTCGTTCGCCGCCTCGCCGGGCGCCGTGACGGTGCTGGTTGGCCCCAACGGCGAGGGGAAATCCACCGCCCTTGCCGCCTTGGCCGGTCTCATCAAGCCCGACGCTGGCTCGGTTGAGGCAGGCGGCGTCACCTTGGCCACGGCGCAGGAATGCGTCGACGACGAGTCGTGGACGTCGCAATGCGCGTGGGTTCCGCAGCGACCGGACCTGGGCCCAGAGGGACGCGTGCTGAGCCTTGGCCAGCGGCAGATGCGCGCGCTTACCAGGGCATTTGAGAGTGACCGGCCTGTGCTGCTGCTCGATGAGCCCACTGCGCATCTTGATCGCGAGGGCCGCGCGAGCGTCATCGCCGCGATTGCCGCTGCGGCCGCCGCGGGACGCACCGTCGTGGTGACGACGCATGAGCCCGAGCTCATCGACGCGGCAACGCAGGTGGTCACCGTCACCGCCGGGGTGAGCGCATGAACCCGTTCCTCAAGGCCGCCGTCCGCGACACCGGCATCACCCGCTGGGGCTACATCCGCTCGGTGCTTGCGGGGACGCTCGCGCTGGGATCTGCCGTGGGGCTGTCCGCAGTTGCCGCGTGGCTCATCGCCCGCGCCGCACAGATGCCCTCCCCCGCAGACCTCGCGCTCGCCGCGGTCATCGTGCGCTTCTTCGGCATCGGCCGCGGCGTGTTCCGCTACCTCGAGCGCATCGTCTCCCACGACACCGCGCTGCGCGGAGTGGTGCGACTGCGAGAGCTCACCTACGAGCGCCTGTCCGCCGCGAGCGCGCGCACCGTGCTGTCGCTGCGTCGCGGCGACATCGTCGCTCGCGCCGGAGCGGACCTCGACTCCGTTGGCGACGCGGTGGTGCGCTCCTTCATCCCCATCGGCGTGGCCGTCACCGTATCCACTGCCGCCGCAGGGATCGTTGCATGGCAGCTGCCGCTCGCGGGAGGCGCTCTTGCCCTTGCGCTCCTCCTTGCCGGGGTGGTCCCCGCCGTGCTCACGTCCCGCTCCGCCCGCATCGCGGCTGACGCTGGCGTCACGGCAGCGGCGGAACTGTCAGTTGCCGCACTGTCCGCCATCGAGGCCAACGCGGAGCATCGCGTATGGGATGCGGGCACTGAGGCGCGCGCGGCCCTCGAGGGCGCGAACCGCGCCGTTGAGGACGCCGCCGACGACGCGGCCCGCCCCGCATCGCTTGCTGCCGCCTCGCAGACCCTCTTCAGCGGACTGGGACTCATCGCGTGCCTTGCGCTCGCCGTCAACGCGGTGCGCCACGGCGACATCTCCGGACCCGCAGCCGCGATCGTCGCGCTCACCCCTCTCGCGGCCTTCGAGGCCGTTGGCGCCATCCCCGCCGCGATCATGCAGTACCACCGCTCCGCGATCGCCGCAGAGCGCCTCGCAGCCATGACCGATGAGCCTGAACCGGCGCTCGATGCCAACCCGACCCCAGCGTCGGGCCGTGCGGAGCTCGCCATGACTGGCCTGAGCGTCGGCTGGCCGGGCGCCACCCCCACCCGTCCGGTCACCGCGACCGTGGCCCCAGGGACGGCGCTTGCGCTCGTGGGCGCGTCCGGAGTCGGCAAGACCACGCTGCTGCTCACCACGGCGGGAGCGCTCGAGCCGGTTGAGGGCGCCGTCACACTCGGTGACACTCGCCTTACCCCGGCAGACGCGGGCGTCTCCTACGCCCTCACGCTCGAGGACGCGCACCTGTTTGGCACCACGGTGCTCGAGAACCTGCGTGCGGCGCGCAGTGGCGTCACCGAGGACGAGGCATGGGCGGCGCTTGAGCGCGTGGGCCTTGCTCAATGGGTGCGCAGCCTGCCCCAGGGCATCGACACGGAACTCGGCACCGGCGGTCACACGGTCTCAGGCGGTGAGAGGAGGCGACTGCTCATGGCGCGTGCGCTCCTCGCCGACGTTCCGCTGCAGCTGCTCGACGAACCCGGCGAGCACCTCGACACCGCTGGTATTGCCGCATTTGAGGCGGCAGTCGCGGAGATGCGAGCGGAAGGCCGTACGGTAATCATCGTGACGCATGACGACGCCGTGATGGCCATGGCAGACCAGGTGGTGAGCCTCGATGAGTCCTGACGCTCCGACCCCGGAGTCCCACACCCCAGAACCACTGCTGAGCGCGATCCTTGCGCTGAATTCGCAGTTGGACCTCCCGCACGTACTCGACCACTTCCTCACTGCCGCGACGGAGCAGACCGGCGCTCGCTATGCGGCGATCAACATCGTCGACGAGGACGGCGTGAGCGTGGACTTCCACTACGCGGGCATGCCGGAGGGCGTATGGGCCAAGATCGGCCGCGCCCCCAACCACGTCGCGACGCTTGCCCGCATCCCCCACGAGGGCACGATCGTCATCGAGGAGCTCACCAAGCACCCGTCATTTGCCGGCTTCCCCAAGAACCACCCGCCCATGGGCGCCTTCCTTGGCACCGCGCTCAAGGTGCGCGGCGCGGTCTTCGGGTACCTGTACCTCGCGGACAAGGAGGGCGGGTTCACCACGAAGGACGAGGAGGCGGTGCTGGCCCTCGCGGCTGGCGCCGCGGTCGCCATCGACAACGCGGAACTGTACGAGCGCGCCGTGAAGCGCGAGCGCTGGCTTGAGGCCTCGCAGAAGATCACCACGGCGCTGCTCACGGACCCTGGCGACGAGGAGGCGTTCTCGCGCATCGTCGACGCCGCTATGGAGCTCGCTGACGCTCAGCACGGCGTCCTCGTGCTGCCTGGAGTGGGCGACACGTGGGTTATGGAGTTCACCGCCGGGCCGCGCGCGACCGACCTCCTTGGGCTTGTCCTCCCCGAACAGGGCTTTGCGATCACCGCCATTCGGTCCGGCGAGGGAACGGTTGCGGCCGCTCCCCCCGGCGGCGCGGTGCTGGAGCCGGTTCGCGACTTTGGCCCGACGCTGTACGCGCCTTTGCGCGCCACCGACTCCACGCTTGGCCTGCTCATGCTGTGGCGAGACAAGGGACAGCGCACCTTCAGCGAGGACGACCTCGAGACGGCGCAGCGGTTCGCGAACCAGGCGGCCCTTGCCCTCACGCTCGCGGAGCTGTCGCACGTCAAGAACGTCACCCAGATGCTCGAGGAGCGCTCGCGGCTTGCTGACGACCTCCACGATTTCGTCTCGCAGGAACTGTTCGCCACGGCGATGCAGATCGAGGCGATCGCCGCTGACGCGCCCGATGTGCGGGACCGACTCATGCGGACGCTTGAGCACGTGAAGCGCGCACAGCACGAGGTACGAGGCGTGATGGGCTCACTTGCCGGCCAGCGCACCTCGGAGCCGCTGAGCGAGCGCATCCGCCGCGAGCTCGTGATGGCGGAGGCGTCGCTTGGCTTCGCACCCACCGTGCAGGTGGACTGGGCGAAGGTTTCGCACGCCGTGGCTGGCGATCCGTCGCTGTCCGATGACGTGGTCGCGGTGGTGCGCGAACTGCTGTCGAATGTGGCACGGCACGCGCACGCTTCGGCGGTGCACATGACGCTTGACGGCTCCAAGGGAAGGCTCGTTGTCACCATCTCTGACGACGGCATCGGCCCTGCTGGCGCGACGCGCCGCCACTCGGGAACGTCGAACCTCGCCAACCGCGCGCTGCGCCGCAACGGGACCTTCACGCTGTCGCCGGTGCGCCCGGGAGCCGAGAATCCCGGCACACAGGCCGAGTGGAACGTTGAGGCCAGCGGTTAGTCAGCCTGGGGGCTACTGACCGCGGAAGCTCTGCGCCTTCTTGGCGGTGGCCCACGCCACCACCTGGGTGCGGCGCTGCAGGCCCATCTTGGCCAGCACGCTCGTCACGTGGTTCTTCACGGTCTTCTCGGCAATGCCGAGCTCGTCGGCGATCTCGCGGTTCGCAAGTCCCTGGCCAACCAGGTCAAGCACGCGCCTCTCCATGGGCGTGAGACGAGCAACCGCCTCGTCCTCCTGCACCGCGATGTGCTGGCCGTGCTCGCGACCGCTGGCGGCGTCGCGAACCGCCTGCAGCACCTCACTCGAACCGGCCGTCTTGGCGAGGAACACATCCGCTCCAGCTGCACGCGCGGCGGAGCGCGCCTCGTCATCGTCATACGAGGTAAGCACCACGACGCGGGTGTCAGGGAGGGTCTTGCGAACTTGCTGAATGACGTCAAGTCCGGTGCCGTCGGGCAGGCGCAGATCGGAGAGGATCACCTGGGGACGCACGGCGACCGCACGGCGCACTCCCTGCGCAACATTCGCGGCTTCGGCCACGACGGTGAAGCCGTCGGCGCGGTCAATGATGTCGCAGATGCCGCGACGCACAACCTCGTGGTCGTCGAGCACCATCACGGTGATATCGGACATGCCCCGAGCCTATCGCGGCCGCGGCCGCTGGCAGCGCGGACACCAATGCGTCGAGCGACCTGAGATCATCGCGCGCACAAGCGGCCTTCCGCAGCGCAGGCACGGCTCGCCGCCCCGCCCATAAGCATTGAGCGATCGATCGAAGTAGCCCGACTCTCCGTTCACGTTCACGTACAGCGCATCGAAGCTCGTGCCGCCGGCCGCAAGCGCCTCGCCCATCACCTCTTGGGTCGCGTCAAGCAGCGCTCCGGTCGCCCTCCCGCTCATGCCCGACGCTGGGGTCACCGGATTCACGCGGGCCCGCCACAGCGCCTCGTCGGCATAGATGT
>CALALQ010000330.1 GCA_937925595.1 uncultured Demequina sp. | reverse complement strand
CGTCCGCCAAGCGGTTCATCGGCCGGTCCTTCGACGAGATCAAGGAGGAAGCCCACGCGGTCGGGTTCGACGTCGTGGAAGGACCAAGTGGCGAGGCTCGGTTCAACATCCGCGGGAAGCTCTATGCGCCGGAGGAGATCAGCGCGCAGGTGCTGCGCAAGCTCGTCGACGACGCCAGCAAGTTTCTGGGCGAGAAAGTGACCGAAGCTGTTATCACTGTTCCGGCATACTTCAATGATGCGCAGCGGACTGCGACGAAGGACGCCGGCCGCATCGCCGGGCTCGAGGTGCTGCGCATCATCAACGAGCCGACCGCCGCCGCACTGGCGTACGGAATGGACAAGAAGAACCACGAGACCATCCTGGTGTTCGACCTGGGCGGCGGCACGTTCGATGTCAGCCTGCTCGACGTGGGCGACGGGGTGGTCGAGGTCCGCTCCACCGCTGGTGACACCCACCTGGGCGGGGATGATTTCGACCGCCGCTTGGTGGACTATCTCGCCGACGAGTTCAAGAGCGAGAACGGTATCGACCTGCGTAACGACCCGCAGGCGCTGCAGCGGCTGTTCGAAGCTGCTGAGAAGGCCAAGGTCGAACTCAGCTCGGTCAGCCAGACGCAGGTGAGCCTGCCGTTCATCACCGCCGACGCCAGCGGGCCGAAGCACCTCACGATGACGGTCAAGCGGGCTAAGTTTGAGGACCTCACCGCCGACCTGGTGGAACGCTGCCTGGGCCCGGTGCGTCAGGCGATGACTGATGCGAAGGTGACTGAGAACGACATCGACGAGGTGATCCTCGTCGGCGGCTCCACCCGCATCCCCGCCGTGCAGGCGCTGGTGAAGAAGCTCACCGGCGGCAAAGAGCCCAACATGACTGTCAACCCCGACGAGGTGGTTGCTGTCGGCGCCGCCATTCAGGCCGGCGTCCTCAAGGGCGACGTCGATGACGTGCTGCTGCTGGATGTCACCCCGCTGTCGCTGGGTGTGGAGACCCGTGGCGGTGTGATGACGAAGATCATCGAGCGCAACACCACCATTCCCGCCCGTCGCAGCGAGGTGTTCTCCACGGCGGAGGACAACCAGCCGTCGGTGGAGATCGTCGTCTTGCAAGGTGAGCGGGAGAACGCCGCGGACAACCGGGTGCTCGGCCGGTTCCAGCTGACGGGCATCCGTCCGGCGCCTCGTGGTGAAGCGCAGGTGGAGGTCACCTTCGACATCGACGCGAACGGCATCCTGAACGTCACCGCGAAAGACAAGGACACCGGCACCGAGCAAGGGATCACCATCAGCGGTACCTCGAACCTGGACCAGGGTGAGATCGACCGGATGATCAAGGAAGCCGAGCAGCACCGCGCGGACGACCAGGCGCTGCGGCGGGCCGTGGATGCCCGCAACGAGCTGGACTCCGCCGCCTACCAGGTCGAGCGGGCACTGCGTGAGCTCGGCGACGCTGCACCGCAGCACGAGCGTGCCCGCGCGGAGCTGCTCATCACGCAGGCCCGCGAGGCAGTGCAGAACAACGTCGGCGAGCAGGAAGCGAAAGAGCGCACCGGCGAGCTGCTGCAGGTTGCGCAGTCCCTTGCTGCGGCCCGCGCGAACGCCAGCCACGCTGAGCAGCCCGCTCACGACGACGAAGACGACGTCGTCGACGCCGAATTCGACAAGTAGCACGGAGGGAGGATCGCGATGGTCGAGGAGCAGAACGAGGACACGCGGGCCGTGGACCTGCTGAACGACGACCTCACCGACGTATCCCCGGAGGAGATCCGCGCCGCGCAAGCAGCGCTCGCCGCCCAGTTGGAGACGGCCGACGACCGGTGGCGCCGGACGGCGGCGGACTACGACAACCTCCGCAAACGGATGGCGCGCGAGATCCAGACCGTCCGCGAGCAGGAGCGGCAGCACACCGCCAAAGCCTTCTTGCCCGTCGTCGACGCGCTGGACCGGGCGCTCAGCTTCGGGGTGGACCTTGACGAGGGCGTTCTGGATGGCATGCAGGCCGTCCGGGCGCAGGCCGCTGATGCGTTGCGCGCACTCGGGTACCCCGAGATCGTCATCGACGGTGCGGAGTTCGACCCGCAGCTGCACGAGGCGGTCTCGGTCGTCGAGGATGCCAGCGTCCCGCCGCGCAGCATCCTCGCCGTCACTCGCCCCGGGTTCGGAACGCCTGAGCGGATGCTGCGACCGGCTGCGGTCGTGGTCACCCGCAGGCCGGATGAGGAGTAGGAGATGGCGGAGGATCTCTACAGCGTGCTGGGGGTCTCCCGGTCGGCGGATCAGAAGGAGATTCGCCGCGCCTACCGGGAGAAGGCCCGCAAGTTCCACCCGGACGTCAACAGGACCCCGGGGGCGGAGGATACCTTCAAACGGATCAGTGAAGCCCACGATGTGCTGTCGGACCCGGAAACCCGCGCACAGTACGACCGGTTCGGTGAGAACTTCCGGCAGTACGCCGCCGCGGACGCGGCTCGCTCCTCCGAGCAGCCGCGCCGCAGCGGCGGCACCCGATACACGTGGAGCGCGGGCGGCGCGCAGAGCGTGAACTGGGAGGACCTGTTCGGGGGCGGCTTCGGTGGTTTCGGTCGCGGCGCCGACCACACCGCGGAGCTGGAGATAACCGTCGAGGAGGCCTACCGGGGCGGGCGGCGCACCGTGCAGGTCGCGTCGCCGTACGGTGGCGCGCAGGAGTACACCATCGACATCCCAGCGGGCGCTGTCGACGGGCAGCGGCTGCGGATCGCGGGCGCAGGCGGAGCGGGCGCCGACGGACAGGACGGGGACCTGCTGGTCACGCTGCGCGTGAAGGACAGCAAGCGGTACCGGCTCAGCGGCGCGGACATCGAAACGGACCTTCCCATCTCACCGTGGGAGGCGGCGCTGGGCGCGGATGTCAGCGTGCCCACCCCCGGCGGCCCGGTCACCGCGCACGTTCCGCCCGGCTCGTCCACTGGCAGGCGGCTCCGCCTGCGCGGGCAGGGGATGCCCCGCAGAGGACAGCCGGGAGACCTGTATGCGCGGGTGAAGGTCGTCGTTCCCCGCACTCTCAGCAAGAAGGAGAAGGAGCTGTTCGAACAGCTCCGCGACGTATCGTCGTTTGATGCCAGGAGAGGATCATGACCTCACATCACCTGCCCGTCCGTGTCGCCCGGGCCGACCTGGCGGCGACCGCGGTGGCCGCAGGTATCCACCCGGATACGCTGCGGAAGTTCGTCGAGCTGGGGCTGGTCACCGCCCACGTCGACACCAGCGGCCGGCTGTGGTTCGCCCGTACCGTCCCCGCCCGCGTGCACACCATCGTGCGTCTGCACTCCGATCTTGCCGTGAACTACGCCGGAATCGCGCTCGTGCTGGACCTGCTTGCCCGCATCGAGCAGCTCGAGCAGCAACGCAGTATTCGACTTGAAGGAGACACCTCATGGACATGAACTCGCTCACTCAGAAGTCGCAGGAAGCGCTCACCTCGGCCCAGAGCATCGCGGTCCTGGCCGGTCAGATCGAGACGGATGAGGAGCATCTCCTGCTCGCACTGCTGCAGCAGGAGGAGGGGCTGGTTCCCCGACTGCTGCAGACAGCGGGTGCTGACGTGGAAGCGGTACGCGCCGACGTCGAAGCGGAGATCGCCCGCAAGCCCAGCGTCTCCGGGTCCTCCCCGCAGACCGGTCAGGTGTACGTGAGCCGCAGCCTCACCTCCACCCTGGAACGGGCGGAGCGGGAGGCAAAGCGGCTGAAAGACTCCTACATCTCCGTGGAGCATCTCGTGTTGGCCCTCGCCGACGACTCCTCCAACCGTGCCGCGTCCCGCGTGCTGCGCGGGCACGGTGTCACCCGGGAGAGCTTCCTCAGCGCGCTCACCAGGATCCGCGGCAACCAGCATGTGAACTCCGCCACCCCCGAGCAGACCTACGAGGCGCTGGAGAAGTACGGCCGTGACCTGGTCGCTGACGCCCGGCTGGGCAAGCTTGACCCGGTCATCGGGCGTGACGCGGAGATCCGCCGGGTCATTCAGATCCTCTCCCGCAAGACCAAGAATAACCCCGTCCTCATCGGGGAGCCCGGCGTCGGCAAGACCGCCATCGTGGAAGGACTAGCCCAGCGCATCCTCCGCGAAGATGTCCCCGAAGGCTTGCGGGACAAGACGATCTTCTCTCTGGACCTGTCCGCGCTGGTGGCGGGGGCGAAGTACCGGGGTGAGTTCGAAGAGCGAATGAAGGCAGTCCTGGCGGAGGTGAAAGCAGCGGAGGGACGCATCCTGCTGTTCATCGACGAGCTGCACACCCTGGTGGGGGCGGGAGCCACCGAGGGGGCGATGGACGCCGGCAACATGCTCAAGCCGATGCTCGCCCGCGGTGAACTGCACCTCATCGGGGCGACCACCCTCGATGAGTACCGCAAGCACATCGAGAAAGACGCCGCCCTGGAGCGACGGTTCCAGACGGTGATGGTCGAGGAGCCTGACGTGGAGGACGCGATCTCCATTCTGCGAGGCCTGCGGGAACGGCTGGAGGTCTTCCATGGGGTGCGTATCCAGGACAGCGCCCTGGTCGCCGCCGCCGTGCTGTCCCACCGGTACATCTCTGACCGGTTCCTGCCGGACAAGGCCATCGACCTCATTGACGAAGCCTGCGCGCGGCTGCGCACCGAGATCGACTCGATGCCCGCTGAGCTCGACGAGCTGACCCGGCGGGTGACCCGCCTGGAGATCGAGGAAGCGGCGCTGTCGAAGGAGACAGACGCTGCGAGCAAGAACCGGCTGGAGGAGCTGCGGCGGGAACTGACCGATCTGAAGGCAGAGGCGGATTCGAAGCGCGCACAGTGGGAGGCGGAACGTCAAGCGATCCGGAAGGTGCAGGAGCTGCGTGGCGAGTTGGAACGGCTGCGCCGCGAGGCCGAGGACGCCGAACGCTCCTACGACCTCAACCGTGCTGCCGAACTGCGGTACGGGGCGCTGGCTGACGCCGAACGCCGCCTCAAGGCGGAAGAGGAGCGGCTGGCCGCCAAGCAGGGCGGGCAGCGGCTGCTGCGCGAAGTGGTCACCGAGGATGAGATCGCGGAGATCGTCGCCGCGTGGACGGGCATCCCGGTGGCCCGGCTGCAGGAGGGGGAGCGGAACAAGATCCTTTCGCTCGACGCCACCCTCCGGGAGCGGGTGGTCGGACAGGATGAGGCGATCTCGCTGGTCAGCGATGCGATCATCCGTGCTCGCTCCGGCATCCGCGACCCCCGCCGCCCCATCGGATCATTCATCTTCCTCGGGCCGACCGGGGTCGGGAAGACCGAACTGGCAAAGACGCTCGCCCAGGCCCTGTTCGACAGTGAGTCCGCGATGGTCCGCCTCGATATGAGCGAGTACCAGGAACGGCACACCGTCAGCCGCCTGGTCGGGGCACCTCCCGGGTACGTCGGGTACGACGAGGGTGGGCAGCTGACCGAAGCCGTCCGCCGTCATCCCTACAGCGTGGTCCTGTTCGACGAGATCGAGAAGGCCCACCCGGACGTGTTCAACACGCTGCTGCAAGTCCTCGACGACGGGCGGATCACTGACAGCCAGGGCCGCACGGTGGACTTCCGCAACACCATCGTGATCATGACCTCCAACATCGGTGCGCATCACCTGCTGCAGACCGAGGGCGGCGAGATCCCCGAAGACATCCGCAACAGAGTCCTCGGTGAGCTCCGCGCCCACTTCCGCCCAGAATTCCTCAACCGGGTGGACGACATCGTGGTGTTCGCGCCGCTGGGACGCGCGCAGATCCAGGACATCGTGGAACTGCAGTTCACCGACCTGCGCGCCCGGCTGGCGGAGCGTCGGATCCGCCTCGAGCTGACCCCGGAAGCGCGGGAGCTGATCGCCGACCGCGGCTACGACCCGGTGTACGGGGCCCGGCCGCTGCGCCGCTACATCAGCCACGAAATCGAGACACGGCTGGGGCGGGCGCTGCTCAGCGGCGAAGTCATGGACGGCGCGACGGTCACCCTCGACGTGCGCGACGGCGATCTTGTCTTCGACATCGACAACTCCGCGTCCGAGGAGTCAACATGAGCGTCATCATCTCGTGTCCGAACTGTGGCAAGAAGAACCGTGTCCCCACGTCGGCGTCCGGGTACCCGCGGTGCGGCGTGTGCAAGACCACCGTCCCGTGGATCGTGGACGCCGGCGACGGGGACTTCGCGGAGGTCGCCGAGCAGGCGCCGCAGGTGGTGCTCGTTGATCTGTGGGCGAGCTGGTGCGGACCGTGCCGGCGGGTGAGCCCTGCACTGGAGAAGGTCGCCATCGAACGGGCAGGAAAGCTCAAGCTCGTGAAAGTGGACGTGGACGCCGCACCGGAGACGGCGCGGAAGTTCTCCGTTCAGGCGGTGCCGACCCTCCTCATCCTCAAGGACGGTAAGGTCGCTGCCCGCCAGGCCGGCGCGGCGCCCCCCGACGTGCTGCTGCGGTGGGTCGATGAAACCCTCGACAGGCAGTCCGCATCCTCAGGTGCGGCCTCATGAGGTACGTCGACCCGCACGTTCCCCTCATCCGTCCCGTCCGACCCCGCACCCCCGGCGCGTGCGAGGACTGCGTAGCCGCCGGCACGCCCTGGCTTCACCTGCGAATGTGCCGGACCTGCGGGAAGGTCGGCTGCTGCGACTCGTCCCCGATGCGCCACGCCCGCGCGCACGCGTTCACGGAGGGGCACCCCATCGTGCGCTCCCTGGAACTGGGCGAGAACTGGAGCTGGTGCTATCTGGACGAAGCGTACCTATGAGCGACACCTTCGCCCCCGGTGACACCCACCTCGCACAGGCCGAAACCCCCGACACCATCGGCGCGTTTCCTCGCCTGTCCGATGAGCAGGTGGAGGCGCTGCTTGAACGCGGGCAGCGTCGGCGGCTCACCGAGGGTGAGGTGCTCATCCGACCCGGGGAGCACCCCGCGTCGCTGTACGTCGTGCTGGACGGGCACCTGCTGACCGCGGATACCGAACCAGCAGCCGACCCGCGCCACGCGGAGGAGCCGATGGCGGTGGGCGTGCACGGACGGGGACGGTTTGTCGGGGATGTGGGGCTGTTGGAGGGGCAGCCGTCGTTCGTGTTCGTCTCGGCCGTCGACGACGCCGAGGTGGCGGAGATCCCGGTGGACGAACTGGAAGCCATCGTCCTGTCCGACCCGCTTCTGGGAGAGATCATCCTGCGGGCCTATCTCATCAGACGCTCCCTCGCCATTGGTGCCGGCGCCGGACTGCGGGTGGTGGGGTCCTGCTTCTCCCCACAAACCCGTGACGTGCTGGACTTCATCGCCCGCAATCGGCTGCCCCACCGGCTGGTGGACTTGGACGAGGACGAGAAAGCGGAGCGGCTGGTCCGCCAGCTGGGCGCCACGGTAGCCGACTTCCCGCTAGTCATCCTCGGCGGCTCCCGCACCGTCCTCGCCGCCACCCCGGCACGGCTGGCTGCGGAACTCGGAATGCGACCCCCGGCGCCGCCCACGACCTGCGATGTCGTCGTAGTCGGGGCAGGACCCGCAGGCCTGGCGACCGCGGTGTACGCCGCGTCGGACGGGCTGTCGGTGTACCTGTGCGATTCGGTGGCCACCGGCGGGCAGGCGGGCGCGTCAGCGAAAATCGAGAACTACCTCGGGTTTCCCGCGGGAGTCTCCGGCGCCGAGCTTGCCGACCGCAGCCTCCTGCAGGTGCGGAAGTTCGGGGCCACGTTGGATATCCCCGCCACCGTGCAGGAGGTCGTCGAGGCCGACGACAGGTTCCGTGTCGTGTTCGACGACGGCCGTGAGGTGACTTCGGAGGTCGTCGTGCTGGCCACCGGGGTCAAATACCGGTCGCTTCCTGCCGTCGGGTTGGACAGGTTCCAGACCTCTTACGTTTTTTACGCCGCCACCGCGCACGAGGCGCGGGTGTGCGTGGACGCGCCGGTCGCTGTGGTTGGGGGCGGCAACTCCGCCGGTCAGGCGGCCCTGTTTCTTGCCCGCACCTCCTCCCGCGTGTATCTGGTGGTGCGCGCGGCGGAGCTGGGGGCGGCGATGTCCCGGTATCTCGTGGATCAGATTCAGCGTCACCCGCGCATCGAGGTGCTGCTGTCATCGGAAGTCGTCGCCGCGGACGGCGGCAGCCGGCTGGAGCGGGTTACGGTCCGCACCCGGCACGGTGAGCTGCAGGACCTTGCGGTCGGGCATGTGTTTGTGTTCGTCGGTGCTGTCCCCGCCACCGGCGGGCTGACTGTCGGGGTGCAGCGGGACGCCGACGGGTACCTTCTCACCGGCTCGGACGCTGAGCTTGCCGGCGCCCACTCGCCGGAATCTGCCCGATTCTCGTTGGAGACCACCGTCCCCGGTATCTTCGCGGTCGGGGACGTGCGGCACGGGTCGGTGAAGCGGATGACCTCAGCGGTCGGTGAGGGTGCCAGCGTGGTCAGGCAGATCCACGAGTACCTCTCCGGAGGCCGTCACAACCGGGTACGCGCATGACGGGGGATCTTGCCTGGCCACCACGGCTGTTCCGGCGGATGCCTGTCCTCCACATCGCCGCGGAGCGCGGGGAGGGCCCAACGGTGGTGCTGCTGCATGGCATCGCCTCCTCGTCGGTCACCTTCCACAACGTCCTCCCACTGCTCGAGCGCACGCACCGCTGCATCGCCATCGACTTGCTCGGATTCGGGGAGTCGCCGGCCCCTGCCTGGGCAAACTACACCCTCGCCGACCATGCCGCTGCCATCGAGCGCACCGTCGCATCGCTGCGGCTGCGGGAGCCGTTCACTGTCGTCGGCCACTCCATGGGTGCGCTCATCGCCGCCCGCTACGCTGCCCGCAAGCCCCGCCGGGTCTCGGGGCTCGTGATGGTCAGCCCGCCCATCTACCTTTCCCCGGCGGAGATCGGCGATGCGTTTGAGCGCGCCCGCATGGATTTCTACCTCCGTCTCTACGAGTACCTGCGCACCAACCGGGACTTCACCCTCCGTCACGCCGCGCTGGTGCAACGGCTCCTTCCCATCCCGAAGGCCGTGGACATCACCGAACGCAACTGGGAACCGTTCATCAAGTCGTTGCAACACTCCATCGAATCACAGACCACTCTCAGCGACCTCGCTCACGTGAAGGCGCCTGTCGACGTCATCATGGGCAACCTCGACGAGTTCCGATCGGAAGCGGTGCTGCGCATCGTCGAGCGGATGCGGGGCGTCACAGTCCGTCGGGTCCGGGCGACCAACCACCTCATCGGCAAGCGACTCGCCCGCGCCGTCGCCGACGCGGTGCTGACCCCCTCGCATCCAAGAGTTTCCGAAGATGGGGTAGCACTATCAGGCCGGGCGCAGTACGTTAAGCCACGCTCGTCTGATGAGTAGATGGGGAAGGGACACTGATTCCACATGGCAATGACATTCGATCCGTTCAGTGAGCTTGACCGACTGGCAGCCGGGTTGCTTCAATCGCGCCCGGGACCCCGCCTGATGCCCGTGGACCTCTACCGCGACGGCGACCGCTACATCCTGTCGGCCGACTTGCCCGGAGTGGACCCGGGGTCGGTGGACATCGACGTGGACGGTCAGCTCCTCACCATCCGTGCCCAGCGGACGGCTGCGCGCGCCGACGGCGCAAAATGGCTCGTGCAGGAGCGCCCCGCAGGTACCTACCTGCGGCAGTTCAGCATCGGTGAGGGCGTCGACTCGGCGAACATCACGGCCTCATACGACAACGGCGTGCTGAGCTTGGTCATCCCGGTCAGCGAGAAGGCCAAGCCGCGCAAGATCCAGGTTCTGTCTCAGAACTCGGCCGAGAAGCAAGGAGAGGTTGCCGAGCAACCGACCCATCAGGGCTGAATCCCCCTGCCATGGAGATCGGGCGTAGTGCGCAGCTCTGCAGGGATGGGGCCGGTCGAAGATCAACCGTGCTTCACGAGCAACTACGGGCGCAGCCCTCTGTACGAAACCCGGCGGGACGCGACTAGTCGGGACCCGATCCCTTTCGCCGCGTAAAAGGAGTTCACTATGACCACCGCTGACACACCCAGTAATCAGTCCTCCGACAACAGCCCTGAGGACTTCGAGTACACCGCGGAACCCCGCTGGAAGCAGGCCATCGCCGAGTACCCTGACTACGCCACAGCTCAAGCAGCCGTGGACCATCTCTCTGACGCCGGTTTCGCAGTCGAACGTGTTGCCATTGTCGGTTACGATGTGCGCGTCGTCGAGCAGGTGCTTGGTCGGCTCACAAGTGCCAAAGCAGCGTTGCGTGGAGCGGCAGCCGGCGCCTGGTTTGGTCTCCTCATCGGGCTGCTGTTCGGCCTGTTCGCAC
This sequence comes from uncultured Demequina sp., assembly GCA_937925595.1. Next base: position 2,136 of record CALALQ010000330.1, on the reverse strand, counting down.
CAAGCTTTGGCTGGCTGGCTATCGTCGCGATCTCAGTCGTTTCTGGCGCGGTGTGGGGCGCGGTGCTGTACTTCCTGACCCACCTCGCCACCGGCGGGCGCCGTGATTTCGACTCCGTCGAAACCCTCCAAGCGAGCCGGTACGAGGTTCAGGTCGAAGCGCCTTTCGCAGCAGAGGCCGCGCGGCTGCTCGCAGGCAAACCCGCCCGGCCCACCGATTGACCGTTTCGCGTGGTTGCGGCAAGAGCACATGGTTACGAGACGAGAAAAGCCACGAAGAGAGGGATAGGTGAAGTGCCCTGAGTTTGTTGGAGGCTCCTGACCTTGGAAACGAGGATGGAGTTATGCCGAAGGAACTGGCGAATGGGAAGCCGACGACGCGTCGCTACTCGGACGAGGAGAAGGCCGCTGCGGTGCGGATGGTGAGGACGCTGCGCGCTGAGCTCGGTGTCACGCAGGGGACGGTGCAGCGGGTCGCGACGCAGCTGGGTTACGGGGTCGAGTCGGTGCGGATGTGGGTGAAGCAGGCCGACATCGACGACGGCGTCGCTCCGGGCGTGAGCAGCGCGGAGGCGCAGCGGATCCGGGAGCTCGAGCAGGAGAACCGGGAGCTGCGCCGGGCCAACGAGGTGCTCAAGCGGGCGGCGTCCTTCTTCGGGGCGGAGCTCGACCGCCACTACCGGAAGTAGTCGCGTTCATCGACGCGAACAAGGACGACCTGGTCGACGGTCGCCGGCTCGGAGTCGAGCTCATCTGCAGACTGCTGCAGGTGGCTCCGAGCAGCTACTACGCCGCCAAGACCCGTGCCCCGTCCGCTCGCGCGGTGCGTGACGAGGAGCTGATCCCGCGGCTGGTACAGCTGTGGGAGGCCAACTACCGGGTCTACGGGGTCCGCAAGCTCTGGAAGGCAGCCCGCCGCGCAGGGATCATGATCGGGCGAGATCAGACCGCGCGGCTGATGCGAGTTGCGGGGCTCGAGGGCGCGCGACGGTCGAAGCGGGTCAAGACCACCAGGCCGGACCCGGCATCGGCAAGGCACCCCGATCTGGTGCAACGGGAGTTCACCGCGACCGCCCCGAACCGGCTCTGGGTGACGGACCTGACGTTCGTGCCAACCTGGGCCTGCGTCGCTTACGTGTGCTTCATCGTCGACGCGTTCAGTCGGATGATTGTGGGCTGGCGGGTCGCGTCGCACATGCGCACCGAGATGGTGCTCGACGCGATCGAGATGGCCCGCTGGTCCCGCGGGCACCACCATGCCGATCTGCGGTGTCACAGCGATGCGGGCGCTCAGTTCACGTCGATTCGCTACGGTGAACGCCTCGCGGAGATCGGAGCCACACCGTCGATCGGGACTGTCGGCGACAGCTACGACAACGCCCTCGCCGAGACAGTGAACGGCTACTACAAGGCCGAACTCGTCCGCGGACCTGCCCGCCAACGACCGTGGAAGACCGTCGAGGACCTCGAGCTCGCGACGCTCGGGTGGGTGCACTGGCACAATGCGCAACGTCTCCATGGCTACCTCGGCGACGTCCCGCCCGTCGAGTTCGAGAACGCGTTCTATGCTGTCCAAGCCGACCGCGAACTGCTGGTCGGAATCAAATAGCGCGAGTCTCCGTCAGACTCAGGGCGCTTCACTATACGTCACGGGCTGGTTTCGGACGTTCCGGGTCAGATGGATGTGATCGATCGCGCGCTGACCGCCGCTGTACTCACGACGAAGCATGGTGCTTTCAGCTCAGAGGACGAGTGCCGACTCGTGGTGGTCGGAGCGCCGGGGTACTCATGGTCCAGATCAGGACGTTACGGGGAACAGCGGATCATCACCCTTACTGCGGCTGGCGACGATGCCGAGATCAGCGAGTACTCAGCGGCTCGCGTTTCACGGCTACCAATCGCGAAAGTCATGACGGGGCCTTGGAACTCCAGTGCTGATGAGTCATGGGCATCGAAGTACCTGCGAGCGCATGGCTACAACGTTCCTGTTATCGCGTCCAACCTTCCGGCCAGGTGAGGTACTGACGGCTTCCTTCGGTTCGTCGAATCACCGGTCTCGGACTGCTTCGCGCTGGCTCGGCTGGTCAAGTCCCGTTGAGTGGTGTCACTCCGGTTGCTCCTTGAGGGGCGCGGGTCA
>CALALQ010000329.1 GCA_937925595.1 uncultured Demequina sp. | reverse complement strand
CGGCCGGTCTCGAGGTCGACTGGGTCGCCGAGTCCGAGACCGCGGCTGAGCTCCAGGATTACCTGCTGGCAGAGGGGGTCGCGGGACAGCGCATCGCGGTGCAGCACCACGGCAACGGCTCCGATGGTCTGGACGAGGCATTCACCGCAGCGGGAGCCGACGTCATCGGCCTTGTCGTCTACGGCTGGGGTCCCCCGCTTGACCCTGACGCGCATGTCGAGTGGCTCCGGGCCGCGGCCGCGGGGCAGTGTGATGCGGTGCTGTTCACCTCCGCGCCGGGAGCGAGCGCATGGGTGGCTACAGCTCGCGAATTGGTGCTGCTTGAGGCTATCTCCGCGCGCGCGGCTGCGGGGGAGCTGCTGCTCGAGGCCGTGGGGCCGGTCACTGCGGAGCCGCTCGCGCTCGCGGGTCTTGCTGTGCAGTTCCCCGATCGCTGGCGACTGGGCGCCATGGTGCGCGACCTCGTGCGGCACTATGGCGACGAGACCCTGGTGCGGCCCACGCGCGCGGGCTCTCTCGTGATGCGTGCGACCCTTGCGGTGCTCGACGGGAAGCCGCTGCCGCTTTCTCCTTCCGGCTTCGCGATTCTCAAGGCGCTCGCCGCGGCGAACGGCTCGGTGCTCACGCGCGAACAGCTGGGAGAGGTCATGCCGTCAGGTGACAGCAGTGCGCACGCCGTGGAGGCGGCGATCAACCGGCTGCGGGAGGCCTCGCAGGCGCGATCGCTGATTCGCACCGTGGTCAAGCGCGGCTATGCGTTGGCGGTGGCGGCGTGAGCGAACCCATCCTCATCCTGTGTGCTCACGGCACGCGAGATCCGGCCGGCCAGGCCTCCGTCAAGGCGGTGGGGGACAGGGTGCATCAGCGGCTTGGGGTCGAGGTGCGTCTCGCGTACGTGGATGTGCAGGAGCCCACGATCGACGAGGTGGTGCTTGGCATCCCAGAGTCCACCGAGGGGATTGTTGCCGTCGTGGTTCCCTATCTGCTCGCTGGCGGGTATCACGTGCATGTGGACATCGCGAACGCCGTTCGCGACCGGCCAGATGTGCTCGCCGCGCCGCCCCTCGGACCCGACCCCCGCCTCATCGCGATCGTCCGTGACCGCATTGAGCAGGCGGACGTCCACCCCACGGCGACGCTGGTCCTGGCTCCCGCTGGATCCTCCGATGCGCGGTCGCAGGCGGACACCGAGCGTACCCTCGACCAGCTTCGCCTCGCGTGGGACGGACCGGTGCGTGTTGGCTACGCGGCCGGAATCGAGCCAACGGTTGCGCAGGCTGTCGAGGCCGCGCGCAAGTTCGGCGAGGACGACGAGGACGGCGACGTCGCCGTCGTGTCCTACCTGCTGTCGCCCGGTTTCTTCCAAGACAAACTGGGCGAGGCGGGCGCCGACCACGTCACCGCGCCGCTCGCGCCCGACGAGCGGCTCATTGACATCATCGCCGACCGGTACCGAGACGCCGCGGGCGCCTGACCCCGCCCCAGCGTCGGCCCTCCTCCACACAAATTGCCTTCGCTGCGGACTTGCCGCGAGCATCATGCCTGGTACACGAGTTTCTCGGTCGCGACCATGAGCAAAATGTGTGGAGGAGGGACGCGGCGCGGAACAAGTTGCGGACGCCGGGCGTTGCCTCCACCCTGAGCTAGGAGGACTCATGCCCGTACTCACCGCCACGCTCGAAGCCCAGGTGGACGCCTATGTTGCCGCCGGCTATCCCCATCTCGCGGGCCTCGACGAGGCGAGTTTCCGCTCGCTCTTCGACGGCCTCCCCATACCGGCCGACGCTGACTCGCCTTGGGTCGCAGTCGTCACCTCCGCGGTGATTGCCCCCGAGAAGCGTGTTCCGCTGCTGCGCGTGCCTGGCTCGGCGAAGGAGGGCATTCTCGACAAGAACCACGGTGAGGAGGGGCTCGCGCCGTTCAAGCCGGTGGTGGACGTGCCGGATGCGCCCGTGTACATCCTGACCGGCTGGGATCGCGGCGATGAGTTCCGCAATGTCGCTCCCAAGGACGCGCTGCCCATCATCGCGAGCCGCGACCGCACTCCCATCACGATCGATGAGGGGCTGTCACTCGCGACGGTCTTCCCGGAGCTCGTCGAGAAGAACCACTGCTTCATGCTTGGCGGCTCGCGCAGGGGCGACAAGCGGGTGCCTGCCCTGTGGATCTCTGGCGACGCTCCCAAGCTGGGATGGTGCTTCGAGGGCGTGCCTCACACGTGGCTGGGCATCGCGTCCGCTGCGCGACGCATCGTGTAGCGCAGCGGGCAGCGGCTCAGCCCTGCCCCTCGTCGTGCAGCTCGTCGTAGAGCTCGTCGTAGAGGAGCTTGTGAACTGCCTCGACCTTGGGAATGTCGTCGAACTCGAGCGGGTCGTCGGAGGCGGACTCGATGACGAGCGTTCCGCTGCGGAACATGCGGTCAATCAGCCCGTGACGGAATTGCACGGAGTTGATGCGCGCCATGGGAATGTCGATGCCCTCGCGCGTGAGGATTCCGGTGCGAAACATGATGCGGCGATCGGTGATCACAAAGTGCGTGGTGAGCCAGCGGATGAACGGCACGATCACCCAGATGACCGTCACAATCAGCCACGCCACGGCGATGATGATCGTCCACACCGTCTTGGCAGTTCCCTGCACAGAGGTGCTGTTGAGCCACACGAGCAGCACGATCGCCGCACCTGTACCGAGTACAAAGATCAGGTCCGCCCCGATCAGTCGCTTCCAGTGCGGACGCGAGTGAATGATGAGCTGTTCCTGCGGCGCGAGGTGATCCTGCGGGTATCCCATGAGCGGCAATCTATCAGCGCGAACACTGCTTGGCGCGCCTGTAAATCATCACATCGAACGGAAAACACTTTGTAGCGCGCGCGAAACACGAGCGCCCTAGGCTCGGGTTATGTCGCAGGACACTTCCGAGACCCCATGGTCGCGTTATGCGCCCGTGGCGGCCTGGGATGAAGCCGTCGATCTCGTTGGCAAGGTGCGGGAGCCATATGCGCGCGTATATGCCGAGATCGACCGCATGTCTGGCGACGACCTCTACGCCCGCGCGGAGGCGCTCGCGAGCACCTATCTCGCTCAAGGCGTGACTTTCGACCACGCAGGCGAGGAGCGCCCCTTCCCTCTCGACATCGTGCCCCGTGTGGTCAGCGCCGACGAGTGGAACATCATCTCTCCGGGCGTCGCCCAACGGGTGCGCACCCTTGAAGCCTTCCTCGCAGACGTGTATGGCTCGCAGCACTGCGTCACCGACGGTGTGGTTCCGCGGCGGCTCATCGCGTCCAGCCAGTACTTCTATCGGTCTGTCGCCGGCGTCGAACCCACCAACGGCGTGCGCGTGCACGTCAGCGGCATCGACCTGGTGCGAGACCAGCACGGGATCTGGCGAGTTCTCGAGGACAACGTGAGGGTGCCGTCGGGCGTGTCCTATGTGCTTTCCAACCGCCGCGCCATGTCCCAGATGTTCCCCGACATGTTCGGCGCGATGGGCGTGAGGCCCGTCATCGAATACTCGCAGCGGCTGCGCGCCGCTCTCGCGAAGGCAGCGCCGGAGGACGTCGACGATCCCACGATCGTGGTGCTCACGCCCGGCGTCTACAACTCCGCGTACTACGAGCACTCGCTGCTTGCTCGCACCATGGGTGTCGAGCTCGTGGAAGGACGCGACCTCGAATGCCACAACGGTCGCGTGTTCATGCGCACCACCGCGGGGCGCAAGCGAGTGGACGTCATCTACCGCCGTGTCGACGACGACTTCCTCGACCCCGTCGTGTTCCGGCCGGACTCCACGCTCGGCGCGCCAGGACTGATCAACGCTGCCCGCCTTGGCAACGTCACGATCGCCAATGCGGTGGGCAACGGAGTTGCCGACGACAAACTCATCTACACCTACATGCCTGACCTCACGAGGTACTACCTGGGCGAGGAGCCGATCCTTCCCAACGTGGACACGTGGCGCCTTGAGGAGCCCGACGCTAGGGAAGAGGTCTTGGATCGTCTCGATGAGTTGGTGGTCAAGCCGGTAGACGGGGCCGGTGGCAAGGGCGTGCTGATCGGTCCGGCGGCCAGCAGATCCGAACTCGACGAGGTGCGCGCGCACATCCTCGAGGACCCCCGTGGCTGGATTGCGCAGCCGGTCATTCAACTCAGCACCGTCCCAACGCTCACCGAGAACGGCCTTGAGCCGCGCCACGTGGACCTGCGCCCTTTCGCGGTCAACGACGGCTCGGATGTGTGGGTGCTGCCAGGAGGCCTCACTCGCGTGGCGCTCGCGAAGGGCCAGCTGATCGTGAACTCCTCGCAGGGAGGCGGCTCCAAGGACACGTGGGTGCTGGGAGGCGTGCGTCACCGCGGCTCCATGGCACCGCCGCCCGAGAGCCGCGTGGAGTTCTCCGGGGTTGGCGCCGTCCCGCAGGCAGCACATCCGGAGGACTATGTCCACGGCCAGCAGCAACAGCAGCAGCAACAGCAGCAGCGGGACCGTGAAGGCGGTGAATCATGCTGAGCCGCATCGCAGAGTCCCTATTCTGGATTGGGCGCTACGTCGAGCGCGCGGACAACACCGCGCGACTTCTCGATGTGCACCTCAACGTGCTGCTCGAAGACCCCTGGGTCGACGAGCCCAGCGCAAACGCCTCGCTGCTCAACGTCATGAACTGCGACTTCACCCAGCCCGTCACGCGCAAGGACGTGCTCAATCACTTGGCGTTCGACGCCGACAAGGCGTCGTCGATCGCTGGAACCCTCACCGCTGCCCGCGAGAACGCTCGTCGCGCTCGCGAGGTCATCTCCACTGAAGTGTGGGAATCGCTCAACACCACGCGCAACCAGCTGCCGCGCTGGACCAGTTCGGCACGCCCGCACGAGTACTTCGTCTGGGTGCGAGAGCGCGCCGCGGTGGTCTGGGGACTGAGCTCCGCAACCACGAGCCGCGATGATGCGTGGCACTTCATGGAGCTCGGTCGCTCGCTCGAACGCGCGGACATGATCGCGCGACTGCTGATGACACGCCACTTCGAGGGAACCTCGGGCCCCAACTGGACCACGCTGCTGCGCTCGTGTTCTGCACACGAGGCGTACCTGCGCACCGTGCGCGCCCTCGTCACCGAGGAGCGTGCCGCGGAGTTCCTCCTGATAGACCGCCTGTTCCCGCGCTCCATCGCCTACAGTCTGGCCAAAGCGGAGGAGACGCTGGGACTCATCGAAGGCGCCTCGAGCAACAAGGCAATGAGCGACCGCGCGCGCCTCGCGCTCGGCCGGGCACGCACCAATCTTGAGTACCGAGACGTGCGCGAGATCCTCGACAACCTGCCAGAGCAGATGCGGGAGGTGCAGCGTTCCTGTGCCCTAGCGTCGGACCTCATCAGAGACCGCTACTTCCTGCCAGCCTCCACCGTGCTGTGGAACCAGGAGGCACTGTAGATGTCCCGCCTGCGCATCGAGCACAAGACCGCGTTCACGTACGAAAGCGAGGTGGTCTCCTCGTACAACGAGGCGCGCCTGACGCCCGCGTGGCTGCCGCGCCAGCGCGTGCTTGACAGCCGCATCGAGGTCACGCCCGTAACGTGGCGGCAGACGTATCGCGACTATTGGGAGTCCGACGTCACCGTGTTCGAGGTGCTGCAGCCGCACCAGTCGCTCACCGTCAAGGGCCTGTCGCTCGTGGAGGTGAACTCGATCCCTCCCAAGGAAGACCGCATGGACTGGGAGGCGCTCACGGGACCGCGCTTCCAAGACCTGCTGTGCGAGTACCTCACTAACACGCCCACCACCGAGCCCACAGAAGAGCTGCTCGCCTTCGCCCAGGAGATGGCGGCAAAGAACACGCCCGACGCTGCGGCAAGGGCCATCTGCGACCGCCTTCACGGGGAGATCAGTTACGTCCCTGGGGTCACCTCGGTGCACACGCCGGCGGCTGACGCATGGGAGGGGCGCTCAGGTGTGTGCCAGGACTTCGCGCATCTTGCGATCGGCGCGCTGCGTGCCGTGGGGATTCCCGCGCGCTACGTATCCGGTTACCTGCACCCCAAGCGTGACGCGGAGATCGGCGAGAAGGTGCGCGGCGAGTCTCATGCGTGGGTCGAGTGGTGGACCGGCGACTGGTTCGGCTTTGACCCCACCAACGATCGCGAAGTGGGGGACCACCACGTCGTCGTGGCGAGAGGTCGCGAGTACGGCGACGTGCCGCCGCTGACGGGAGTTGTTGCTGGCTCCACCAAGACGCTCAACGTGACGGTGGACATCACGCAAGAGGCGTGAGGCGCTACGAGACCTTCTTGGCCGCGCTGGTCTTGGTCTTGGTGGTGTAGCCGGACTTCTTCGCCTTCACCTTGACCGTGATCTTCTTGCCTTTGTCGGCGGACTTGAGCGTGTAGGTCTTGCCCGTGGCGCCGGAGATCTTCGCCCCGTTGCGGTACCACTGGTAGGTGAACTTGGGAGTGGGGGACCAGGTGCCCACCTTGGCGGTGAGCTTCTTGCCCACCTTGGCAGTGCCAGAGATCACGGGCGTGGGTGCCTTGGAGAACACCTTGGGGATGTACTTGCCTGCGGAAACCGAGCTCTTCGAGGTGTAACCCGAACGCGTGGCGGTGACCTTGAGCGTGATGGTCTTGCCGCGGTCGCTCTTCGTCAGGCGATACGTGGGGCCAGTGGCGCCGGAGATGGCAATGCCGTTGCGCAGCCACTGGTACTTGAACTTGCTGGGTGAGGGAGACCAGGAGCCGGTCTTGGAGCCCAGCACGTATCCCACTTTGGTGGTGCCAGAGATCGTGGGCTTGCCCGCCTTCGTGAAGGCGAACTTGCCGGAGGACGTGCTGTTGTACTTCGCGAAGACCTGCACACCCCATGTGCAGCCCTTGCTGTCCACGGCTACACCAACGCCAAGGTGGGTGTAGTTGGCGTTCAGCATGTTCTCGTTGTGACCGCTTGAAGCCTTCCACTGCGCCACGAGCTTCGCGGCTGCGCCCGAACTCGCGCAGTTGTACGCGATGTTCTCGCCGATTGCCGTCCAGCCTGAGGGCATGCCCGCACTGAGGTCCGAGCGGTGCTTGAGGACTCCCGACTTGGCCATGGACTTCGCCCAGTCCTGGGCCACCGTGGTCATGGCCGACTTGCTCGACAGCGCCGCGCGACCGTTGTCTGCACGGTGCTCGTTGGTGAGGCGGAAGACCGTGTCCTGCGCATCCTCTGCAGACTGCGCAGCCACGGGTGTGGCGAGCGCAACGGCGAGCGCCGCGATGAGCGCGATCGCAATGTTCTTACGCACGTTTCCACTCCGCCGGGTCGGAAGGGGACCCGCGGTCGCGGGCCTACCTCGAGTGTCCCAGTCCTACCAGGCCGTTTACAGGGTTGTAGGAGTGGGATTTGTCACAAAGGGCTACTTTGCGACGGTCTTCCCCTTGGAGGTCTTGGTCGTACTTGCGTAGCCAGACTTCTTGGCCGTCACCTTGACCTTGATGACCTTGCCCTTATCGGCTTTGGTCAACTTGTAGGTCTTCTTGGTGGCGCCGGAGATCTTCTTGCCGTTGCGATACCACTGATACGAGTAGGACGTGGGGGTGGGCTTCCACGTGCCGCGCACGGCGGTGAGGGTCTTGCCGGCCTTGAGCGTGCCCGTGATCTTGGGAGTCGGCGTGGTGGCGAACTCCTTGAGGATGAGCTTGGCTGCGGACGTCTTCGAGACGGTCGTGTGCCCCGTGCGGCTCGCGGTGACCTTCACCGAGATCTTCTTGCCGCGGTCCGATGTCAGCACCTTGTACGTGGACTTGGTGGCTCCAGAGATCTTGGTGCCGTTCCTGAACCACTGGTACTTGAACGTTGCCGCCGGGGTCCAGGTGCCCGGCTTGGCCGTCAGCGTGTACCCAGAACGTGCCGTCCCGGTGATCGTGGGAATTGGCGTCGAGGCGAAGTCCAGCAGCGGCACGCTCACCGTGTGCTCCTTGACGGTCAGGCCATATCCGGGTGCCTGGCCCGAGACGCGGACCTTGAACTTCTTCCCGCGGTCGGAGTCGCTGAGCATGATGATGTCGGAAGTAACCCCGGGGATCTCGACCCCGTCGCGGAACCACTGGTACGCGAACGCGGTGGGCGCGGGCGTCCAGTCACCGGGGCGTGCCTGGAGTCCGTTCTTGTCGTCGTACCAAACGATGCGGGGCCCATTCTCCACGGAGATGGCGCGCTCGAGGGCAGCATTGATGCCGGTTGTCGTTGCACCGGCCGTGACCGTCACAGGCGTCGCCTGCGACTCGAGGTACACGTTGTTGAAGTATTCGCTGGCCAGCAGCGGCGAGAAGCTCGGCCCGCCGCCAACAGAGGCCGAGGCGGCGACGCTGAAGTGGACGGTGTAGTCGCCCGGCACGAGCCTGGTGATCCGGTACTCGCCGGTTTCGCGGTCGACGCGTGCCGTGTGCCTGGTTCCATCTGCCTTGACGGCGAACACATTGAAGCCGTGGGCCCACTCCGAGGGCACCCCGGCCGGGAGGGTGACTTTCCCCGAGATGCCGCCGCCCACGTCGAGGGTGGCGTTGATGCCAGTCTTGTTGGCTGTGGTGATCGAGACCTTTGTTGCGGTCTCTGCGTTGGGCTTGTTGTTGTAGTACTCGGCGAGGACATCGCTGTACTTCCAGGGGCCACTGGGCGAGTCTCGGTACATGTCGTTCACGCCGAACCGCACGGTGTAGCTGCCCGCGTAGAGGTCGGTGACCGTCCAGGCACCCGTGGCGGGATTGATCGATGCTCCTCGCGACCAGCCGGTGCTGTCGGTGAAGTAGACGTACACCGACTTCAGCAGGTCTTTGTCCGCCCACGCCGGAAGAGAGACGGTTCCTGAAGCGGTGAATGATTTCTCGAGGGTGAAGTTGATGCCCGTCTTGTTTGAGGCGCCCACCTTGACTGGAGTTGCCTTTTCAGGGGTGCGGCTTTCCTTCCAGTACTCGCCCAGGAGCCGCGGCGTGACTGCCGTAGTCGCACCCGCTGGCCAGTACGCGCGGATGTGTGCCTGGAGGCGGTAGGTGCCAGGCGGAACACCATTGATGGAGTAGGTGCCGTCGCGGCGGACGTTGACCTCGTCGACCCGGCCCTGCCCGTCGTACGCGGTGATGAACACGCCCTTCCACCAGTCTGCAGCGGTTCCCGACGGCACGGTCACCTTGCCCTGAATGCTGGCACCCATGTCGAGAGAGGCGTCGATGCCGGTGGCATTGGCATGCGTGAGGTCGACCGGGGTGAAAAGCGCGGAGTTGCCAGCGCGAACTCCGTCGTAATACTCGGACACCAGCGGGCCCGCTTCGTAGACGCCGTCAGCGTCGGTGTAGCCCAGCGATCGGAAGTGAACGTGATATACGCGTGGTTCCAGCCCGCGGATCTCGTACTTGCCCGTGGTCGCGTTGGCCATGGTCGTCACCGCGTCGGTGCCACCACTCGCGGTGGTCCAGATCGCGGTGACCTGAATCCGCGACTTCCACTTGCTCGCGAGTGTCGAGGGCCACGTGACTGTGCCGGAGATGCTGCGGGTCTCTGCACCGCTCGAGGGGAGCGCAACGAGCATGGACAGGACGAGCGCAATGGCGAGCGCGGTTGACGCAAGGCGGCGTGAAATGGGCATGGTTCTCCTCAGCTGAGCCACACATTCGGCGCTACCTTAGCGCAACGTTTCGATATACGCTCCTGCTATTTAGGGATTTTCTTGGATGCTGATGTCTTGCTGACGGTTATGTAACCGCTCTTCTTTGCGGTCACCTTGACCTTGATCTTCTTTCCCTTGTCCGCAGCTTTCACCGTGTAGGTGGACTTTGTGGCCCCGGAGATTTTCTTGCCGTCGCGGTACCACTGGTACGAGAAACTCGGCTTGGGCGACCATGTGCCCTTCGTGACGGACAGCTTCTTGCCAACCTTCAGCGTCCCGGTGATCTTTGGCGTCGCGGTCTTCGAGAATGGCTTGGGAATGAGCACCGCGGCGGATGTCGCCGACTTTGTCGTGAACTTGCTCAGCGTCGCCGTGGTGGTCAGCGTGATCTTCTTGCCACGGTCCTTCGTGGTGATCTTGTAGGTGGCTTTCGTGGCGCCGGAAATCGCGACGCCATTGCGCTTCCACTGATAGGTGATCTTGGCGGGAGTCGGAACCCACACTCCGGTCTTGGAGCCAAGCGTCGATCCCACGGTGAGCTTGCTCAAGACGATTGTGGGCTTGGGACTTGAGGTGAAGTGGCCAACATTGCTGAGCGTCGCATTGATCCCACCAGCTGCACCGTGCGCGGGCAGCGTCACGAGAGTGGCCGCGGAGGGTCCGTAGACGTCGTTGTAGTACTCGGTCAGCAGATCGGGCAGAACAACCCCGCCGTCGAAGTACGAACCCACCGAGAACTGCACCGTGTACGCGCCCGCCGGAAGTCCCGTGAGCTCGTAGGCACCAGTAGCGGCGTTGGGCACCGCGGAACCGCTCGCGCCATTGGCACTCCACGCCTTGACCGTCACGCCCTTCACCCAGTCGGCATTGAGGGCCGACGCTATGGTCACCTTTCCGGACAGCGTGCTCGCCCACTCCAGGGTTGCGTCGATCCCCGTCGCGCTGCCCGCGGTGAGGTCGACGAGTCCGGCGTTCTGCTGCTGGTACACGCCGGGATAGAACTCGGTCACATATTCGGGGGTCACGACCGGGTCTGAGGCAGGGAGGGGGACTGCAGAGAACTGCACGCGGTACTGACCTGCCGGGAGACCGCCGAGGGAGTAGGTGCCGTCGCTCGCTGGCGTGGCAGAGCTGCTGATGCCGCCTCCCGCTTGGGAGACGTAGACCTGCACGCCCTGGTACATGTGTGCCGGCTCGCCCGCCGGCAGCGTGACCGTGCCCGAGATCGAGTGGGTGTCGGCGGCATGAGCCGCTCGAGCGTCGGCCACCACCGTGGCGGCGGCAAGCACTAGGGCGGCAAGTGCGGCGACGGCCGCGGCGGATCGGTCCTTCAAGGCCTGCATGACCCCTCCCTCAGCAATTCTCATGCGTGGCGTGTGACGTATGTCACACTCTAGGGCCGCGAGCAGGGGAGCGCGAGGGGTAGATGAGTTGTCCGAGGGGCTGCGCGGCGGAGCGTTGCCGCCCCTTCGCACCCGCGGGCGCCGTGGCGGCGACACCCCATCCGCACGGCGCAGCGTGCAGAGCCCCATCCCGACGCCGCGAAGCCTTCCCCCCGGCCCCCGCGAGCGCGAAGTGAGCACAGAATATTGCTGTCAGACCGGCCCTGACCAGTGGTTTGTGACCGTTGAGAGACCGCAGCGCGTCCTACTTGGCGATGGTTTTGGCTTTGCTCGTCTTCGCCGGGAGGTAGTAGCCCGCGAGCTTGGGCTTGACCATCACGGTGATCTTCTTTCCCTTGTCCGCGCTCTTGACTTTGTAGGTCGATGCGGTGGCCCCGGAGATCTTTGCTCCATTGCGGTACCACTGGTACGTGAACTTTGTGGGCTTGGGCGACCACGTGCCGACCTTCGCGGTGAGGGTCTTGCCGGCCTTGGCCGTCCCGCTGATCGTGGGCGACGGGGCCTTCGAGAACTCCTTATAGATGGTCGTCGCGGCCGATGTCTTGGCGTGGGTGCCGTATCCGGACTTCTTCGCGGTCACCTTGACGGTGATCTTCTTTCCCTTGTCCGACGCTGTGAGCTTGTAGGTGCTCTTGGTCGCCTTGGAAATGGCCTTGCCATCGCGGTACCACTGGTACGAGAGCGTCGGCTTAGGAGACCAGGTGCCCGCTTTCGCGGTAAGCGTGTAGCCCGAACGCAGGGTGCCGCTGATGGTCGGCGCGGGCGCCTTGGTGAAGAACGTGGGCATCGTCACCTTGGCGGAGGTCTTGCTTGTCGCTTCGTAGCCTGCTTTGACGCCGGTGACTTTGACGGAGATCTGCATCTTCGAGTCCGACGACGTGAGCTTGTAGGTGCTCTTGGTGGCGCCCGAGATGGCCGCGCCGTTGCGGTACCACTGGTAGGTGAAGGAAGTGGGCGCAGGACTCCAGGCGCCCGGCTTCGCGGTCAGAGTCTCACCAAGTCCCTTGGTGCCGCTGATCGTGGGCGTGGGCGTCGAGTAGTAGTGGCGCAGCTTCTTGAGCACGGCGTTGATCCCCGTCACGGGCGCGTCGGCGGTGACGTTGACGAGGGTTGCGCGCTCCGGTTCGTAGACGTCGTCGTAGAACTCCGTGGCGACATGCTGCGAGTACTGCGAAGCAAACCTCACGAGGTAGTCGCCGACCGGCAGCGGCGAGCTCGTGTACTCGCCCGTCACGGGATCCACGGAGACGAGTTCCGAGGTGTACGTGTCGTTGGAGAACTGCACGTACAAGTCGTTCATGAGATCGTCGCGATCGAAGCTCCCCGAGAGCGACACGGTTCCGGACACGGGCTGACCGGGTGCCAGGGTGACGAGGCCCAGGTCGTTGTTTCCCGGCCCGTTGGGAAAGGCCGTCGCACCGCCGCGCGTGCCCTTGTTGTCATGCCACTCGGTGACGACGCCTGGGCCCGAGAACCTCACGTAGATGGGGTACTGGCGGGGGAGTCCGTCGAGGCTCCACGCTCCCGTGTTGGGGTCCACGGTGGTCGATGGCATCGTCACGTAGTACTCGGAGTAGATCTCCACGGAGACCTGGCCCAACTGGTCAGGGTCGTCCACACCCTCAATCTCGACGGTGCCGCTGAGGTTGAACGCGTCGAACAACAGGGCTGACGACAGTGTTGCGGGCGAGGTGGTGCGCGGGGCAATGTTGATGTTTCCCGGCTGGTCGTGGCCGTTGCCAAAGAGGAACGCGCTCGCGATGTTCGGCGTAATGGGCCCGCCGGATCCCATGTACTCCTGCGCGTCCACACGGAAGGTGTACGCGCCCGGGATGAGGCCGCTGAGAGAGTACTGTCCGTTGCTCGCGGGGCTGGTGGACACCACACCGGAGGGCCCGAACGCGGTGACCTTCACGCCCTTCCAGTCTTCCGTGGGCAGAGTTCCGCCTATGTAGAACAGTGTTCCCTGCACGTAACCGCCGTAGTCGAGCGCGATGTTGGCAACCGGATAACCCGCGCCACCGCTCACTCCCACCGGGGCAGCACCCGATGCGACGTAGGACCCGCCGAAGTATTCGGGGATGACGTTGACCGTCACGTTCGTGCCCAGCGCGCGCACCGTGTACACACCGTCCGGCAGGTCGGTGAAGGTGAAGCTGTTGGCGACGGGTACGAGGAGCGTGCTTCTGTGCACCGGCCCATCGAGTTCAACCACGATGTTGCTCGCCCATGACTCCGGCGCCCCCTCAGGAAGCGAGACGGTACCCGAAATCGCATTGTTGTCCGCTGCTTGCGCGGGGGCTGCCAGCACCACCCCAAACCCAAGAGCCATGCCCACAAGTGCCGCCGCAGCAGCAAGCCGACGCTTCATCTCGCCCTCCCTCAGCCCCCGCGTGCGCATGGGACAAGGCAAACCTATGGCCAGCGTCGGGCCGCAATCTAGGAATCTGAGACTGAAATGAGACTGGGAGCGAGACGGGTTTGCCACGCGGTGGCCGCGGGGCGAGGGGCCGTACTCGCCCTTCACTAGAATGCTGGGGTGACTTCAGAGCCCACCGTCGAAGACCGGTACGACTTCCGCGCGATCGAGGAGCGCTGGCTGCCCGTGTGGCGAGAGCGCCAGCCCTTCCGCAGCGGCGACCCCAACGACGCTCGCCCCACCAAGTACGTGCTCGACATGTTCCCGTACCCCTCTGGTGACCTGCACATGGGTCATGCGGAGGCGTATGCGCTCGGTGACGTGATCGCGCGCTATTGGATTCAGCGCGGCTACAACGTGCTGCACCCCATTGGCTGGGACTCCTTTGGTCTTCCCGCGGAGAACGCGGCGATCAAGCGTGGAGTGGACCCGGCTGGCTGGACCGAGGACAACATCGCGCAGCAGCGCGCCTCGATGGAGCGTTACGCATGCTCGTTCGACTGGGATCGCGTCCTCGCTACGCACCGCCCCGACTACTACCGCTGGAACCAGTGGCTGTTCACCAAGCTGTTCGAGCGCGGCCTCGCCTACCGCAAGCCGTCGATGGTCAACTGGTGTCCCAAGGACCAGACCGTGCTTGCGAACGAGCAGGTCGTTGGCGGCCTGTGTGAGCGCTGCGACACCCCCGTCACCAAAAAGAAGCTCACGCAGTGGTACTTCAAGGTCACGGACTACGCCGACCGCCTGCTCGACGATCTTGACGGACTCCAGCAGACCTGGCCGTCCAAGGTCATCGCGATGCAGCGCAACTGGATCGGCCGCTCTCGCGGTGCCGACGTCACGTTCGTGATCGAGGGTCGCGACGAACCGGTCGACATCTACACGACCCGTCCGGACACTCTCTACGGCGCGACGTTCTTTGTGGTCGCCGCTGACTCCGACCTTGCGGCGGAGCTCGTGGAGGGTGCCGACGCTGGGGTCAAGGCCGAGTTCGAGGCGTACCTGGAGAAGGTGAAGGCCGCCAGCGAAATCGAGCGCCTGTCCACCGAGCGCCCCAAGACTGGCGTGTTCCTCAACCGCTACGCGATCAACCCGGTCAACGGCGAGAAGCTGCCGATCTGGGCCTCCGATTACGTGCTTGCCGACTACGGCCACGGCGCGATCATGGCGGTTCCCGCGCACGACCAGCGCGACCTCGACTTCGCGCTCGCGATGGGACTGCCGGTGGTGCCCGTGCTCGACGTTCGCGACGAGGACGGCAACGAGCTGCCGCACCCGGCTGAGTCTGGCGTGGCGACCACAGGCGAGGGCGTGCTGGTGAACTCCGGTCCGCTCGACGGCCTTCCCAAGTCGGAGGCGATCCCCGCGATCATCGCCAAGCTTGAAGCAGAGGGCGTGGGTCGCGAGGCCGTGAACTTCCGCCTGCGCGATTGGCTCATCTCGCGACAGCGCTACTGGGGCACCCCCATCCCGATCGTGCACTGCGAGAGGTGCGGAGAGGTGCCCGTTCCCGAAGACCAGCTGCCCGTGCTGCTGCCTCCCACGGAAGGCCTCGACCTCAAGCCCAAGGGACAGTCGCCGCTCGCTGCTGCGACCGACTGGGTCAACACCACCTGCCCGTCATGTGGCGGTGCCGCGCTGCGCGACACAGACACGATGGACACCTTCGTCGACTCGTCTTGGTACTTCCTGCGCTACCTGTCGCCCTCCAAGGACGACGGCCCGTTCGACATCGAAGAAGCCAAGAAGTGGGCGCCCGTCGACCAGTACGTGGGCGGCGTGACGCACGCGATCCTGCACCTGCTGTACGCACGCTTCTTCACCAAGGCGCTGCACGACATGGGCTTCGTCGACTTCGAAGAGCCCTTCAGTGCTCTGCTCAACCAGGGCATGGTGCAGATGGACGGCTCGGCAATGTCCAAGAGCCGTGGCAACCTTGTGCGACTGAGCGAGCAGCTTGATGAGTTCGGCGTTGATGCCGTGCGTCTCACGATGTCCTTCGCCGGACCTCCCGAGGACGACATCGACTGGGCGGACGTCTCTCCGGGCGCGAGCGCGAAGTTCCTCGCCCGTGCATGGCGACTCGCGCGAGACGTGACGTCCGAGCCGGGAGCCGACCCAGCGTCGGGCGACCAGGCGCTGCGCGCCGCAACCCACCGCACGCTTGCCGACTGCGCCCAGCTGGTCGAAAGCTTCCGCTTCAACGTGGCGGTCGCGCGCATCATGGAGCTCGTCAACGTGACCCGCAAGGCGATCGACACCGGCGCGGGTCCCGCCGACCCTGCCGTGCGTGAAGCTGCCGAGGCTGTAGCGATCCTGCTGTCGCTGTACGCGCCGTACGTGGCGGAGGACATGTGGGCGATGCTCGGCCACGACGGCCTTGTCGCGCTCGCCGGATACCCCGAATGGGACGAGTCGCTGCTGGTGCAGGAGACCGTCACGTGCGTCGTGCAGGTCAAGGGCAAGGTGCGCGCTCGACTCGAGGTGCCACCCAGCATCGGCGAGGACGAGCTGCGTGAACTCGCGTTCGCCGACCCCGCCGTGATTCGCACGCTCGACGGCGCCGAGATCCGCACGGTCATCGTGCGCGCTCCCGGCCTCGTGAACGTGGTGCCCGTCTAGGCTGCCTCGCTCGTGTGCGCACAGCGCACAGCGGCTATGGTGCTGGCATGACGCCGCCGGTTGCCGTTGTGACGGACTCAGCGGCCTCCTTGCCGCCCGGACTCGCCGAGAAGTGGGGCGTGCGAGTGGTGCCGCTCGAGGTCATCATCGACGGCGTCTCGTACTCCGAAGGCGTTGAGATCACCCCTGACGAGGTGCTCGCGCACCTGCAGGTGGGGGCGACGGTCACGACCTCGCAGCCGAGCGCCGGGGCATTCGAGGAGGCATTTGCGGCGGCCGTCGCCGACGGTGCCGCGGAGATCGTCGCCGTACTGATCTCCGGAGAGCTGTCCGGCACGGCCTCCGTCGCACGCCTGGCTAAGGCCGACGTCCCTGTCACCGTTGTCGACTCGCGCACCGTGGCCATGGCAACCGGTTTCGCGGCCCTTGCGGCTGCTGCACTCGCGAGCACAGGCGCCGATGCCGACGCTGTGGCCGCCGAAGCGCGCCGGGTCGCCGCATCGTCCGTGTGCATGTTCACTGTGGACTCCCTCGAGCACTTGAAGCGCGGCGGGCGCATCTCGCCTGCGGTCGCGGCCGTGGGGAAGGTGCTTGGCGTGCGCCCCATTCTCGAGGTGAAGGACGGCAGCATCGCCCTTCTCGATCGTGTGCGCACCACTGCTCGTGCACGCGAGGCGATGGTGGAGCGCGCGAAGGCGGCCATCGCCGCGTTGGAGCGACCGGCCGCTGCCGTGATGGCGCTCAGCGAAGAGGCCTACGTCTCCGACTCCGCCCGCGTCCTCGAGTACGCGCATCCTCACCTCGCGATGACGGTGACCACGCCGGTGAGCGCGGTGCTGTCGGCGCACACCGGGCCGGGCGCGCTTGCGGTGGTGGTCGCGGACCTGCCCGCCGCCGTTCACTGAGCCGCGTCCACATCATCAGCGCGACCGGTCGCTGTCCCCAGGTGCCCCCGGCTCAAGATCTTGTTCGGCGCTGAGTGTTCGTAGCGTCGACCGCATGACCGAGGTGGATTCGCGCTGGAAGGAGTCGCTCGCGACCGCCGCCGCGCGCGCCTACGAGGCCGCGCACGGCTCTGCGATTCAGGAGACCCGGCGAGGGCTGAGGCTGCGGATGACCTGGAGACAGGCGGGCGCCGCGATCGCCTGCGTGGTGCTTCTAGCGGCGGGTGCTTGGGCACTTACCAGGCCCGACGCTCCCGCCGGGGTGCCGCTCGACCTTGCCTCTCAAGCGCCCGGCGCGGCAGTTGTGGTGGTCGATGTCGCGGGGGCCGTCGAAGCGCCTGGACTAGTAGAGCTCGAGGCGGGAGCGCGCGTCGCGGATGCCATAGACGCGGCGGGCGGGCTCCGTGCTGACGGGGTGCTCGACGGCGTCAACCTTGCGCGCCGCGTCGTGGATGGTGAGCAGATTCGGGTGTCTCGCGAGGGCGAAGTTGAGGCAGCTGGGGGAGGGCTGATCAATCTCAATCGCGCAACGGCAGACGAGCTTGAGCAGCTTCCTGGTGTGGGTCCGGTGCTCGCCGCCCGCATCGTCGCCGACAGGGAGGCGAATGGGCCATTCGCGTCGCTCGACGACCTGTCGCGGGTCTCGGGAGTGGGTGCAGCGATCGTCGGTGCACTCGGCGGCATCGCGACTGTCTAGGTGACACCTCACGACGCTCGGCTCGCGCCAGCCGCTGGCACCGCTTGGCTCGTCGGTGCAGCGGTGCTCCGGGGCTGGGAATGGGCGGCGCTGGCTGCGGCGCTCTTGCTGGCCGCGGGCTGCCGATGGCGGGTCGCACGGCCCGCCTTGATGGTCGCTGCGGTGGCCGGTGTGGTGGCGGGGCTGTGTGCGCTCGCCGTTGTCGCGGATGCGCGGCCGGTTCGGGACGCGGTGGGGACTGCGGTCGTGCTCGAGGCAACCGCGGACAGCGACGCGGCGCCTGGTGTCGCCGGACCCACCGAAGGCTTGTGGCGTGTGGAACTCGCCGTCGACAGGGTGGACGGTGTCGCTGTGCGTGCCCGCGTGACGGCGTGGGGCGACGAGCCGTGGAGCGAAGTCGCACGGGGAGAGCGGCTCGTGGTCGAGGCGAGGCTCTCGGCTGCGGACGGCGAGGATGCACTCGCCTGGCGTCCCGTGCTGCGAGAGCGGAGCGCACCCCAGGGCCTGCACGCCGCCTCGGAACTCTTGCGCAGCGGTCTGCGCGACGCCACCTCCTCGCTTCCGGAACGACTGAGGCCGCTGGCGCGGGGAATGGTGATCGGCGACGACGCCGGCATGCCGAGGGAGCAGCGCCTGCAGATGGCGCGCGCCGGACTCACGCATCTGACGGCCGTGTCCGGCGCGCATTTCGCCATCGTGCTGATTGCGGTCACCGTGGTGCTGCGGCTCGTGCTGCGCAACCGCCGGGTGGCAGCCGCGGTGAGCGGAGCCGTCATGGGAATGCTCGTCGTGGTGGTGTTTCCCGAACCATCCGTGGTGCGGGCCGCGACCATGGCATCGGCGATGTGTACCGCGCTGTGGTGGGGACGGCCCGCACAATCCCTGCCCGCGCTGTGCTGTGGCGTCACGGGCGTGGCGATCGTCGATCCGCGACTCGCGGTGGAGCCGGGCTTCGCGATGTCGGTGGCTGCTGTGGCGGCGATTGCGCTGTGGGCACCCGCGCTCGCGATGCGGCTCGCACCGCACGTGACGCCCGTGCTGGCCCATCCGCTTGCCGTGTGCATTGCCGCCCAGGGCGCGGTCATGCCCCTTCTCGCGATGATCGGCGGCGAGGTGGGCCCGTGGTCCGTTGCGGCGAACCTCGCGGTGGGCTGGTGTGCGGCGCCCGTGACACTCATTGGGCTGGCCGCGCTGGTGATGGACCCGTTCAGCGCGGAGACAGCGGTGGCGCTCGCGACGGTGTCCGGTTGGTGTGCCTGGCCGGTTGACGCGGCGGCCCGGGCCGCTGACCGCCTGCCCTTCGCCGACCTTACGGTGCCTCCTGGGCCGTGGGGTGCCGCAGCGTCGGCCGTGGTTGTTGGCGTGTTCGCAGCGCTCACCTTCGCCGCCCGTGTGCGCTTAGGTCTGCTCACCGCGGCGGCTGTTGGCGCCCTGGTGTTGGCCTCCGTGCCGTGGGGACTCGCGCTGTTCGCGCCACGAGCTCCCGGTGATTGGCTCGTGGTGGCATGCGACGTGGGGCAGGGGGACGCGATGCTGCTCAGATCGGCAGAAAGCTCCGCGGTGATGATCGATACGGGCACCGCTGACGGGCGAGCGGTCGAGTGCTTGCGACGCTACGGGGTGACGCGAGTGGACCTGCTGATCATCACTCATCCGCATGCCGACCATGACGGGGCCGCGGCGCAGGTCGCGGCCAGGATGCCGGTGATGGAGGCCTGGGTGTCTGCGAGGCAAAGTGAGGATGGCGGCGACGTGATTGCCGCGTTAGCTGCCAGGGGGGTTCCCCTGAGGGCGGTCAGCCAGGGCACGACAGCGGCCGTGGGCGCGGTGAACGTCACGGTGCTCGCGCCCGGTGCGCAGGGCGCGCAGTCGATGGGCGTCAACGACGCGAGCTTGGTGACGCATGCGACGGTGGCCGGCGTGAGCGTGCTCGCGCTTGGCGATCTGGAGCACGAGGGTCAGCGGTCGCTCGCCTCGAGCATGGGCGCTGTCGTCGTTGACGTCGTGAAGCTGCCCCATCACGGCTCCGATCGCCAGGATCCGCAGCTGGCAAGCAGGGTCACCGCGCGGTTGGCCGTCGTGAGTGTGGGGGCCGGCAACTCCTATGGGCATCCCTCGCCGGACGCGCTGGATCTGTGGGGAGAACGAGCAGGCGAGCTGCTCAGAACGGACCTCTGCGGGGACATCGTGGTGGTGGCGGGTCCCGCCGTCGCCACGTCGTGTCCCATGAACATGGCAGGCTAGGCGCATGGCTGTGAAGGCTCCCGCAAACCCCACGTGGCATCGCGCCAAGCCCGCGCCCATCGTGCTCGTGAGCGGCCCAGAGGATGTGCTGGCAGGTCGCGCGATTGAGCTCATCTCGCACGCGATGCGTGACGCTGGGACCGCGCCCACAGTGACCGCTCTCGATGCCTCGTCGTACCGCTCCGGCGACCTGCTTGCTGCAAGCAGCCCGTCGCTGTTCGCCGAGCCCGGCCTGGTGGTCGTGGACTCCGCCGAGGCGATGAACGACGCGTTCCTCCAGGACGCCTTGGCGTATGTTGCCGCTCCGGATCCCGAGGTGGTGGTCATCATCCGTCACCGCGGCGGAGTGCGAGGAAAGCGACTGCTTGACGCCCTGCGTGAGAACGCAATCGAGTACACCTGCCCGGCCGTCACCAAGGACGCCGATCTCGCCTCCTTCGTGACCGGAGAGTTCCAGCGCGCGGGACGCAAGGTCACCGCAGGAGCCGTGCGGGCACTGGTGGACTCGGTAGGTGCCGATGTCGCCGAACTCAGTGCAGCGTCGGCCCAGCTCATGAGCGACGTGGATGGCGCGATCGACGAAGCCGCGGTCGCGAAGTACTACGGAACCCGGGTCAACGCGACCGGCTATGCCGTGGCCGATGCTGCGATCGCGGGTGATGCGCCCCGCGCGGTGGCGCTCGCGCGGCACGCCATCGAGACCGGCACCGATCCCGTGCCGCTCATTGCGGCGCTCGCCATAAAGCTGCGCACGCTCGTGAAGGTGGGTGCGGCGCGAGGTCGCGGGCTGAGCGACAGGGAGCTGAACCTTGCGCCGTGGCAGATCGATCGCGCTCGCAAAGAACTGGCCAAGTGGGACGCCAATCGCCTTGCAGAGGCCATTGAGGCCGTCGCGCAGGCCGACGCCGAGGTCAAGGGAGCGTCGCGTGCGCCGGCGTTCTCTCTTGAGCGGGCTGTGCGCAGGGTCGCGGAGCTCGCGGGTTAGTCAAGCAGCGACGTCGGACGAGTAGTCGGGGGCCACCGCGCCCCTGTCGACGAGGATCGCCGGCTCGAAGGCATGGCCCTGGAAGTAGTCGAATCCCAACTCCACGCACTCCGCGAGCGCGACTCGCGTCTCGATGCGTTCGGCAATGAGCTTTGCGCCGCCGCTGTGGGCGCGGTTCACGAGCTCAGGACCGCGCGCTGACAGGTCGCGATAGTCGATCTTCACGAGATCGGCGTGCTCGAGCAGATCCATCTGCGAACGCGTGCCGATGAAGTCATCGAGGGCGATCGTGAATCCCTGTTCCTTGAGGTGAGCGAGTCGGTCGCGCAACTCTGCGTCGGCAAATGCACTCTCGACCACCTCGACTACGACCTTCTTGGGGTCGCACGGCAGCACCGGATGTGCCACGAGGAACGATCGCGTGAAGTTGATGGAGACGGGCAAGTTGTTGGGGGCGATGTCCGGGCCCTCGCGGAAAGCTGCGGCGATCACGTGCTCCGTTGCACGGTCCTGCTGACGCTGGTTCCACAGGTCGATGCGCAGACCCAGGCGGCCCGGCGCTCGGAACAGCAGCTCGTAGCCCACAAGTCGGCGCTTGGCAGTGAAGATGCCCTGGCGTCCCACGAGGACGCGAGTCTCGCTGGCCCCTGCGTGTCGCCCCGTCAGAGGCAAATGCCATAGGCGCGGGACGAGGGTAGGGGAGTCCACCACGGGGAGAATCTACAGTCAGGACGAAAAAACGACCCCAGACGCGCCAGAGCGTCCGGGGTCGTTTTTCGAGAGCTAGAGCGACGCGACCTGCTTGGCGAGAGCCGACTTGCGGTTCGCAGCCTGGTTCTTGTGGATCACGCCCTTGGAGGCGGCCTTGTCGAGCTTCACGGAGGCGGTGTGCAGGGCCTCCTGCGCGGCGGCCTTGTCGCCAGCGGCGATGGCCTCGCGCACCTTGCGCACGTGCGTCTTGAGCTGCGACTTCACAGCAACGTTGCGCTGGCGAGCCTTCTCGTTGGTGCCGATGCGCTTGATCTTGGACTTGATGTTGGCCACGTGAATCCTCTGAATGCCTTGTTAAGAATGCGGACGGACGCGCGCAAGCGCGCGCACACGATCGAACAGTCTACCAGTGATGGAGGCTCGAAAGCGAATGTGAAACCTCATCGAATATGCGCTGGGAGACAATCGCTCCTTCACGCCTCACCGCATGGGGATCTACGCGGATGATTCTATCGAGCCGAACCTCTGACGGTCGACGCTGCCGATCCCAGTCTCCCGTGCCGATGTCGAGCCACTTCTCCCTGCGGTGCGGCTCATCGCTGTGGTCTTTGCTCGACAGCATGAGTCCCAGCAGCCAGCGCCCGTCCCTTCCTATGATGAGGACTGGGCGGTCCTTGCCTTTCGAGTGGTCCTCTTCATACGGCACCCACGTCCACACGATTTCGCCGGGATCCGCATCACCGTCAAGGCTCGGCGAATACTCGAGGTTCACTTTCCCCTGGTAATCGCCCGGGTAATGGCGCTGGGAGGTGTGAGGCCGACGCGTGCGGCCGCTCGTGCGGGGAGCGTGGCGCTTGGCCTTTGTCCACGCACTGCCGGCGGCGATGGCCGCGAGGGCGGCGGCCGCGATCCACGTTTCCACGGAAGGTGAGCCTAGCCGCTCCCTGACTCAGGGATTGATGGCACCGAGCACCTTGTCGCCGATGGCCACCTGGCCATCGTCCAAGAAGTGGATGTCCGACGCTGCGGTGGGGTGCCCGAACAGGAAGCCTTGGCCAAAGGTCCAGCCGTGCATCTTCGCAAGCAGGTACTGGGCCTGGGTCTCGACGCCTTCGATGACGCCGTACATGTCGAGGCTCTTGGTGAGAGTCGCCATGGTGGTGGAGATGCGGTCGCCGCTTGAGCGGTCGCCGAGACGCAGAGTGAACTCTCGCGCGAGCTTGAGTCCAGCGACGGGGCTCTGCAGCACGGAGGACAGTGCCGAGTAGCCGGTGCCGAAGTCGTCGAGGATGAGATCGACGCCGAGTTCGGTGATGCGGCGCAGATCGGACAGCGCGTCGTCGCTCGCGAGGAGCATTCCGGACTCGGTGATCTCGAGGCCCAGGCGATGCGGTTCGATTCCCGACTCGCGCAGCGCGTGGTTCACCACGCGCGTGAGATCTGCCGCACCGATCTGCCTGGTGGATACGTTGACGAAGACGCGACCGCCGAACCGGGGGTTGGCGGCGATGAACTCGCATGCCTCGTTGAGCACGAACGCCCCCAGCGGGACCACCAGGTTCGCCTGCTCGCAGATCTCGATGAACTCATCGGGGAGCAGCAGCCCGCGACTGGGGTGCTGCCAGCGAACGAGCGCCTCGAAGGCGACCACTTGGCGTGACGCAAGCTCGACGACCGGCTGATAGTGGACAACGAGCTCGCCCTCGCGGATCGCGGTGCGCAGCTCCGCTTCGATGGACAGCTTTGACAGAGCGGAGTTGCGCAGGTCGCTCGTGAACACCTCGACGCGTGCACGGCCGGCCTGCTTGGCGGCGTAAGCGGCAATATCCGCGTTGCGGATGAGCTGTTCTGCGGTGATGCCGCGCTCTGCCATCGCGAGACCGGCGCTCACGGTGGGAACCACCTCGTGCTCATCGATCACGACGGGCACCTGCACCGCCGCGGCAACCGAGGTCAGCAGGCCCTCCGCCGCCTTCTGGTTGGGGATGTTCTCGAGCACGATCACGAACTCGTCTCCGCCTAGGCGGGCCACGGTGTCGCCAGGGCGCACGGAAGCCTGAATGCGGGAGGCGAGTTCGATGAGCAGCGAGTCGCCCGCCTCGTGACCCAGCGAGTCGTTGACCACCTTGAAGTGGTCCATGTCGAGGAAGATCACGCCGATGGTCGTGGGTCGCGACTCGTGGGCGGCGAGCGCGAGCTTGAGGCGGTCGAGCAGCAGCACGCGGTTTGCGAGACCGGTCAGCTGGTCGTAGAGCGCTCGACGCTCAAGCAGTTCGCGGGCACGACGAATATCGGTGACGTTCTCAATCTGGAGGATGAAGCGAGAGTCGGCCTCGGCATCGGCCGCCATGGACACCGTGAAGCGAGCCCACACAATCCCGCCAGAGGCATGCATGATGCGCTGCTGCACCTGGTAGTAGGGGATCTCTCCAGCGCGGAGCTGATCACGCAGCTCGGAGCCCCTCAAACGGTCCTCCGTGTGGAGGTGGTCGACGATGACGTCGCCGCAGTAGTCCTTGCCCGGCTCGCCGAGCAGCTGGGAGAACGCCGCGTTGTGCTCGAGGATCAGCCCGGAAGAATCCGTGACGGCCATGCCAATGGGCGCGTGCTGAAACATCAGATCGCGCGTCGGATCGGCGTTGCTCACGTTTTCCCCTCAGTTGTCTTCCTGACCTGTTATCGGCACGGAGCGCGTACGCATGAGGGGGCTGTGGCATGGGACGATAGATGCCGCATCCGTCTGCTGACCTCAAGGAAGTCCCGAACCGTGTTGACCGATCCCCGCATCGAGCCTGCCTCGACCGCGCCGGAGCGCATCCGCAACTTCTGCATCATCGCGCACATCGACCACGGCAAGTCGACCCTCGCCGACCGCATGCTGCAGCTCACCGGTGTGGTCGAGCCGCGCGCCATGAAGGCCCAGTACCTCGACCGCATGGACATCGAGCGCGAGCGTGGCATCACCATCAAGTCGCAGGCCGTGCGCATGCCGTGGGCGGTAGACGGCGAGCCCCACGCGCTCAACATGATCGACACCCCTGGCCACGTGGACTTCACGTATGAGGTCTCTCGCAGCCTTGCTGCCTGTGAGGGAGCGGTGCTGCTCGTCGACGCCGCGCAGGGCATTGAGGCGCAGACCCTCGCGAATCTGTATCTCGCGATGGAAAACGACCTCACCATCATTCCTGTCCTCAACAAGATCGACCTGCCGTCTGCGGAGCCTGATCGCTACGCGGCGGAACTCGCGCAGCTCATCGGCTGCGACCCTGAGGACGTGCTGCGTGTCTCCGGCAAGACGGGTGAGGGTGTTGGAGAGCTGCTCGACCGCATCGTGCGGGACATTCCCGCCCCGGTGGGTGACGGCGACGCTCCCACTCGCGCCATGATCTTCGACTCCGTCTACGACACCTACCGCGGCGTGGTGACGTACGTGAGGGTCGTCGACGGCTCGCTCAAGTCGCGAGAGAAGATCGCGATGATGTCCACCCTCGCTACCCACGACCTGCTGGAGATCGGCGTCATCAGCCCCGAGCCGGTGGTCACCAAGGGACTTGGCGTCGGCGAGGTGGGCTACCTCATCACGGGCGTGAAGGATGTGCGTCAGTCCAAGGTGGGCGACACCGTGACGCTTGCGAGCAATCGCGCGACGGAGAGCCTTGGCGGCTACCGCGACCCCAAGCCGATGGTCTACTCGGGCCTGTTCCCGCTCGACGGCTCCGACTTCCCGGTGCTGCGCGATGCGCTCGACAAGCTGCAGCTCAACGACGCGTCGCTCGTCTACGAGCCGGAGAGCTCCGTGGCGCTTGGCTTCGGGTTCCGCTGCGGCTACCTGGGCCTGCTGCACCTCGAGATCGTGCGCGACCGCCTCGAGCGCGAGTTCGGCCTCGACCTGATCTCCACCGCGCCCAACGTGGTCTACGAGGTGCACATGGAGGACGGCAAGGTCATCACGGTGACCAACCCCTCGGAGTTCCCCGGCGGCAAGATCCGCGAGGTGCGAGAGCCCGTTGTGAAGGCATCGATTCTGGTGCCGAGCGAGTTCATCGGCACCGTCATGGAGCTGTGCCAAGAGCGCCGCGGCGTCATGGGCACCATGAACTACCTCTCCGAGCAGCGCGTCGAGATGCACTACACGCTGCCGCTCGCGGAGGTCGTGTTTGACTTCTTCGACCAACTCAAGTCGCGCACTCGCGGCTATGGCTCTCTCGACTACGAGCCCGCAGGTGACCAGGCCGCGGATCTCGTCAAGGTCGACATCCTGCTGCAGGGCGAGACCGTCGATGCGTTCAGCGCCGTGGTGCACAAGGACAAGGCGTACTCGTACGGCCTTGCGATGGTGTCCAAGCTCAAGGACCTCATCGACCGCCAGCAGTTCGAGGTGCCCATCCAAGCCGCGATCGGCTCTCGCATCATCGCGCGGGAGACGATTCGCGCGATCCGCAAGGACGTGCTCGCCAAGTGCTACGGCGGCGACATTTCTCGTAAGCGCAAGCTCCTCGAGAAGCAAAAGGCCGGCAAGAAGCGCATGAAGAACATCGGCTCGGTGGAGGGCCCGCCGGAGGCGGTCATCGCGGCGCTCAGCACCTCCGACGACGGCTCGGACAAGGGCAAGAAGAAGTAGCCGTGACTGCGGCAAAGACGCGCGACTTCGGCGTCTACGTCCACGTTCCGTTCTGCGCGGTGCGCTGCGGATACTGCGACTTCAACACCTACGCGCCCGGCGAGCTGGGCGGCGCGACCCCTGCTGGCTACGTTGAGGCCGCGCTGCGCGAGATGGAGATCGCTGGCGCCTCTATGGGCGACAGCGCCCGTCCAGCGTCCACGGTCTTCTTCGGTGGAGGCACGCCAACGCTCCTCCCGGCCGACGCTATGGTCCGGCTGCTCGGCGGCATCCAGCAGGTCTGGGGCTTGGTTCCCGGGGCAGAGGTGACCACGGAGGCGAACCCCGACTCGGTGACGCGAGATTCGCTCGCCATGCTCGCCGCGGCTGGCTTCACGAGGGTGTCCTTCGGCATGCAGTCAGCGGTGCCGCAGGTGCTCGCGACGCTCGAGCGCACCCACAACCCCGACAATGTGGTCCGCGCGGTTCAGTGGGCGCACGAACTGGGCCTTGCGACGAGCCTTGACCTCATCTACGGCACGCCGGGGGAGTCGCTTGCGGATTGGCAGACGAGCCTCGAGACAGCTGTTGCGCTGAACCCCGGGCACATCAGCGCTTATGCACTGGTCATCGAGCCCGGCACCCGCATGGGGGCGCAGCTGAGGCGCGGCGAGATCGCGGCCGTGGACCTCGACACCCAAGCTGACATGTATGAGGCGGCGGACGCCGCCCTGTCCGCGGCGGGCTACTCCTGGTACGAGGTCTCGAATTGGTCAAAGACCGCCGACGAGCGCTGCCGCCACAACATCGCCTACTGGACCAGCGAGGACTGGTGGGGAATCGGACCCGGCGCGCACAGCTATCTGGGCCCCAGCGTCGGGCAGGCGGCGAAGCGCTGGTGGAATGTGAAGCATCCTCGCGCGTATGCGGATGTCCTCGCGCGCGGCGAGCTGCCCATTGGGGGCGAGGAGGAGCTGACGCCAGCGGATACGGCGCTCGAGTCGGTGATGCTGCGGATCCGTCTGGCGGAGGGCCTGCCGGCCGCAGATGCACAAGCGCCCCCCGCGACGATTGCGAAACTCATCGCGGAGGGCCTGCTCGACGGTGCTGCGGCTGTCGCCGGCACGCTGCGTCTGACCCTGCGGGGTCGACTGCTCGCGGACCATGTGGTCCGCGAACTCACTTGACGAAGCGGATCACGCCACCCATCTGGTAGTACTCGCCGCGGTTGGCCGCGACGGCAGCCACGATCGACACCACGAAGAGGTAGATCGCGTAGATGAGGATCGCCGGCAGCGTCAAGATGAAGCCGAATCCCAGGGTGATGAAGCCAACGACCATGGCAGCGATGCCGCCGACCAGGAGCGTGATGTTCGCATTGAGCTGCTGCTTGCCGTGGAAGTCCACGAGCGCGCTGCGCTCTCGGAAGATGAGCCACACGATGAGCACAGCGAAAACGCTGAGCGTGCCAGCGCTGAGGAACATGCCCACAGGCGTGGCGACGTTGAGGAGCGTCGACCACAGGCGGGCATCCGATTCGAGCATGGGCGCGGGTGCGGCAACGGGCTGAGGTTCTGAGTACTGCGGCTGTTCGGTCACAACTCAACTGTGTCACGAAAGCAAGAACCCCGAAATCCGGCATCGACCGGATTTCGGGGTCCGCTCGTCAGGGATGACCCTGACTGACTGCTTACTTGATGAGGCGCAGGCTGATCGGGTAGCGGTAGCTCTCGCCCTTGTTGTTCTTGATCGCGGCCTGAATGCCGAAGATCACGGCGATCACGAACATGGCCGCCCACGTCAGGAAGCCGATGAGGATGAACATCAGGATCCATGACACGAAGTAGACGATCACGGCGAGGATGCCGAAGTTCAGGGCCTCCTTGCCCTCCTTGTCGACAAACGCGCTGCGCTCGCGGAAGACCAGCCAAATGATCAGCGGAAGGACCGCGGGAAAGAGGATGTTGCCGACGCTGGCGATAGTCGCGTAGAGGCGCTCGTCGTTCTGGCCCAGCGGCTGCGCCGGAGCGGGGGTGGGGGTCTCAGTCATCTTTGTTCACCACTTTGATCTGGAACGGATAGGAAGTTGGGGCTCCTCTTCGCACGCGCCGAAATGCATGGACACACAGGAACACCGCGGCTACGAGGATGGCCAACTGGGCCAATCTACCGAGAAAACCCACGAGAGGTACATACATTTCGACGAGCGTCGCAATTACGAACGCTGCGAGGAACGCCATACCTGCGTTTGCCGCCTTACCGGCCTCCTTGGCGACGAACGCGTCATCGTTGCGCCTCGAGAGGTAGACGAACACGGGAATGACCGGGCCGACAATCGCGCTGAGATGAGCGAAGCCCGCGAGCGAGGTGTCCGGGCCGTCGAGCGTCGAATATCTCATGGGCACACGCTAGCGCCCGCTCTTGGGGTGGGCGAGGCTCGCGGCGGTAGAATTGGCACTCACGCAATCCGAGTGCCAAACCGATTCGTCAGGGAGGGTTGATGAGCGAAGATCGCCGTCAGGCCGTTCTGCGCGCAATCGTCGAAGGCTACGTGGCCACGTCAGAGCCCGTTGGCTCGAAGGCTCTCGTAGACCGGCATGGCCTGGGAGTCTCACCTGCGACCATTCGCAATGACATGGCGGCGCTCGAGGATGAGGGCCTCATCGCGCAGCCGCACACCTCAGCCGGCCGCATTCCCACGGACAAGGGCTACCGCGCCTTCGTCGATCACCTTGCCGCCGCATCGCTTCCGGAGCCCGAGCGCCGCGCCATCTCTACCTTCCTGCAGGACGCCGTCGACCTCAACGACGTCGTGGAGCGTTCGGTGCGCCTGCTGAGTCAGCTCACGCGCCACGTCGCCGTTGTCCAGTACCCGTCGCTTCGCGAGGCCGCCGTGCGCCGCGTAGAACTCGTGCGCATGGGACTCGATCGCGCGCTCGTCGTGGTGGTCTCCGCGGACGCCCGTGTGGAGCAGCAGGCGATCACTCTTGGCGACAGCCCCTCCGAGGACCAGTTCGAGCGCATCGCTCGCGAGGTCAACGAGCAGTCCGTTGGGCTGCGCCCCGCGGCGCTCGAGCCCGCGCTGGCCAAGTGGTCGGCGCGCCAAGGGATGCCCACTTGGGCTCCGCGAGTGGCCGACGCTGTGGTCACCGCAGCGCGCGGCGGCACCGTAGAGCGCGTCGTCTTTGGAGGCACATCGAACCTCGCGGGCGGCTTCGAGCCTGACGCCATCAGGGACGTCCTCGACGCCCTCGAGGAGCAGGTGGTGCTGCTCAATCTGCTGCATGAGATGGCAGCAGACAACAAGGACGTTGCCGTGCGGATCGGATCGGAGACGCATTCCGAGTCCCTGCGCGGCGCGGCAGTCGTCGCCAGCGGCTACGGCCCTGGATCGCAATCGCTCGTCGGTGCACTGGGACCCACGCGCATGGACTACCCCGGGACGATCGCGGCGGTGCGGGCGGTGGCCCGCTACCTGTCGAGGGTCGTCGAGTCATAGCAGTGGAGAGGCGTAAGTGAAGGACTACTACGGCATTCTGGGCGTGTCGCGAGACGCAAGCGAAGCCGAGATCAAGAAGGCGTATCGCAAGCTCGCTCGCGAGCTGCACCCCGACGTTGCCGGCCCCGAGGGCGAGGAGCGCTTCAAGGAGGTCGCCGCTGCCTACGAGGTGGTTGGCAACGCTGACAAGCGTGCCCAGTACGACCGTGGTGTGGATCCGCGTTCGGCGAGCGGAGCGTCGGGCGGCCCGCAGGGCTTTGGCTTCGAGGACATTTTCGAGACGTTCTTTGGCGGCGGCCAGCAGCGCCGCGGCCCCGCATCTCGCGTGCAGCGCGGCGGCGACACGCTCGTACATGAAGAGGTCACGCTTGAGGAGGCCGTGTTCGGTGTCTCGCGCACCATCACCGTGGATCTCGCGGACGAGTGTGCCACGTGCCACGGCAGCTGCTGCGCCCCGGGGACCTCGCCGCAGACGTGCCGCCAGTGCAATGGCACCGGATCGCTGCAGCGCGTGGCGCGATCGCTCCTTGGCAACGTCATGACCACCTCGCCATGCCCCGCGTGCGGCGGCTATGGCACGACCATCGCGACCCCGTGCCCCGAATGCGCCGGGCGTGGTCGCACGCATTCGCGTCACACCATCCACGTCGACATTCCCGCGGGTGTCGAGACCGGCACGCGCATCCGCATGCCGCAGATGGGTGATGCTGGCATTTCCGGTGGACCCAAGGGCGACCTGTACGTCGAGATCCGCCAGCGCGAGCACAAGGTGTTCGAGCGTCGCGGTGACGATCTGCACTGCACGCTGGCCGTCCCCATGACCGCGGCGTCCCTGGGCACGGTCATTCCGCTCGAGACGTTCGACGGCGAGCAGCCTGTTGAGGTCAAGCCCGGCACGCACTCGGGCACCACGGTGCGACTCAAGGGCCTTGGCGTGGGCAAGCTGCAGCGCTCCGGCCGGGGGGATCTGTATGTGCACCTCGACGTCCTCACGCCCACGGACCTCACCGACGAGCAGGAGGACCTGTTGCGCCAGCTCGCCGCTTTGCGCGGAGAGGAGATGCCGGAAGCGGACCTCACTCCCGTGGGTCACGGCGTCTTCGCTCGTCTCCGCGACGCCTTCATGGGGCGCTGAGTGAGCGCGCCCGTCTTCATCGCGCCGGAGGCGGCCGACGCTGTGGTCGGGGGCGTCATCACCGTCACTGGCGGTGAGGCTCGCCATGCCGTGACCGTGCAACGTCGCGGTGTGGGTGAACTGGTTGACCTCGTAGACGGTCGCGGCCGCCGCGCGAGCTCCCGCATCGTGTCGGTACATGAGGGTCGTTTTGAGGCAGTTGTCGAGGCCGTCTCGCACGACGCCGACGCTCCCGTCACCTTGGTCCAGGCTCTCGCCAAGGGCGGTAGAGACGAGCAAGCCGTAGAGGCTGCTGTCGAATTGGGCGTCACTGCGGTGGTGCCATGGGCCGCGTCGCGATCGATTGCTCAATGGCGAGGGCCCAAGGCACAGAAAGGTGTCGGTACGTGGGAGTCGTTATGCCTCGCCGCCGCCAAGCAGAGTAGGCGCGCGTACGTACCGACAGTGAGCGCGCTGGTGAGCACGCGAGAACTGATCGTTGCCGTGCACGGTGCCGCAACGTCGGGCGTGAAGGTGTTGGTGCTCCACGAGGAGGCGAGCCGGGCGCTTACCGCACTCGAGTGGAAAGCCAAAGACCAGCCGGTCTGGCTCATCGTTGGCCCGGAAGGTGGGATTTCCGGGGAGGAGATCGAGGCGCTCGTCGCGGCTGGAGCGCTCGCGGTGCGCCTTGGGCCGCACGTGCTGCGCACCTCATCTGCCGGGCCTGCGGCTCTCGCGGCGCTCGCGGCCCTGCGCGGCACGTGGTGAAGCGACTACGCAGCGTCGATCCCCGCGATCGCGAGGCAATCGATGACGAGCTCGGGAGCGACGCCTGAGTCGAACTGTTCCTCAAGGTACGCGAGGGCGAGGCGGACCAGCTCATCCTGAGTGGCGTCCGCCGGAACCTCTCTGCCGTGGTCCTGTAGGCACTCGATGAGGTTCGGAGTGCGCTCCTCCACGAGGGCCGACTCGGCATCCTTCGCTGTGGGCTGAGTCTGGTACGCGAGCGACACGAAGTACTGCTCCCGACGATCGCATCCGTCCACCAGAGCCATCGCCGTATCCTCGTCCATTTCTGGCGGGAGCGTTGCCACGTAGAGCGGGGTGCGGTACCCGCTGGCGGCAGTGTCGATCCTCACTTCCGCCGGTATTCCTGCGGCGCTCATGCAGTCGGCCGCCCTGTTCGCGGCCTCTGTCGCAGTCTCAAGCGTCACCTTCTCGGCGGCTATCGCCGCATCGAGTTCGGCGAGCTGTGCGTCGGAAGCACCCGCTTGAGCGGCGTCGGACCGGATCTCAATAACCTTCGAGCGGAACGACTCTGGCGCCGCAACTGTGGGCCCATCTGATGTGCCGCCTGCGCAACCAGCCACAATCACTGCCACGAGGACTGCCAGGGCCCCTAGGGCGTACCGGGTCGTGTCGATCAAAGTCGCGTGGATCCCGTTGCTTTGCGGAAGTCGTCGATTGACTGTCTAGAGGCGTAGTTGGTAGCGAACTTTATGGCCGTGACTTGGACGCCTACGGGCGCGTTCGGTTGGTAGTAGAGTCGCGCGCCCACATCGGTAATGCATGTGTCGTACTCGTCGTAGGCCGTGGCCCTGTCGGTCGACTTTGAACCGAAGTAGTACACCCAGCAACCCTGAATAGGATTGAAGTGGGCCGCAGAAGTAGTAGTGTCCGATTCAATGATGAGCGCCGATGCGGGCTGAGCGCCTGTAACTAAGAGCGCGGCGGCGAAGATAGCCGAGGTGATCGCGCGAAGACCTGTACGTGAGTCTGTCACTTTTCCCCCTTTTACTGAATGAGTGGCGTATCTGTAGCCACCCCAGTGCGCACGACGGTACAAGAGATACATAGGGTTCGCAACTGGGGCGTGCCGGCACCTGGCGGATGCACTTGGCGCAACCACAGGCTCAGTAGCGCGGCACATGGTCATTCCCGAGCGCCTAGGCTTGGGGCATGACCGACTGCATCTTCTGCCGCATCATCGCTGGTGACATCCCTGGTGACTTCGTGGTGCAGACCGACACCGTGGTCGCGTTCCGCGACATCGCCCCTAAGGCGCCCGTGCACGTCCTCGTGGTGCCGCGCTTGCATGCGCCCAATGTCGCCGCGCTCGCGGCTGAGGCGCCGGAAGTGCTCGCCGACATGGCGGCCGTAGCCCAGCAGATTGCGGACGCCGAGTGCAATGGCGAGTTCCGCTGGATCTTCAACACCGGAGCTGCCGCCGGTCAGACTGTCTTCCACGTGCACGGCCACGTGATGAACGGCGGATCGCTTGGGTGGGACGCGTGACGATCTCCCGCGTAGTCGTCGTCGAGGACTCGGGGATCATGCCCCAACTCGTCGGCTCCGGCGACAGCGTCATCAGGGAACTCGAGCGAGCATTCCCCGACGTCGACGTGCTCGTGCGCGGCAATCACCTCACCTTCACGGGTGAGGAGCACCAGGTCGAGGCCGCGGCCACCGCATTCGAGGAGCTGCGCGCCATGCTCACCGCCGGCGTTCCTCTCACCGCCGAGGTCGCTCGCGAGTCAGTGCGGATGCTGCAGTCGCCGCAGAAGGACCGACCAGTCACCGTGCTGTCGCGATCGATCCTGTCGACGCGCGGGCGCACCATCCGCCCCAAGACCCGCAATCAGGCGCAGTATGTCGAGGCGATCGACTCGCACACCATCACGTTCGGCATCGGACCTGCAGGAACCGGCAAGACGTATCTCGCCATGGCGCAGGCAGTCGCCGCGCTGCAGGCCAAGCGCGTGAACCGCATCGTGCTCACTCGCCCCGCCGTGGAGGCAGGGGAGCGGCTGGGGTTCCTTCCCGGATCGCTGTCCGAGAAGATCGACCCATACCTGCGACCGCTGTACGACGCTCTTCACGACATGGTGGACCCTGAGTCGATTCCCAAGCTCATCGAGTCCGGCACCATCGAGGTGGCGCCCCTGGCGTATATGCGCGGCCGCACCCTCAACGATGCGTTCGTGATCCTCGACGAGGCGCAGAACACCACCCGTGAGCAGATGAAGATGTTCCTCACGCGACTGGGCTTCGGCGCCACCATGGTGGTCACGGGCGACATCACTCAGGTGGATCTGCCAGGCGGAACGTCATCTGGTCTGCGCGTCGCACGGGACATCCTCGCGGGCGTCGAGGACATCGCCTTCTGCGAGCTCACCGCCGAGGACGTGGTGCGCCACCGCCTCGTAAGCGACATCATCACCGCGTATGCCAAGGACGACGAGGCAAAGGGAAGGCAGGCACCGGACCGGCAGCAGCGTCGGCCGCGATCCCGGGAGGACCAGGAGTGATCGACGTCAACAACGAGACTGACGCCGTCGTCGACGAGGTCGAGTTCGCCGAGCTGGCGCGCTTCGTCCTCAAGGAGATGAACATCGCTGACGGCGCGGAACTCGCGATCCTCTTCGTCGACGAGGCGACCATGGAGCAGCTGCACATCCAGTGGATGGATGAGCCTGGCCCCACCGACGTGCTGTCGTTCCCGATGGACGAGCTGCGCCCCGGCACGCCCGGCTCGCCGACTCCGGCGGGGCTGCTCGGCGACATTGTGGTGTGCCCAACGGTGGCGGCGCGACAGGCAGCCGTGGCCGGCCACTCGGCTGAGGAGGAGATGCTGCTCCTCACGACCCACGGCATCCTGCACCTGTTGGGCTACGACCACGCCGAACCGGAGGAGGAGAAGGAGATGTTCGCGCTGCAAAGGCGGCTGCTGCTCACCTTCCTCGCCAACCGATGACGAGCACCGAGATCACGACGCTCGTCGTCGTCGGCGTGCTCGCGCTGCTGAACGCTGGGGCGCTGCACGCGATCGTTGCCGCCTTCGAGCAGCTTCCGTACGCGGATGAGCGCCGCCTGTCCATGACTGTGAGGCCCGACGGCCGCCCCACCGCCGCCGCCCGGCTCGCCGTCTCGCCGGGAGAGACGGACAACTCGGCTTCCGTTGCGTACGCGACGCTTGAGGCGCTTGGGCTGGTGTGCTGGACGCTGCTTGCCGTGGACTTGGGTGCGCGGCTCGAGTGGCCGGGATGGGCATCGGCCCTGGTAGCGGTCGTGGTGGCGGCGTTCTTGTCGCTGATCGCGGTGCGGGCTCTTCCCCGGCAACTGGGGCGCACGTATCCGGAGACTGTGGTTCGCGCCGTCGCACCGTTCGCGCAGTTCCTCATCGTCGTGACGACTCCGGTCCGCCGCGTGGTGCCCGCGCTGCGTGCCCCCGCTCTTGCCGAGCCGGAGGACCTCGTTGATCGCGCCCACGAGGCGCTCGACGAGGAAGACGTGGAGCTCGTCGAGGGTGTGGTCAACCTTGGCGACACACTCGCGCGCGAGGTGATGGTGCCGCGAACGGACATGATCACCATCCAATCCGGAACCGAGTTGCGCAAGGCGCTGCGACTGTTCCTGAGGTCCGGCTTCTCCCGGGTGCCGGTGATCAAGGGAGACATCGACGACATCGTGGGCGTCCTGTACTTCAAGGACGTGGTGCGCGCGACGTGGGACACGCCCGCCGCGCTCGAGACGCGCGTCGACGAGCTCATGCGAGAGCCCGAGTTCGTCCCCGAGTCGCTCGCTGTCGATGAGCTCATGCGCCGCATGCAGGACGATGTCTTCCATATCGCGATCGTGGTTGACGAATACGGTGGCGTCGCTGGCCTCGTGACGATCGAGGATGCCCTCGAGGAGATCGTGGGAGAACTCACCGACGAGCACGACCGCGCCGAGCCAGAACCAGAGCAGCTGTCGAGCGGCGGGTACCGGGTGCCAGCGCGCATGAGCCTCGACGAGCTGGGAGAGCTCTTCGAACTCGAGCTCGAGGACGACGACGTGGAGACGGTTGCTGGCCTGCTTGCGAAGGCGCTGGGCCGAGTGCCCATCCCAGGCGCCACAGCGTCGGCCTATGGGCTGGAGCTCGAGGCGGATAGGTTCGAAGGACGACGTCGCCGCTTGTCATCGGTGATTGTGCGCAAGGTGGAGGACGAGGATGACTGAGTATCGATCGGGATTCGCGTGCTTCGTTGGGCGCCCCAACGCCGGCAAGTCGACCCTCATGAATGCGCTGGTCGGCGAGAAGGTAGCCATCGCGTCGTCCCGTCCCCAGACCACGAGGCGAGCCATTCGCGGCATCGTCACCAGGGATGATGCCCAACTCGTCATCGTCGACACTCCAGGGCTGCACCGTCCGCGCACGCTGCTGGGGGAGCGGCTCAACGACCTCGTGCGCGAGACGTTCGCGGAGGTGGATGTGATCGGCTTCTGTCTGCCTGCCAACGAGAAGGTGGGTCCTGGCGACAAGTGGATCGCTCGCGAACTGTCGCAGGCGAAGGCTCCGGTGGTAGCGATCGTGACCAAGCTCGACGCCGTTCCCAAGGCCAAGGTGGCAGAGTATCTGCTCGCGGTGTCGCAGCTCGGCGACTGGGCGGATGTGGTGCCCGTGTCCTCGGTGAAGGGTGTGCAGGTGGACGTGCTGACGGATGTGCTGGTGTCGCACCTGCCGGTGGGGCCGCCGCTGTATCCCACGGGCGAGATCACCGATGAGCCGGAGGACGTGCGCATCGCGGAGCTCATTCGCGAGGCCGCGCTTGAAGGCGTCCACGACGAGCTGCCGCACTCGATCGCCGTCGTTGTCGAGGAGATGGTGGAACCGGAGGACGGCGGACTGCTCGAGATTCGCGCTCAGTTGTTCGTCGAGCGCGACTCGCAGAAGGGCATCATCATCGGCAAGGGCGGGTCGCGCCTCAAGGAGGTGGGAGCGACCGCTCGCGCCGACATCGAACGGCTCCTTGGCCGCCGCGTCTACCTCGATCTGCACGTGAAGGTCGCGAAGGACTGGCAGCGCGACCCCAAGCAGATGGGGAGACTGGGGTTCTAGGACGCGGTATGGTGTGTCCCATGCGTGCACGCTCGCTGCTCCTTCGCTGCCGCGACGAGGCTTGATTCAAGCCGGATCCTCGTCGCGGTGGTTGGTGTGCCGGCTAAGAGACAGATAGCCCAGAGCAACCAAAGGACTTCGAGATGAACCCCACTTATTACACCGGCGGCGAACAGCGCCCCTCGGCAATGCCGATCCACAAGTACCAGCCATTCCACGAGCAGATCGCCGTTGACCTGCCCGACCGCACCTGGCCCAGCAAGCGCATCGAGAAGGCCCCGCGCTGGTGCGCCGTGGACCTCCGCGACGGCAACCAGGCGCTCATCGAGCCGATGAACGCAGAGCGCAAGATGCGCATGTTCGACCTGCTCGTGCGCATGGGCTACAAGGAGATCGAGGTCGGCTTCCCGAGCGCGAGCCAGACGGACTTCGACTTCGTGCGCCAGCTCATCGAGGAAGACCGCATCCCTGAGGACGTCACCATTCAGGTGCTGACCCAGGCGCGAGAGCACCTCATCGAGCGCACCTACGAGGCGATCAAGGGATCGCGCAACGCGATCGTGCACCTGTACAACTCGACGTCGATCCTGCAGCGCGAGGTGGTCTTCCGCGCGGACCTCGACGAGATCCAGGACATCGCCACCCACGGCGCCCTGCTGTGCCAGAAGTACGAGGACATGGTGCCTG
Organism: uncultured Demequina sp.; assembly: GCA_937925595.1. Next base: position 5,090 of record CALALQ010000329.1, on the reverse strand, counting down.
GTACCAATGTGTTCTACGAGTACAGCCCGGAGTCCTTCACGGGCACGGAGCTCGAGTACGCCGTGCGCGTGTGCAACGCCGTCATGGACGTGTGGAAGCCCACCTCGGATCGCAAGGTGATCATCAACCTGCCTGCGACCGTCGAGATGGCGACTCCCAACGTCTACGCCGACTCGATCGAGTGGATGAACCGTCGGCTCGACTACCGCGACGATGTGGTGCTGAGCCTGCACCCGCACAATGACCGTGGCACGGCCATCGCCGCCGCGGAGCTGGGCTACATGGCAGGCGCCGACCGCATTGAGGGCTGCCTGTTCGGCAACGGCGAGCGCACGGGCAACGTGGACCTCGTGACGCTGGGCATGAACCTGTTCAGCCAGGGCATTGACCCTGAGATCGACTTCAGTGACATCGATGAGATCCGCCGCACCGTGGAGTACTGCAATCAGATCGACGTGCACCCGCGCCACCCGTGGGGCGGAGACCTGGTCTTTACCGCGTTCAGCGGCTCCCACCAGGACGCCATCAAGAAGGGCCTCGAGGCGATGGAGGCCAAAGCCCAGAGGCAGGGCGTCACGGTCGACGACCTGGTGTGGGCCGTGCCGTATCTGCCGATCGACCCCAAGGACGTAGGCCGCTCGTACGAGGCGGTCATTCGCGTCAACAGCCAGTCCGGAAAGGGCGGCGTCGCGTACCTGCTCAAGACGGAGCGCAATCTTGACCTGCCCCGCCGACTCCAGATCGAGTTCAGCCGGGTGGTCCAGCGCGTCGCCGACGACACCGGCGCCGAGATGACCGCAGAGGACCTGTGGCACATCTTCGAGGACGAATACCTGCCTGCGAGCGACCCGGAGAAGAAGTGGGGACGCTTCTCGCTCATCGGCACGCGCTCCACGTCGTCTGACACCGGTCCGGACACGCTCTCCGCCGACATCTCCGACCGCGGCGAAGTGGTCACGATAGAGGGCTCGGGCAACGGCCCGGTTGCGGCCTTTGTCGCCGCGCTCAAGGGCCGCGGCGCGCGCGTCGAGGTGCTCGACTACCACGAGCACGCGATGAGCGCCGGTGGCGACGCGGTCGCGGCAGCGTACGTCGAGTGCCAGATCGAAGACGAGATTCTGTGGGGCGTGGGCATCGACCCGTCCATCACCACGGCATCGCTCAAGGCGATCATCTCCGCGATCAACAGGCGGGTTCGCTGACGGCCCGACGCTGTGGCGGCGCACGCTCGTCCGTCGCCCCAGCGCGGGGACCGTACGATGGGCGCGTGATGCTCAACGCCAAGGCGCGCACCGTTGCCGCCGGATTCTTCGTCGCGGCTGCGCTCGTGGCGCTCACCGCGTGCTCGAACGACCCCGACAGGCTGGCCGGCGATGTCGGCGGCAAGCTGCCTGACCTCACCTCCCAGGGACTCGAGACTTTCGGTTGTGGCGAGGGAACGGCGATCGGTGCCACCTTCCAGGCGCCCGAAGAGCCCTACCGTGCCCAGTGTTGGAAGGGCAGTCCAACTGGCACGTTCCTCGACGTGGCGAATGCGATCGCGGACGCGGTCATCCGGGCCACCGAGGGCAGCAATGTCACTTCAGAGGCGTGCCCCGAGGACGCCTTCGGCGTTGGCGGCGGCATCGCATGCCGCGCCGCGCTCGTCACGAAGGGCGATTCATCCGTGCTCGTGCGCACCGTCGTCGTGCTCTCCGACCCCAAGGCGGTGCTCGAGAAGCTGCCGGAGGAACCCACGCAGGAGCAGGTGCGCGAGGCGCTCGAGGGCGCCGCGATCGAGGTGCTCGTGGGGACTGAACCCACCGCAGGCTCTCAGGACTCACAGTGAGGGGTGACATGGCTAGGCCGCTTCGGTTCGTCATCGTGTCCTTTGTTGACGACAACTTCGGTGACAACCTCATTCGCATCAGCTTCCAGAGCCTGCTTGAGGTCGCGCTGGGCAATCATGGGCTGGCGCGCGACGACTACGAGATCCGTCCGATGGCCCTTAAGGCGCCTGACGAGGCGCTGCTTGAGAGCGCTGACGCCATCTTCTTCGCGGGAGGAGGCCTGTTCGGCCTGTCGTATCTGAACTTCTTCCCCTTCATGGACCAGATCACCCAGGTTGCGGAGAAGAGGGAAGTCCCCGTCATCTTCTCCTCAATGGGCCTCAACAACATGTCAGCCGAAGGCGGCAGTGCCGACGCGATCGGCCAGGTTCTGCGACGGTCGTGCGTCAAGGCAGTGTCGGTGCGAGAGAACCTGCCGCTGTTCGAGCAGCTCGTCAGCGGTCAGTCCTACAAGGTGCGCCAGGTAGCGGACCCTGCGGTATGGACGCGATACATCTACGGCATGCAGGACGTGGTCCCTGACGGGACACTCGGCATCAACGTGGTGCGCGGCGGCCTGTTCGCGGACAACGACCGCAAATGGGGCCTTGGCGCGGAGATGAAGTACCTCTTCGAGATCAAGGAACTTGCTGACGCGGCGGGCACGCCAGCCTACTTCTATACAAATGGCAGCCTGGGTGACAACAACACCTTGCGCTATTTCGCACGCGAGTACGACATCCCGGACGATCGCGTCATCCTGCCGCAGACTACTCGCGAGGTCGTCGAAGCGATTTCCACGCGGTCCCAGATTGCCGCGATCCGCATGCACTCGTCGATCATCTCCTATTCGTTTGGGATCCCCACCTCCGTTCTCGAATGGAACGACAAGCTGCCGCACTTCTATTCGGCAGTGGGCCATCCGGAGCGGGTCATCCCATTTGGCGAATGGACCGGTGAGCGTGTCTTCGAAGTGCTTGGGAACGCCGGAGCGGCGCCCGAGTTTGAACCCGGTTACCGCGACTACCTGATGACCACCTACACCTACATTCACACCGCGGTCGGTGAGAGCATCCTCGGCAGCAGGTCCAACGCCTCAAGCGCCTTCGAGTTCGACGAGGTCGCAGATGCCCTTGCCGCCCGCTCAAGCGCGATTCGCGAAGACGAGAATGACCTGCGCGTCAAGATGGGCAAGGCCGAGCGCGCGTTCCTGGGCAGGTTTGTAGCGGGTCGAGAAAAGGACGCGAAGATTCGGCAGCTCACCGCTAGGGAGGCGAAGCTCGCCGCCCAGGTGGACAGGCTCGAGGCGAAGGTCCGCGAGCAGCAGCGCGAACTCGACTCGATCCTGACTCGCCGCGTGCGGAGAGCACTTCGACGTCGCGTCGGATCACTGCTTCGCAGACTCAACCTGCGCTAGCGCGGAAGATTCGAGTCGCAGAGTGCGGCCTGACCGTCCGTGCGACGATCGCAGGCGACAATGAGGCATGCCGCTGTACCGAGACGACGCGATTGTGCTGCGCACCCACAAGCTGGGTGAAGCCGACCGCATCGTCACGATGCTCACCAAGAACCACGGCAAGGTGCGCGCCGTGGCGAAGGGGGTGCGTCGCACCTCGAGCAGGATTGGCGCGCGCATGGAGCCTTTCATGCTCGCCGATGTGCAGCTGTACGAGGGGCGCAACCTCGACATCGTGAGCCAAGTGGAGATGCGCGAGCCCTATGCGCGGCGCATCGCCGCCGACTATTCGCTGTTCACCGCCGCGACCGCGATGGTGGAGGCGGCGGACAAGCTCGTGGATCACGAGAAGGAGCCTGCGCTGCAGCAGTACCGGCTGCTCCATGGCGCGCTCGGCGCGCTCAGCCGGCGCGAGCACGATCATGGTTCGCTGCTCGACTCGTTCCTGCTGCGCTCGCTCGCAATCGCTGGCTATGCGCCGTCGTTCTCCGAATGCGCGGTGTGTGGACGGCCGGGGCCGCATCGCGCGTTCGCGATCGCCGAAGGTGGCGCGGTGTGCGAGGAGTGCCGGCCCTCTGGAGCCGCCGCACCGTCTGTTGGCACCTTCGCGCTGCTCGCCGCGCTGCTCGAGGGGGATTGGGCTGTGGTGGACGCGGCGGATGTGCGAGACAGGCGCGATGCTGCGGGGATTGTCGCCGCGTATACGCAGTTCCATCTGGAGCGCAAGGTGCGGTCACTTCCGCACGTGGATCGCGACGAGGACTGAGTCAGCGGGGAAGTAGGCTGACGCACGTGACTTCAGTTGGGACGCCGACGCCACCACCTGCGCACCCGTCGGGAGCTCGCCCACCGGCGCTCCCAGACAGCGCCATCCCCAAGCACGTCGCCATCGTGATGGACGGCAACGGTCGCTGGGCCAAGCAGCGCGGACTTGCCCGGACCGAGGGCCACGCCCGCGGAGAGGCCGCGCTGCTTGACGTGGTCGCTGGCGCGATAGAGATCGGCGTGACCCACATCAGCGCCTACGCGTTCAGCACCGAGAACTGGAAGCGCAGCCCCGACGAGGTGCGCTTCCTCATGGGCTTCAACCGCGATGTGATCCGTCGCCGCCGTGACCAGATGCACGAGTGGGGAGTGCGAGTGCGGTGGGCCGGCCGCCGACCCAAACTGTGGAAGTCCGTGATCGACGAGCTCGAGACCGCGGAGCGCCTCACGGCGCGCAACGAGGTGCTCACCCTCACGATGTGCGTCAACTATGGCGGTCGCGCGGAGATCGCCGACGCTGCGCGAGCCATCGCGCTCAAGGTTGCCGCTGGCGAACTCGACCCCAGCAAGGTGACGGAGAGAACCTTCGCGGCCCATCTCGACGAGCCGGACATGCCTGATGTCGACCTGTTCTGGCGCTCCAGCGGTGAGCAGCGCTCAAGCAACTTCCTGCCGTGGCAGGCCGCCTACGCGGAGTACGTGTTCAGCAATGTGCTGTGGCCGGATGTCAATCGCACCCATCTGTGGGCCGCAATCGAGGAATATGCGCAGCGCAATCGCCGGTTCGGCAGCGCCTAGTCCTTGGGCGCGCCTTCGCGCGCTTTGCGCCGTCGCCGCAGCGTGGTGAAGACCCACGCGACGAGCACAATGGCGATCACGATGCCAAGGAACAGCCACGGAGAGCGCGCCCACGCCTCCACGAGGCCCACGCCAAGCACCGCGTAGATCGCCGCCCACGCGGCGCAGCCCGGAAGCATTGCGAGCGTGTAGAGGTCCCAGCGCATGCGCCCAAAGCCCGCGGCGGCATTCACCATGGTCTGAAAGCCGATCGTGAGGAATGA
>CALALQ010000328.1 GCA_937925595.1 uncultured Demequina sp. | reverse complement strand
CCGAGAGCGACGAGGAAGGAAACTTGCTGCACGACCCGCACGTGTGGAATAGCCCCGAGGCTTGGTCCCTCGTGGTGAGTTATGTCGCCGGAAAGCTCGCGGAGATCGACCCCGAGAATGCCGATGAGTACCAGGCGAATGCAGAGGCGTACACACGGGAGATCGAGTCGGCTGCGACCACGGCTGAGAAGCTGCTGGCGAGCGTCCCGTCCCCGCGCATCTTGATCACCGGGCACGACGCGTTCAATTACTTCGGCGACGTCTATGACCTGGAGGTGTACGCCACGGACTTCGTCTCCACCGAGGCAGCACTCAGCGCCGAAGAACTTTCCAAGCTCGCGAAGCTGATCGCGGATAACCAGGTGCCGGTGATCTTCCAGGACAACCAAGCCAACCCGCAGGCGATCACCAGCCTCCGCGAGGCCGTTCGTGCGCTCGGATGGGAGGTCGAGATCTCCGATCAGGAGCTCTACGCCGATTCCCTCGGCGCCGACCCGGGCGTGGCTACCTACCTCGGGGTGTTCACCCACAACGCAGAGGCCATTGCCGACGCACTCGGAACGGAGGAGAAATGACAGCTCCTCTGACCAACCATGCCGCCATCAGGGAACCGAATGCCACGCTCGCATGCGCCACCGAGAACCTCTCGGTGGCGTACCGCGCCGAGCCCGTGCTTCGCAGCGTGGATTTCCGGGTACCGCAGGGGGTAGTGATGGGAATCGTCGGCCCGAATGGGGCCGGCAAATCTACGCTCCTCAAGGCGATGCTCGGGCTTGTGAGGCCGCTCACCGGGACATCGGTGTTCTTCGGACGACCTTTGACCCGAGTGCGCCGGAGCGTCGGATACATGCCGCAGTCCACGAGCGTGGACTGGGACTTCCCGACCACAGTCCTCGACGTTGTGACAATGGGAACCTACGGCGCGCTCGGCTGGGTCCGCCGCCCCGGCAAGGCCGAGCGTGCCCGCGCGTTCGCCGCGCTAGAACAGACCGGGATCCCGGACCTTGCATCTCGGCAGATCGGGGAGCTCTCCGGCGGGCAGCGTCAGCGCGTATTCCTGGCCCGCACCCTCGTGCAGGCCCCGGAGCTGTACTTCATGGACGAGCCATTCCAGGGCATCGACGCGAAGAGCCAACAGGCCATCGTCTCCGTGCTGCACACCCTCCGCGAGCAGGGCAAGACGGTGGTGATCGTGCACCACGACCTCGCGACTGTGCGCGACTACTGCGACCACGTCACCCTGCTGAACCGCCGCGTCGTCGCCTCGGGTCCTGCCGACGAATCGTTCACCAAAGAGAACATCCGCACCGCCTACGAGGTCACGGCAGACGATGACGCTTTCCTGGAGTTCGCATCGTGAGCCTGGTCGAGTTCCTCGGCAATCACACCTACCGGATGGTGTTCTTCGGTACCATGACCATCGGCCTCGTCGCCGGGGCTCTGGGAAGCTTCGCGTACCTGCGGAAGCAGTCGCTCCTCAGCGATGTGATCTCCCATGCGGCGCTGCCCGGTACGCTGCTCGCGTTCCTGACCGCCGTCGTAGTGCTGGGTACGGACGGCCGCAACATGATCGCCTTGATCATCGGCGCGGTCATCGTGGGCACGCTCGCGGTGCTCATCGCCAACGGCGTAGCCCGGGTCTCGAAGATCCGCATCGACACCGCGATGGCGGTGTCGCTCACGGTCTTCTTCGGCGGCGGCATGCTGCTGATGCGGATCATTGCGAACGGAGCCTTCCCGGGCAAGGGCGGCATCCAGGACTACCTCTTCGGCAACGCCTCCGTGATCACGATCGCCGACCTGACCACGAGCATCACGGTGGGCGCTCTCGCCCTCGCTCTGATGCTCATGTTCTGGAAGGAGTTCGCGCTCAGAACTTTCGACCCCGACCATTCCACCGTGCTCGGCTTCCGCGCGCGCGCGATCGACACGCTGATGTTCACCACGATCGTCATCGCGACCGTGATCGGGGTGAAGGCCGTCGGCCTCGTGCTCATGGTCGCGTTCGTCGTCACCCCGCCGGCCGCGGCTCGCCAGTGGACGCGCACCCTGCCAGGCATGGTCGCGCTCTCGGGTGTGTTCGGTGCGGTCGGTAGCGGCGTCGGCGCCTACCTGTCGATCGTGCTCGGTAAGGTGCCGACCGGGCCGCTCATCGTGCTCACGCTGTTCGCGATCTTCCTCATCTCGCTGCTGTTCTCGCCCCGACGCAGCATCATCACCCGCGCCGTCTCCCGCACCCGAGCTCGCGCCGCGCTGAAGCGGGAACTGCTCCTCGCGTCTGCACCCGCGGAAGGAGCCCTCCGATGAGCTTCCTCCTCGGCACCACCCTGCTCGCTGTCGTCACGGCCCTCGCCTGCGCCCTGCCCGGCGTGTTCGTCGTCCTGCGCAAGAACTCGATGCTCGTCGACGCCATCAGCCATGCCGTGCTGCCCGGCATCGTGGTCGGCTACTTCTTCGCCCACAACCTCGACTCGCCGCTGCTGATCCTCGGCGCCGCCCTCGCCGGTCTCGTGGTCGTGCTCGGCAGCGAGTGGCTCTCCCGCACCGGGCTCCTCACCGGGGACGCCTCGCAGGGGCTGATCTTCCCGGCGCTGTTCAGCGGCGGCGTGATCCTCGTCACCCTGAACTTCGCGAACGTCCACCTCGACACCCACGCCGTGCTCGTGGGTGATCTCAACCTCGCCGCCTGGGAACAGCTCATCATCGGCGGGGTCTCGTGGGGGCCGGTCTACCTGTATGTGATGCTCGCCGTGCTCCTCGTGAACCTCGCGTTCCTCAGCCTGTTCTATACGAAGCTGAAGGTCACGACCTTCGACGCCCAGTTCGCGACCAGCCTCGGCATCCGCGCAGGCCTCCTGAACACGGCCTTCATGTTCCTCGTCTCGGTCACCGTGACCGCCGCGTTCAACGCGGCGGGGGCGGTCCTCGTGATCGCGCTCGTCGTCGTACCCGCC
>CALALQ010000327.1 GCA_937925595.1 uncultured Demequina sp. | reverse complement strand
TGTGTCCCCCGTCGGGTGTCGTCGCGGGGCGTGGTTCGCCCGATCCGGCGGGAGCGGCTGTAGCGGCCTCACACGTGTGAGGCCGGGGGACAAGTGCCCGAGGTTGGTTCAGTGCGTCAGCGGGGCGCTCAGGGCGTGTTGTGGGGCGCGGTGGCGCGACGTCAGGGCCGGCCGGGCCGGGTGGCCTCGATGTAGTCGGCGAACCCTGCCAAGAACCCACGTTCGTACTCCTCGACGTGGGGCTGCCCGACCGGGGCGGTGAACCACGTCGAAGCGTCGTGGGCGGTGTCGGCGTCTCCGAGTCGTTGCCGCTCGACGGCCTCGGCGTATCCGGCGTCGTAGCCCTGAGTGAACGCAGTCGTGGTCATGCCCGCCACCTTCCTGGATCAGTCCTGGTCATCGTCGGCGATCCCGCCGACAGACACCCGCCGACACCAGCGATGTCGATCCTGCGCGACCGAAAACGCCCACACACCTCTTGCACTAAAGCTGCAATTTTGGCGCGACGAAATAGGATTCTGCCTCGTGACGACCCCGCCGACGCCGACCGACAGCCCCGCAACCAGCGCAGATGACGCCGATCCGGGCATGTGCCCGTGGTGCGCAAACCCTGTCCCTCAGCACGCCGGGGCGGGCCGGCCGAGGGTGTGGTGCAGCGACCAATGCCGCCGCGACGCGTACAGCGCCCGCAAGGCATCACGCAGCGGAGCGGTCGGGGTGAAGGTGGTCCGGCAGACCCGGATCGTGGAAAAACCCGTCGAAGTCCGGGTGCCCGACTGGCGGGAAACGGTGCCCTCCACGCCGGCGAGGTACCTCGAGGACCACGAGGTGGTCGAGCACGTCATACGGCACCCAGAGCTGCTGGCGAGAGTCCTCGAATCGTTCAGCGGCTCGATCGCGTTCCGTCGCCATCCCGAGCGTGAGTACCCCCCGCCGCTGCACAAGGCGGCGGTGCAGCTGGCCCACTACCTCGATCAGTACCTCCGGGAGACCGCCCCACCGCCGCCGGAAACTGCGGGATTGTCCCGGCAGCAGCGGCGAGCCCTCGAACGGAAAAAGGCGAAGAAGGGCCGCTGACAGAACCGGTCACCCCACCCCGAAAACGGGCTGCCGCGGCACCGCTTCGCGCTGCCTTGCCCTCGGTCGATGCGTCAACATAGGTTGCCCAAAATGCTTGTGCCAGTGAAGAAGCTGGTTCGTATGTGTGCTGCGATTGGGGCCAGCCGCAGCAGTGGTTTGCCGTTGCTCAGGTGTCGGCGCCGACGTCGGCCTTCGCCGTTTCTTCGCGAGCCTTTGCCGCCTTGCGGGCGTGGTGCAGGATCGTGCCGACCCCGCCGGTCGTCATTCCGACCTGCTCGGCGATCTCGCGCAGCTTGAGGCCCTGAGCACGCAACTCCAGCACCCGCTGACGACGTTCGGCAGCACGGGCGAGGAACTCCTCCCGAGGCTCAGCCATGATGCGCTGGATGGTGCGTGGGGATACGCCCAACCTCTCGGCGCCTTCGCGGGCGGTCATCGTCCTCCGCGCCGGGACCTCCGCTCCTCGCCGCTTCCGTACGGGGATGTGCTTGCTCATCGCAGAACCTCCAACGCCACCGTGCGGTCTACCTTCAGACGCCGTTGACGGTTGGCTTCGATCTTCGCAGGGGAGACGACCTTGCCGCCTTTGCTGCCGAGGTGGGCTTGTCGGGCGCGGTAGGCCTGTTCGTCGAAGTTGCGCCAGATCCACTTGCCGATGGAGTAGGCGGTGGCCCTGACCTCCACGAACGGAAGTGGGGCGGTGAACTGCGTGTTGATCGCGTGGCAGTGCTGGAGCACGAGCATCAGCCAGGCATCGAGACCGTCGTGCCGGTGGTGCCACCACTGCCCGTAGGCCCAGGTGCGGGCGGTATCGAACATGGTCACGTTGCGGCCGAGCCCGACCGCCTTCTCGGGCTTCCTGGGCGCCTGACGTGGGGTGTGGACGGTGACGAGGTCGCGCAGCTCGTAGGGCCGGGACGGGCCGTAGATGGTCTCCCAATCGGGGTGGATCGGGTTCTTGGTCAGCTGCCCGCCGTAAGCGAAGTCCCCGCCGACGGAGATGCACAGACCCCGCTCGATGCGATGAGCGAAGCGCAGCGGTTGCAGCCGGGCGGAGTCGGTGCGGCAGACGGGGCCGGCCAGCCACCAGCCCAGGTGCGCCCGCCCTGACGGGGACTGCGCGACCCAGTTCGGGGCCGGATGGTCGGACGGCTGCTCGAATGCCCGCATCGCCGCATCCGGGTGGTCGCAGTCGATGACGATCGAGCCGAGCAACGCGTGAGGCGAGTGCTCGATGTAGCGCATCGTCAGTGCCTCGTCGCGGCTGTAGCGGTACTGCCCGGCACGGAGATCGTTCGTCGCATGCGGCCGATACGGCAGCAGGACCTCCCGCCCCCAGATCTCGTCGGTGAGCAATTCCCCCATCGTCATGCCGGACACTCTCGCACAAAAAAGATCATTTTTTTACGTACGACACACCAAGCCATATCAGGTATCCCGATTTTTTCCTGGGGGTTTACACCACTCACCGATCCCTGCCGGGGCCATAAACCCGGCGGATTTCCGCGGTCGCATCCGTGATGCATGAGATGTGTC
>CALALQ010000326.1 GCA_937925595.1 uncultured Demequina sp. | reverse complement strand
GGGCCGTCATAGTGCTCGAGGAGGTGCAGACAGGCGTCCGCCATATCATCGACATGCAGGAACTCCCGCCGGGGGGTTCCAGTGCCCCAGTTCTCGACGTGGTCTGCCCCGTTTGCGACCGCTTCGTCGTATCGACGGATCAGCGCGGGTAGCACGTGCGAGCCCGTCGGTGAGAAGTTGTCGCCCGGGCCATACAGGTTCGTCGGCATCGCAGAGATCCAAGGCAGCCCATGCTGGCGGCGGATCGCCTGGACTTGCATAATGCCGGCGATCTTGGCGATCGCGTATGCGTCGTTCGTCGGCTCAAGGTAGCCCGTCAGCAAAGCATCCTCGGCGATGGGCTGAGGAGCGAGCTTCGGGTAGATGCAGCTCGAGCCAAGGAAGAGCAGACGTTCGACACCGACTTCCTGAGCGGCATCCATCACGTTCACCTGGATTTGCACGTTGACGCTGAGGAAGTCATGTGGATAGGTGTTGTTCGCCATGATGCCGCCGACCTTCGCGGCGGCGAGCGCGACGTATCGCGGTTTCGTCTGACGGAAGAATCTGAACACGTCATCGCGGTCCGTCAGGTCGAGTTCGCCCGAGGTTCTACCCACGAGGTTCGTGAACCCAGACGCTTCGAGCTTGCGCCAGATCGCGGAACCGACCAGCCCGCGGTGGCCGGCGACGTAGAACACCGCATCACGGTCAAGCGGGCCCGGCCTGTAGTCGACGTCCTCCATCCTTATGCCGCCAGCCACGAGGTGAGACTCACCCGGTCGATCCACGGCGTGCCGGAGGCCGCGAGCGCATCAATGTCCGCATCGACCATGAGCCGTGCGAGTTCGTCCGGCTTCACGCTCGCTTCCCAGCCCAGCTTGGCCTTCGCCTTACTGGGATCACCGATCAGCGCGTCGACCTCGGTCGGACGAAGATACCGTTCGTCGAAGCGAACGTGGTCTTCCCAGTTGAGACCGGCGTGTTCGAAAGCGATCTGGAGGAAGTCGCGCACCGTGTACGCGACTCCGGTCGCGAGGACGAAGTCTTCCGGTTCGTCGGCCTGGAGCATCCGCCACATGCCCTCGACATACTCGGCCGCGTAACCCCAGTCGCGAACGGCGTCGAGATTTCCCATGTACAGGTAGTCCTGCCGACCGGCCTTGATTGCGGCGACGGCGCGCGTGATCTTCCTCGTGACGAAGGTCTCGCCACGGCGGGGCGACTCATGGTTGAACAGAATCCCGTTGACCGCGAAGAGATCGTATGCCTCGCGGTAGTTCTTGGTGATCCAGTAGCTGTACAACTTCGCGGCGCCGTATGGAGAGCGAGGGTAGAACGGCGTTTCCTCGTTCTGCGGCGGCGGTGTCGCGCCGTACAGCTCGGAAGATGACGCCTGGTAGAAACGCGGGCGGACGCCGCTGAGGCGGACCGCCTCGAGGAGGCGGATGGTTCCCGTGCCAGTCGTGTCCGCGGTGTGCTCTGGCTCATCGAACGAGACCCGAACGTGCGACTGAGCCGCGAGGTTGTACACCTCGTCGGGATTGATCTCGTTTAGCAGCGTGACCAGGCGGGCACCATCGCTGAGATCGCCATAGTGCAGGAAAAGCTTGGCTGACGGGTCGTGCGGGTCTACGTAGAGGTGGTCGATGCGGGAGGTGTTGAAGGTCGAAGCTCGCCGGATCAGACCATGAACCTCGTAGCCCTTCGACAGCAACAACTCGGCGAGGTACGAACCGTCCTGGCCGGTGATTCCCGTGATCAGTGCGCGCTTAACCAAGCTATCCCCAGTCTTGGATCGTTGTTGTGCCGCCCACAACGCCATTCACCCTATCGGTCCCGCCATGACATCCGGGGTTTGCAACTGGGCCAAAACGCAGGTTGGGTCACGGTTCGTGTGGGAAGCAAACGCGGGCGAACGTCGGCGCAACGCGATCCACGGTAAATAGCTCGAATGCGCGAGCCTGAAGCTCGGCTCCGATCTCGGCGCGTATGCGTGGGTGGCGTAAGCGCCGAAGCGATTGGGCGAGTGCCTTGTAATCATTCACGGGCGCGATGAGGTCCGACCGACCGAGCGCCCATGGTAGGGGATCGACATCTGTGGCGATGACCGCTCGTCCCAACAACATTGCGTCGACAAGCTTGACAGGCAACTGCCCTACTGAATTCACATTGCGCAGACTGGGTAAGACCACGACATCGGCGCGCGCGACAACTCTCAAGCCTTCTGCGAGACTCGTCTCGCCTATCCACTCCTCCCACGGCTTCGCGTCGTCCGGCGGATCCGCCGTAACAACAAGGCGGTACCCCTCAGGCGCGACGTCGGCTACTGCTTTTCGCAGAGCGTCTACGCCCTTATGTGCGCGCACGGTGCCCACGAACGCGACGACAGGGCGATTCGTGGCGTGCTCGACAGGCGGGGGCAACGTTTCAGCCAAGCGCACATGCGGAACGACGGCACCGCCGTGTCGCTCCTGCAGGACGGGATTACTCACCATGACGCGCGCAAGGCGGGACAACCTCCGCTTACCACGGACTTGCATCCAGAAACGGAAGTACCTAACACGCCACAGCACAGCTCGCCAAAGGGGACGCGGAGCCAACCGCGCTTCGAGGTCTGGGTCGTCGACATCGATCACCAGTTCGAATCTCGTAATCTTTCGAGCGCGTAAGGCGATTCCAGTGGACTGCCTCAGTGGCTTAACTGCGACGACCACGTCGTACCGCGGCGCGAGCTCTGCCAGTGCCCGAACCCGGGCGCGGTCGCCGCTCGCCACGAGCAACCGGGCGGAGTCGGCGAACTCGCTGTCTTGCAAAGGTGCCCAGAGCCGCGTCCCAAAGAAGGAAACTACGTCCGCATGCCATCCAAGTTGCCTTGCGAGCAACCAGAGACTGTATGTACGGCCAACTGAATTGTCATCCATGAATGGCGTGAGGAAGAGCACGCGAGGCGACCTGCCTG
>CALALQ010000325.1 GCA_937925595.1 uncultured Demequina sp. | reverse complement strand
TCGTGAACCACGCGACCGGCGAAGAGTTCGAGGATGAAGACGAGTACCTGCGTTCGATGAAGCAGGATGACTCCTACCAGTTCTCATACGACTATGAGTACGTCGCCGACAGATTCGGCGACGGTGATGACGACGTGAAACTGGAGAACGCGAGGCTCAACGTCTCGCTGACTTGGGACGACTACTCGGCTCCGGGATACGTCGTCTCGTATACCGTCGATTCGCCGACCCCGATCCCAAACGACTGGACGGGCGACGCCGACCAGATATTCAATGACTTGTGGCCTGCCGTTACCGCAGACCTGAGTTCGCTTGGTATCGGCTCGGAGCTGCACAAGGACTGGCCGATCTAGCGTCCGCGGTGGGCGCGGATCTGGCGCTCACGCGAAGTTGAGTCAGTCGTCGATGACTGTTGCCTCACCTATCCCTGCGGTGCCCGGCTGCATGACCGCCTCGACCTCGGCGCGCTGTGCGAGCAGCGTCTCGGCATCCGGCCGATGGAGCCAGTAACGCATGGTCGTGATGATCGGCGGCGCGGAGCGCAGGAGCACGAGTGAAGTGCCCTGGGGCAGGGTGCGGATGTCTTCGACCTTCATGATCGGGACGCGGCGGATCGAGCGTTGATTCGAGCGCAAGCCGCGCTCGCCGATGGTCACGGAGTCAGTCGTCTCGTCGCGTTCGCCGATCAGTGTGGAGATGTCCTGGAGGTGCCGTGTGTCCGTCCCGCCGCCGAGCACGATCTTGGTGATGCTCGCATCCCACATCGCGGTCGCGGCGTCGTCGCCCCAACGACCTCGCGCCTGGGCGAGTGACTGGAACACGGGCATCACCGTGAGCCCGGTGCCGCCGCCCTCCGCCATGAGGACCGGAAGCGAAGGCAGAGGGGCGAGGTTCCCGATCTCGTCGAGCGCGAGCAGCACAGGCGGATCGAGCCGCGCGCCCGGCGAGCGCGCGGCGATGCGCCGGGCCGTCTCTACGAGGTCTTCGATGAACGCCGCGACGAGCGACGAGGACGCTCCGGCTCCGGCTCCTGTCGCCAGCAGGTAAAGCGTGCCGGACCCGCGCAGGAACGCCTCGGGGTCGAACTGCTCGTCCTCGCTGGGGCTGACCGCCTCCAGCACCCGTGGGTCGGCGAGCGAGGCGAGGGAGAGCGAGACGCCCTGCCAAATGGAGTCGCGGGTGCGAGGGTCGGATTGCAGCATCCCGTCGAGCGACTCGGCCCATCCGGTCGCGGCGTGGGGGTGCGACGCGAGAATGGAGACGGCATCCGCCGCAGCCGCAGGGTCGAGCGTCCAGCGGAACAGCTCGGCGGGTTGCCGGTGATCGAGAGCCGCGGCGTGCAGAAGCGCCTGTAGCGCCGTGCGCGTCTTGCCCTCCCAGAATCCGCCGTTCTCGACGGAGGTGCCGGAGAGCCCGGTTCCCGCGGCGAGACCTGTGCCGCGGATCATCGCGGTCAGGGGCACCTCGCACCCGCGGATCGGTGACCACCGCAGACCGGCGGGCACGCCCTCGGCGAGGTGCTGGGGATCGAACACAGAGACTGGGCCGCCGTGCGACTGGCGGGCTCGGAGCGTCGCCGTGAGGTTGTCCGGCCGGGTCGAGGTCGTGATGACCGCACCGGGCGCGTCGAGGATGGTGTTGATGACGATGTTCGCGCCCTTGCCGGATCTCGGCGGGCCGATCAGCAGGATCGAGTCCTCCACGGATGTCCACACGCGCTTGCCGCGCGAGGTGCCGAGGAGGTAGCCGACCTGCTCGGGTTTCGGGTCGGTGAGCGAGGGGCGCAGGGTCTTCGCTCGACGCAGGAGGTCGCGTTCGGATGCGGCCCGCTGCACATCGCGCCCCTCGGCGATTCCCTCGATCCGGTTCGGGTCGGCCTTGGTCCGCTTGCCCAGCTCGCGCACCCATCGCCAGATGAACCACGTCGCGGTTCCGATGGCAGTGAGCAGGAGTGCGACGGTGATCCAGTAGGCGACCGGGCTGAGTGACGCCGAGCCGAGTGCCGAGCCGGGGTCATCGGCGTGGAAGACCACGCCGACTCCCGCTTCGAGACCTGCCGCAGGCTGGGGCGCACCCGTGACGAACGCAGCGATGCTCCCGGCCAAGCGCAGCGCACCGGCCAGCAGCATCGCACCGATGAGCGCGCCGAGGGCGAGGTTAGTCAGTTCGTCGCCGAACGCCCTGGCTCGCGGTGACGAACTGGTCATGCCGGGTGTCCGATGACGCAGGTGCCCGAGACGCGGCCGAGCAGGATGACCTCGTGCGTGGGGCTCAGATCGAGCAGACCCGGCTCGATCTGAGCCCTTGCCGCTCCGTCGCCGCTTGCCTCGGCGTGCCGGACGATGACCGCTACGGCCACCTCCTCGCCCGGCACGAAGCCCTCGCCATTCTGGAGTGCGCACGGGTGCGAAGGCTCCGTCGCATCCCGCGCGGAGTCGCCATCCTCGACCGAGGCCCGCGGACCTGCGGGCGGGGACTGGTCGAGGGACACGGGGTGGAGTGGAGCGGTCATGATGTCCGTGTAGACGGTGCCATCGAGTTCGTGCACGACGACGCGCACGGGGGAGTCGCGTTGCTCGACGACCTCGCTGATGATCTGCGCGAAGGAGTGCCGCTGCCACGGCGGGGCGAACGTCGGCG
>CALALQ010000324.1 GCA_937925595.1 uncultured Demequina sp. | reverse complement strand
ACCACCGACCGTGAGCGGGCGGCTCTCGACGAGCTGGCGATGATGTACGCCGACGGGCGGATGCCGGCAGGCCGCTACGTGTACGTGATGCGGGCCACGCAGGACGCGCCTCTGGCCGCGAACCATGCGGCGCTGGCGATCGCGATGCGAAAGCACCTCAGCGCGGACCACTTCGCCGTGCTGACGGAAGCGGCCCGCGCTGCGGGTGCGGAACTGCCCGGTTAGAGCTTCCCGTCGAAGAACTCGACGCCCTCCACCTCGACGCGCTGAGTCGTCGGGCGGGTCAGCAGGGTGATGAGGACGGTGACGATGCCTCCGACGGCGAGCCCTGCGATCCACACTGCCTGCGCGGGCGTGGTCCGCATCACCTGAGCCCACCAGCCTGATTCGACGGCGGCGGAGTGCTGCACACGGGTCAGGGTGTACCGGTCGTGGCCTTCGCGGGTGACGACCTGCTTGCCGAACGTCGCGTCGGCGGTGACAGTGCTGGCACCGTCGATGAGGTCGTCGTAGTCGGACTTGTAGACGCCGGTGATGACGGCGTGGCCGGACGGGTAGAACTCTGCGCTGGCGCCGGTGAGGTCGAGGACGTTCACCCCGTTGATGTCCACCTGGCAGACGTGGGCGACGTTGTCTGCGCCCTGGCAGGAGTTCTCGTAGTCGAGCTCGGAGTCCTGTGCCATCTGCCCGTAACGGCCGAACGCCTTGATGTCGTAGGTGTCCAGTTCGAGCTTCGCGTCCAGGCGCTCGTCGTCGTCGAATGCGGTGATCGCCTGGTGGAAGTTCTGTGCGCGCTCGTCTGCGGTCGCCATTGTGAACGAACCAACAATGCCGCAGAATGCGAGCGCGCCCCCGAGGAGGGCGACGGACCAGCGGGTGAGGTTGTCGGCCATCAGATCACCGTCGAACGGTTGAGGCGGATGACCTGGCACTCAGGCATGAACGCGTCTGTGTACGTGCCGCCGCAGGACCGCACCAGCAGCGACAGCATGTTTCCGTGGTCGGTGGGCTCGATGGCGGTGATGAGCCCGCTGCGGCCGCCGAGGGGGCCGCCGGCGATGATGATGTCCATGCCTTCGGCGAGGGGAACCCCGCCGGTGTGCGGGTCGATGTCCAATTCGGTGTTCGACTCGAGGACCGAGGCGATCGTGTTGACGGGCAAGGTGTGACTCCTGGGTGAGTGTGCTGTTCATGTGTCGTCGTGGGGCGACAGGGTCTCTATGCGCGTGACACGACAAAGGCCCCGGCATGATGCCGGGGCCTTTCGCGTGGGTCGCTGTGTCAGACCAGGGCCAGCTCGCGCTCCTCTGCGCGGGCTGCGACCTTGGCGATGGCGGCGGCGTAGTCGTCGATGACGTCGACACGGTTGCCGGTGACTGTCTGCGCCTCGAAGACGAGCTCGTCACCGTCGTAGACGTCGGGGAACTGGAGGATGGGGGCCTGCATGATGCCGTTGGCTTTGAACGCGGCGAGCGCGTCGGCGTTCGCCTCGTCGAACAGTTCCTTGATGGCGGGGGTGATCTTCTTGCTCTTGAAGTGGAGGGTCGCGCCCATGCACTGCACGCAGGCGGGCTTCTTCCACATGGTCACCTCGGTCGCCTTGGGGAGGGCGGGTTTCGTGTCGGTCATGGTGTTTCCTATCTGTTGGGTGGGGTGAGTGAACGCCGGCCCGGGATGGACCGGCGTTCGGAGTCAGCGGGGTCAGTCGGCTGGGCCGTTGAGGGCGTAGGTGAACAGCAGGTCGAACCGCTGACGGATCTTCGGGCCGACGTTCCAGTAGTGGGCCTGGCGGATGTCGTGGATCTCGGTGTGGAGGGCGTCGAGCTGCTCGGTGGGCATGCCCTCGGGGACCGACGACGGGGATTCTGCGAACTCGACGAGGTTCGGGTAGTCCTCCTCGATGTCGCCGCTGTGGAGGTTCAGGATCGACTGGGCGAACAGCTGCGCGGCACGCGGGGAGACTTCACCGGCGTAGTCGAGCACGTCGATGTCCATGCCCTCGTCCTTGGCTTCCTGCGCCCCAGCGATGCGGGCTTCGATGCGGGCCGCTTCACGGTCCGCGTCGGCGAGTTCGGCGTCGTCGATGACGTACGGGACGGTGGCGGCCTCCACGTTCAGGACACCCGGGGCGGGGGCGCTCTTCTTGACCTCCACGAACTGGTGTGTGGTCGGGTCGGTGGGGTGAAGTGCTGGGTCGAACGTTGTGATCGGCATATCTCTCATGTGCGCGGCGAGCACCGGTTTCGTGACGTGATGGGATGAGAAAAGCCGAGGGTCTCGGTGAGTCCCTCGGCCTCTCAGTGCGCCTATGCGCGAGCCACGGTCGTCAGGCGACGTGGGTGTCCTCCAAGGCGGCGACCAGTCGGTCGACGGCCTTCTCGATGTCGGTGTCCGGGACGGCGAACCCGAATCCCGGCAGGGACCCTTCCAGGAAGTCCTGGATGGTCGCCCGCAGACCCTCAATGTCCGGTTCGACGGTGAGGGCGACCTCGGCGGGGTTCAGCACTGGCTGCCACTGTCCGGTGATGGGGTGGTGGGTCTGGGCGGTCACGCTGCGGCCGCCTTCGCCGTCTGCTTCTTCTCCCAGGCCGTGTAGGCGGCCTCGAACTCACCCTCGACGATGTCGAGCTGCTTGTCGGAGACCTTCGCGAGCTTCTGGAAGTGGCGGAGGATGGCGGCCTGACCGGCGGCGCGGACCAGGCCCGCGGCGGGGCTGTCGCCGTGCTCGCCACGGCCGACCTCGAACTTGCGGATGTCGTACCAGTCCTGCTGGTCCATGTTGAAAAGCCCTGCGTCGTAGAGCGCCTCGAAAGCCTTGTCGATGTTCGCGCGTGCCTTCTCGTATGCGGCGGCGCGGGTCTTCGACTGGCGCTTGACGTGGCCGCCGAACTCCTCAATGCACTCGTCCAGGGACAGCTTGCTGACCTTGTCGTCCACGCCGCCGTGCGAGCCGAGCGAGGACAGACGCATCGCTTCGAGCTCCTCCGCCTCGTCGTAGATGAAGGCGACGTCTTCGAGGACGTCCTCGTCCACCCAGCCGCGGTACTGCTCGAGGGCCTTGGCGTACACGACGCTCTGCATCGCGGTGGCACCCTCGTAGCCGATCACGGCATACGCGTCGCGGAACGCCGCGACGGTGTCCTGGTCCTCGAACTCGAAGAGGGCGAGCACGTCGCGGGAGAGGATGTCGCTGTCAGCCAGACGCATCAGCTCGCGATGCGCGGCGTTCTGCGCGCGGTCGAAGTCGTTACGGGCGCGGGTGCCCTGAATGCGGTCGCGGGCTTCGAGGGCTGCGGTGTAGCGGTTCAGCCCTTCGTTACCCTCCTCGCCGCGCTTTGCGACCTCGTCCAGGAACTCGGTGACAGCCTCGTACGCGGCAGTCTGCCGGCGGATGGCGTCCATGCTGACGGTGTCGTCGGGGCGGACGTAGCGTGCCTCAACGTTGAACTTGACGCCCTCGGTGTCCCCGATGGTGCCGGCCTCTCGCTTGTCCAGGACGAGCCAGCCCGGGTAGTCGGGGTACTCACTGATGACGGTAGCCGCGACGTCGTTGCCGTCGATGTCGGTGTAGATGACCGGCTGGAAAGCCGCGAACGGCTCAGGGGTGGCCGGGGGCTCAATCATGAAGGAAGCCATGTCGAAGTCGCCGTTGGCGTCAAAGGACACCTCAGGGTCGAGGCGGTCGGGACGACCGAGGAAGGAACCGCGGTTGCCCTTGCCGGACGTGCCACGGCGGATCGTTGTAGTCATGACCTTCATGTACGCGGCTGGTCGCGCGTTCGGTCACACTTCGCGGGAATCTTCTTCCCGGGTGTCCCACGTCCACCGGATCCCGCCGTGGGAGGCGGAGTGAAGGAACCCGTTGAACGTCCTCTGGTGCAGGTCGCATTCGAGGGTGAGGTTCTGCCCGACCGAGTAGCGGCTGTCGCAGGGCGCGTCGCTCATGCCGACACCTTCATCCGCTGCGCGGCGGTCTCCGGCTGGATGTAGAACGCAGCAACCGACAGTCGCTTGAAGTTCTCGATGTCCACCACGATGGCGCGGGTGCGGGCGGTGCCGCGCTTGACGAGCGCGAACCGGCGGTCCTTGTAGGCAGGGTGGTTGACCCGGACGATGGGTTTGCCCTTGATCTCCTCGCGGGCGGCGCGTTCCAGCTCGGCCTGCGCGGTTTCACGCATCTGCTTCGCCGTCGGCGCCGGCTCCCCGTCCTTGTACAAGTAGCCGCGGGAGACCCGGACCTCCCTACCGTCCTCGCCGAGGAGAGTGACGGTCTTCTTGTTCTCGCGGATGAGGCGGTACGTCTTCCCAGCGAACCGGTGGTGAGCGATGCGGTACACGGTCTGGTCTGCGGCAGCGGCGAGCTTCTTACTGACGACCTCGGCGCTTTCCAGGTACGGGTTGCGTCCGCACGCTTTCGGGGTCGCCCCCAGCGCGCGGGCTTTCACCTTCCACTGCCAGCCGTGGCCGATGCGCTTGCCGCGGGAGTCGTACGGGCCGACGAGCGCGTGAGCGATTTCGTGAAGGATGGTGTCGGTGACCTGCTCCACGGTCGCATGCTCGGTGTAGTGGCGGCTGAGGCTGATGCGCTTCGGGCCGAACTTGCACACCCCCATCCGGCTGGTTGCCTTGTCGAACGTGAACGTCCAGCCGTCGTCGGTGAGGCCGTGCTCAGTCATGAGGCGGAGGGCCAGCGCCTGGGCGTCGTGAAGTTCCATGCCTGCTATATGCGCAGTACGGCCCCGTTTTCGGGTCAGCAGCAGGCCAGCGAGGTGCAGATCCCGGTGACCGGCAGCTGCGTGAAGCAGTTGTCGCAGAACTTCGGCTCGGCGACCTTGCGGGCCGTCAGCGCTTCGGTCCGCTCCGCACGGGCAGCGGCGATCGCTTCGGGGAACCGGTCACGGGCGATGGAGATGACGTTCGCTTCACGGCCGAGGTAGTCGGCAGCGTCGATGGTCTGCGCCCACGACGACGCGCACGCGGCACGGCGAGCGATGGTCTCATCGCTCAGGGATGCGGCCTCGGCGATCGCGTTGGTGGCAGCGTCCATGCCACCCTCGCGGAACGCGGCGACAGCGGGGGTGGAGGCGGCGAGCTCTGCGATGAGCATGGCCCGCTCGTCGTCGTCCGAGGCGATGGCTTCCTGGCCGAGAGCGGTCAGGCTCCATGTGGCAAGGCCGGTCTCCGAGTCGGACTCCGACTCGACCAGGCCCAGGTAGCCGGCGGCCGACAGGTAGTAGTTCCCCTGCCGCTCGTCCAGGCCCAGAGCCAGCGCCATCGAGGAGGCGGTGTTGACGTCAGCGCCGACAGCTTCGACGACCACGGACACCTGCTCGAGGTTGTTGGCCTGCGGGACAGGGTAGGCCTCGTTGATGGAGTCGGTCATCTCCCCCGGAAAGCGGGACTGCGACGTGTGCAGGCTGCCGCGGTACGGGGCGCCCTTCGGGACCTCGCGGAACGTGCCGCCGATGGCGCGGGGGTGCTTGCTCTCGTCCCAGCCGGTGGGAGTCTTCGCTGTCTCGCTCATGCTGATCATGTGCGCGGCGGCTGCCCGATTTTTGATCCCTCATCTGGAGAAACCAGAACGCCCCCGCCTCGGGCTGGCGGGGGCGTTCTTGTCGGGTGCTGGCGTGCGGGCGTTACGCCAGGTGGGCCAGGGCCGGGTAACCCTGACCGTCGAGGATCACCTGTTCGGCGACCCCTGTGGCTCCGTTGACGACGACGGGGGCGAGGAGGTTCACACCGATCCCCTCCTCCGTCATCCGGGCCACGACGAGCACGTGCGCGTCTTCGGCGCGCTCGAGCCCGAGCTTGGCGACCTGCTCGTCGGTCAGCGCCGGCGTGTAGCCGGGGACGACGGACGGGTCTACGAGGAACAGCCGGACGTTCTCGTCGGCGAGCGCCTGCAGGGTGAACAGGTGCTCGGCGTCAGCGACCGGGTTGAGGGTGTAGTCGGTGTGCGGGGCAAGGCCCGGCAGCGGGGTGGTGAACTGGACGGTCATCAGATGTACTCCATGAGGGACTTAGGCAGGGCCTTGGCGGCGACGGACAGGCTCATCTCGTAGACGAGGTTCTTGGCGTTCAGTTCCAGGAGCACCTCGGCAGCGTCGACGTCTTCGACTTCGGTGCGGCGGGATTCGAGCTCCACGTTGTCGGCCATGAGGGACGAGGCGTAGCGCTCCAGCTGGGCCTGGGCGACACCGGTACGGCCCTGGACGCCGAGCATCGCGGTGCGGTGGGTGTCGATCTCGCCGACGCGGGCTCCGACGTTCACTCCGGCGCGCAGGTCCGCGACGATGTTGTCGATGGTGGCGAACACGCTGGAAGCGCCCGAGCCGAACACCTCGGACCCGTCCACGTCGACACGGATGGTGAGGTTGTCCGCGACGCGGCGTTCCACGGCGCCGCCGGGGATCCCGTTGTGGGTGTATGTGCCGGAGGTGAACGCCTGCCCGTCGGTGGTGCCGGCGAACACGGACCGGCCGAGGTACTTGGTGTTGGCGAGGGTCAGCAGTTCGTCTCGGAGGCTTTCCAGTTCCACGGCGATCGCTTCGCGGGACAGCTCGTCCATCGCGCCTTCGTTCGCGCCCTGCAAGGTGAGGTCGCGGGCGCGGGTGAGCAGGTCGTGGGAGGCGGAGATGGCGTTGTCGGCGGTCACCGTCCAGGCCATGCCGTCGTCCACGTTCCGGGCGTACTGGTCGTTGCGCTGGATGGCTGAGTGCAACTTCATGGTCGCTGTCGCGGCGGCCGGGTCCTCGGACGGGCTGGTGAACGCCCGCTGGGACGCGGCCTTCTGCTGCAGGTTCGCCATGCCCGCCAGCCCGCCCTGCAGGTTCCGCAGGGAGGCGGCGGTCATCATCTGGGATGTGACGCGAGTGATCATGGTTCAGGCTCCGGGTCAGCGGCCGACGAGGCCGGTCTTGTTGATGAGGACGTCGAGGGCCTCATCGATGGCGGTGAGGACACGAGCGGCGGCGTTGTAGGCCGTCTGGTGCTTGAGGAGGCTCACGGTCTCCTCGTCCCCGTCCACGCCGGCGATCGACTGCTGGACGTTGACGGCGGCGACAGCGGAGGTCTCCGCCTGGGAGGCGCGGGAGAGCTCTGCCGCGGTGGTGGAGGCGAGCTTGGCGACCGCCTTCGTCCACAGGTCTGAAGGACCGCCGAGCTTGGCGCCCTCCTGGGCGATGCGGTCAGCGTTCGAGCCGTCGAACACTCCCCCGCCAGCGCCGGTGGCAAGCCCTGCGATGTCTTCGGGGAGGACCGACAGGGCGAGGGCTGCGGGTCCGGCGGCCACCCCGAAGAAGTCGCCGGTGACAGCGCCCGTGGAGGATGTGCCGCCGTTGTGGAAGCCGTTGACAGCGGTGGTCAGGGCGGTTGCGACGTCGTTGTACGAGTTCGCGATTCCGGCGAGAACCCCGGTCGGGCTGATGACGTCGAGGATGCCGCCGAGCTCACCGCTGGTGACGTTCGCGGCCATGCCGTTCGACCAGCTCACGGTCGTCGGAAGGCCCGCTTCGATGTCGCCGGGACCGGTGACGACCAGGTGCCGGGAGTCGATGCCGGAGACGATGGCGTTCCCGTCGATGCGGAGGGTCATCGTGCCGTCCGCTTCGACTGTGCCGACCGCGCCGGCGAGGCGGCTGATCTGCTGTGCGGCAAGGTTCCGCTCGTCGATGAGCTCGTTGGCGGAGCGTCCTGCGTTGAGGGCGTCGCGGATGGAGTTGTTGAGCGCGGCGACCTTGTCGGCGGCGGCGTTGACCTTCCACACGACCGAATCGACGGTGTCGCGGGCGTCCTTCCACTGCACGGCGATCGCGTTGTAGCTGTCGGCGATGTTGCCCACGAGCGCTTTCGCGTCGGCGAGGACGACCGCGCCGGCGGCAGCGGAGTCGGGGTTGTTGGCCAGGTCCTGCCATCCAGTCCAGAACCGGTCGAGCTGGGCGGCGAGGCCGTCAGATGTCGGCTCCTTGAGGACGGCTTCGGCGTTGAGGGAGGCGGTCGCCTTCGTGGACCAGAATCCGGACGCCGAAAGGGTGTCGCGCACGCGGGCGTCGAGGACGTTGTCGCCGAGGCGGCTGATCTTGTCGATGTTGACGCCTTCACCGGCACGCTTGTCGGCTGCGAACAGTCCCGACGCGCGCAGCGGCGCGGCCGCGGAGGTCTCCACGCGCTGACGCGTGTAGCCTTCCGTGTCCTGGTTGGCGATGTTCTGCCCGGCGATGTTCATGCCCAGGCGTGCGGCCGACAGGGCGGACGAGGCGGCGTTCAGGCCACTGAATGTTGACATTGGTTCCTACTCACATCTCTCGGTCCACGATGCGGGCCGTGTCCGACTGGACCTGCCCGCCGTGGCTCGTGTACTCGCCGGTGCCGCTGGTGACCGAAGCGAGGGTGTCCTGGACGGCCAGGGACGCCTGACGCAGGTACATCTCGGCGCTGGTCTTCTCCTGCGACAGCTCGGACATCAGCGCTGTCAGCGCCGCCCGGTGGTCGAGAAGGATCTCGCGCCACGGTTCGGTCGGGGCGACAGCGGCAAGGTCGCTCAGCTTCACAGCCTGCGGGTTCCCCCATGCGTGGGCGAGCGCGGTCATCTCCACGTCGCGGCTGAGGCTGGTCTCCCGCAGCAGTCCGAGCACCTGCTCGATCTCGCGGGACGCCAGTCCCACCCACCGCATCTGGCCGTTTTCCAGCACCAGGCGCTGGACGCTGAGCTTGAACAGCAGCAGCTCGAGAAGCTCTCGCTCTCGCCACAGCAGCGCTGATACCTCGCTGGCTCCCATCTCGGGCACCTCTACGTCTTTCGTCATCGGTTCTTCGGGCAGAGCCGTTCGGGCGGCTCGCCAAGGTCTATAGGCCGCAGGGTGTCTCTGCGTTATCAGTCCGTCGATTTTTCTTCCGCACGCATAGGCGTTTCGACCGTTCCTTACGTGTGCGCGCTCCAGCGCCGCTGTTGGCAGAGAGATGTACCCACCACATGCTTGACCCCGTTGAGCGCAAGAAGCTCATCGTCGAACACCTCCCCCTCGTCGGGCATCTGGCCCGTGAGGCTCATGGGCGTGCGTCGCACGTCGAGCGTGAGGAGCTTGCCGCAGCCGGCCGTGAAGCGCTCGTGAAGGCCGCAGACGACTTCGACCCGACCCTCGGCGTCCCGTTCGGCGCGTTCGCCCGCAACCGCATCATCTGGGGCATCGCCCACGAGATGAGGGAGATGGACTGGGCGTCCCGCACCACCCGTACCCGCATCAAAGAGGTCACAGCCGCCCAGGACTCTCTCACGTCTGAGCTTGGCCGCCCCGCCACCCCGGAGGAGATCGCGGAAGCCACCGGCCTGACCGTGGACGAGGTGACCCAGACCCTCGCGGACGCGGACCGGCAGGTCGTCAACATCGACGACTCTCCCGCCCACAACCTCCCCATGACTCTCGCTCTGCCGGAGGAGACAGCGATGATGCGGGAGCGCCGCGAACTGGTGCTCCACGCCATCTCCGCTCTCCCGGAGCGGATGCGGGCGATCGTGAAGGGCGTCTACTTCGATGAAAAGTCCGTCAAGGACATCGCCGAGGAACTCGGGGTCACCCACTCAGCCGTGTCCCAGCAGCGGTCCGAGGCGGTCAAGCTGCTCCGCGACGCTATCGAGAAGTTCTACGCCCCGTCCTCCGACGGACCGCACTCGAAGGTGTCTCAGGCGACCAGGGCGCAGTTCTTCGACCGCATCGAGCAGGCCATCGGCGGGAAAATCCCCGCCTGACTGCTAACGACCGGCGGCCGCGCCGCCTATAGCACTGTGTGAGCGCGTGTGCGTTCGCGAAAGGAGCACCCTGTGGCTGGCATCAACATGAACGGTCTGGCGTCCGGTCTTGACACCAAGGCCATCATCGACGCGCTCATGGCGGTCGCTGAGATCCCGAAGACGCAGCTGCAGAACAAGGTGACCGACCGCCAGTACGTCATCTCCCAGCTGCAGTCCCTGAACTCGTCGGTGAAGAGCGTCGGTGAGACCGCGAAGAAACTCGCCGGGTTCGGTGCGCTCGACAAGACGACAGCTGCCTCCTCGTCGCAGGCAGTGACTGTCACCGGCAAGGCTGGCGCCCAGCCGATGAACGCGTCCATCGTCGTGGACAAGGTCGCCACCACTCACACGGTCGTCTCGGCCGCCATGTCGTCGTTCTCCGGGTCTGCCCTGACCATCAAGGCCGCTGACGGGACGCTCACCGAAGTCACACCCGCCTCCTCGTCCCTCACCGACGTCGCCAAGGCCATCAACGAGTCCGGCGCGGGTGTGAAGGCCGCGGTCGTCTCCGCCGGTGGCGGCCAGTTCCGCCTTCAGGTCACCGCAAAGGACACCGGAGCGGACGCCTCGTTCACCATCTACGAGGGCACCGAAGCGGACGTGCTCGCCAACACCGCCACCGACCTGGCTTCTGGTGGCGCTGTCGTCACCCAGGGCTCGGACGCGGAGGTGCGCCTGTGGGCGGGTACGGCCGCTGAGCAGGTCGTCAACAGCAAGACGAACACGTTCGAGGACCTGTTCCCGGGCGTGGACGTGAAGGTGTCCGTCGTTTCGGCGGAGCCTGTCAACGTCTCGGTCGCCACTGACACGGCCGCCCAGTCGAAGGTCGTCGAAGATTTCACCAAGCAGGTCCAGGCGATCCTGTCCGGCATCAAGAACGGTTCGAAGGCGACCGTCGGCGACGCCGGCACCGCCGCGACCCTCGGTGTGTTCACCGGTGACGCGACCGTCCGTGCCCTCTCCAACGACCTCAAGAACGCGGTCACCCTTCCCGTGGACGGTGTGTCCCCGTCGAGCATCGGCATGACGATGGACAAGTACGGTGTGCTGTCCTTCGACAAGGAGAAGTTCGCCGCTGCGATGGCGAAGGACCCCGAAGGCACCGAGAAGGTGTTCAACGCGATCGCCGCCCGTGTGGAGGGTGTCTCCGACACGTACTCGGACTCCTACGACGGTG
Organism: uncultured Demequina sp.; assembly: GCA_937925595.1. The sequence continues at coordinate 1,614 of CALALQ010000324.1, read as the reverse complement.
TCCTCACCAAGCGCGTCCAGAACCAGGAGGCGTTCGTCCGTCAGCTGAACACCCAGATCGAGCAGATGGACAAGCGGCTCGAGATGCGTCGCGACGCGATGGTCCTCAAGTACGCAGCGCTCGAGACGGCCATGCAGCAGATGAACTCGCAGAAGGACTACCTGACCGCGCAGTTCGCAGCCATGACCAAGAAGAGCGACGACTGACCTTCCACCCTTCCACCCCCCACACCCCGCCCGAATCGGAAGTACCCAGTGAACGAGATGCAGCGAGCGCAGCAGCGCTACCGTGAGCAGGCCATCCTGTCCGCCAGCCCTGAGCGGCTGGTGGTGATGCTGTACGACCGGCTGCTGCTGGATGTGGAGCGTGGCGAGGCCGCCCTGACCGCCGGCGACTTCACCGCCGCGAACGAGCAGCTTCAGCACGCGCAGGCCATCGTCACCGAACTTGCCTCCACCCTCAACGTGGAAGCGTGGGAGGGCGCCGCTGACCTTGCCGCCCTGTACGCGCACCTGCAGACAGAGCTGGTCACAGCGAACATCAAGCGTGATGCGGCCAAAGCCGCCCACTGCAAGGGCATCGTCTCGCAGCTTCGTGACGCGTTCCGTGGCGCTGCGGAGAAGGTTGCCGGAGCGGCCTCGTGAGCAGCGCGAAACAGTGGGAAGACCTCCTCGACACGTTCGAGCGGAACCTCGACGACCCGATGGCGCCGGTGACCCCGTGGACGCCGGCGGACGGTCCCATCCCCGTGGAGCTCGCTGAACGCGCTGAGAAGCTCCTGGTCCGCTTCGAGCAGGTGACTGCGTCTCTGCTGTCCCAGATGGTCGCTGCACGCACCGAGATCCGGGGCCTGTCGAATGTGCCGCAGGGTACTGCTTCGGACGCAGCCGCATTTCTGGACGTTGACAGCTAACGGCCAGGGGCGCGACTGCCCATAGACCTAAGTGAGCACGGATAGCTCACTCTCATGAAGGCCAGGGATCGGCCGCCGGAACCGTCAATGGAAGCGGCCCATGCTTGAATCAGTGACCACCGTCGCGCTCACCAGCGCGCTCGATGGTTTGTCGGCGCGCCAGCGCGCGATCGCCGACAACATCGCCAACGTCAACACGCCCCACTACAAGGCGAAGGTCGTGTCCTTCGAGGACCGCCTGCGTGCGTCTGTCGCCGCGCAGGACGGCCGTGCCGAGTACACCACGACTGAGTCGCTGGACCCGACACGTCTTGACGGCAACAACGTCAACATCGACCAGCAGACTCTCCTGAACGTCCAGGCAGTCCTCGCGTACCAGTTCGCGTCGCAGGCTGTCGGTGGCGCTTTCAAGGGCGTCCAGACCGCGATGAGGACATCATGACCTTCGACGCCATCACCATCGCCGGCTCTGGCCTGAGCACGCACCGCCGCTGGATCGACGCGGTCTCCGACAACATCGCCAACATCAACACGGCCGCCACTCCCGGCTCTGCCGACGCGTTCCGTGAGCGGTATGTTGCCGTGGAGGCGGACCGTGACGGGCAGATGGGCGCGTTCGTGCGTTCCGTCGAGTTCGAGGAAGGCGAAGGCCGTCTCGTGTACGAACCGAACAACCCGCTCGCCAACGAGGAGGGCTACGT
>CALALQ010000323.1 GCA_937925595.1 uncultured Demequina sp. | reverse complement strand
CATGCCCCTCGTCATGGGCATCCTCAACGTCACGCCTGACAGCTTCAGCGACGGCGGCCTCTGGATTTCGCCCGACGCTGCCATCCAGCATGGTCTGTCTCTCGCCAAGGCGGGGGCCGACATCGTCGATGTGGGTGGCGAATCCACTCGCCCCGGTGCGGAACGGGTCAAGCCCAAGGAAGAGCAGCGCCGCGTCATTCCTGTCATTACAGCGCTGGCGGAGGCGGGCATCACGGTGTCCGTTGACACGATGAACGCCTCGACCGCGGCCGCGGCCGCGGAGGCTGGCGCCACGATCATCAACGACGTCTCCGGAGGCCTTGCCGATCCGGACATGGCGGTGACAGTCGCGAGCCTGGACACCGACTACATCTGCATGCACTGGAGAGCGCACAGCGATCGAATGGACGCCGCTGACGTGTATGAAGACGTCGTCGCCGAGGTGCGCGACGAGCTCGCAACTCGCGTCGAGGCGCTCACCGCCGCCGGCGTGAAGCCGGAGCGGATCATCCTTGACCCCGGCCTTGGCTTTGCCAAGGTGGGCGAATCCAACTGGCCGCTGCTCGCCAACATCCCTGCTTGGGCAGGGGACAAGCGAGTCCTCATCGGCGCCAGCCGCAAGCGGTTCCTTGGAGCGGCCATCGGTCGGCCCGACGGGGATCCCACGGAGCGCGAGGCGGCCACCACCGCCGTCACCGCCCTTGTCGCAGCGCAGGGCGTATGGGCGGTCCGGGTCCACGACGTGAGCGCATCGTGTGACGCAATCGCCATCGCGAACGCTTGGAAAAGCGCCACCCACGGGCCAGGATGAACCCATGACAGTGATGGTCAATCCGTACATTAAGGGCGGCGTCGAACTCGACCAGATTGTGGTGGAGGGTGTTCGGGTCACGGGCCATCACGGTGTGCTCGCCACCGAGCGCGAAAGCGGCCAGATCTTCCTCGCCGACGTCGTGGCCCACGTCAACACGCAGCCCGCGGCAGTCACGGACCGCCTTGAGCGCACGGTGAACTACTCGGATATCGCCGACGCTGTGGCTGGGGTGCTCGCCGGCGCCCCCGCCGATCTGCTGGAGACGGTTGCGGAGCATTGCGCGCGCGCCGTGCTCGAGTTTGAAGGCGTGGAGTGCGTGGACATCGCGATCCACAAGCCGCAGGCTCCTCTGCACGTCGAATTCGCCGATGTGGTGGTGAAGATCCGCCGCGACCTGCGTTCGGGGACCCTCTGGGCGGACAAGCGCATCGGCTCCTCCGCTGGCATGTCTGACGACCCGCTTGCCGCGCCCAACCTGGGCCGGGACTCGTTTGACGAGCGGCCGCTGCAGCCGGTGCCGGCGTGGATCGCGCTGGGCGGCAACCTGGGTCCTGTCGAGCCCACGCTTGCCGCCGCCGTGCGCGAGCTCGACCGCATCTCTGGCATTCACGTGCGCGCCACGTCCGCGCTCGTGAAGTCTGCAGCCGTTGGCGGACCTCCGCAGCCTGACTACCTCAACGCCGTCGTGCTCGTCGACACGGCCCTCGCGCCGCGAGAGCTGCTCGCCGCATGCCAGGGCATCGAGGTGGTGCATGGCCGTGAGCGGACGGTTGTCAACGGCCCGCGCACGCTCGATGTCGACGTGGTCGCGTACGGCGACATCGTTGGCGCGACCGCTGACCTTGTTCTGCCGCACCCGCGCGCCCACGAGCGCGCCTTCGTCCTGGTCCCCATGGCAGACGTGGACCCCAACGCAGTGCTGCCCGGGCCCAATGGCGGCCCCGTCTCCACGCTGCTCGCGTCGGTAGACGCCGCCTCCGCGCAGGTCGTCGCCAAGCCCTGGCCAGCCGCTCAGGAGACGCGCCCTGCAGACTCGGGCGTGGCGTCGGGCGCCGTGCCCATCGTCGACCCGCCGGTGGACAGCGGGGACGACCCGGGAGCGCCCGTCTAGCCGATGGAGCATCTCACCTGGCAGCGGCTCACGATCATCGCGGTCGTGGCTCTCGCCCTCGCGTGGCTCGTCTCGCGGCTGGCGCTGAACAGCGGCTACACGCCTACCGCCATCCCGTGGACCATGCCCATCATCTGCGTGATGGGCGGCGTGCTCGCGCTCGTGTTCGCGTGGCCCGTGCGCCAATACCAGGAGGGCAAGAACCCTGGTCTCGACGCTCTGCGCGCCGCTCGCACTGCCGTGTTCGCGCAGGCCTGCGCCTACGCGGGAGTGCTGATGGCAGGCGGGTTCCTGGGCTACGCCCTGGGCCTTGCTGACCTGTGGAGCCACGGTCCGCGCAGGGACGTCGCGATCTCCGCGCTCATCGCGGCCGCGGGCGCGGTGCTGCTGTTTGTGGGCGGCCTGATCGCGGAGCACTGGTGCCGCACCAAGCCGCCGGAAGACCCCACGGCGACCGCAGCGTCGGCCCCCTGAGCGCGCACAGCGAGCGAGCGTATCCCGGCACGGTGGCAGACTTGAGGGCATGACCTGGTACGAGCCTCACGCCGACTGGACCTTCGCGGACCGCCGCCTCATCTACACGCGCTGCATCGTGCTGTGGATCTTCATGGTTTTCGTGATGGTCGACTTCCTGGTGTTCAGCTTCGTGTTCTCTCGCGAGTTCATCATCGGCACCTTCGTCGCGCTCGCTCTAGGGCTGTGGTTCACGTGGCTCATCTGGCGCAATGTCACCGCGCATGCGTGGGCAGAGCGCGAGGATGACCTCATCGTGAAGCGCGGCCGCATGTTCCGCTCGGTGACCGTGGTGCCGTATGGCCGCATGCAGTACGTCGAGGTCACGGCAGGTCCGCTCGCGCGTGCGTTCGGCATCGCGACCATCCAGCTCCACACCGCAAGCCCCGGCACCGACGCGACCCTCAGCGGCGTGCGCGCCGAGGACGCAGAGACCCTGCGCGACCGCATCACGGCGCGCGGCGAAGCAACGCTGGCTGGGCTGTGACCGTCTATCAAGCCCCGCGTGAGTGGACGCGGGTCCACCCGGTGTCGCCGTTCCTGGGCTCCGGCCCGGTGGTGGGCTTCCTCGCGATCTACGGCATCTCGCGCCTCACGCCCAACTGGGTCTTTGGCGGGGAGGAAGAGTACGGACCGCTCAACGAGGTGCCCTTCCCCCTCATCATTCTTGGCGGCCTGCTGATCATCGGCGCGGTGATCGGATTCGGTGTGCTCGCGTGGCGCCGCAACGAGTACCGCATCGGCGATGACGCGATGTACCACCGCAAGGGCATCGTCTTCCGCCAGCACCGCCAGGCGCGGCTTGATCGCATCGAGGCCGTCGATGTGGTGCAGCCGCTGCTCGCCCGGATCTTCGGCCTCGCCAAGCTCGACGTGCAGGTCGCAGGCGGCGGCAACTCGGGCGTGGACCTGTCGTACCTGCGGCTCGGTGAGGCGGAGGCGCTGCGCAACGAGATGCTCGCCCTAGTTGCGAGGGCAAAGTCCACGCCCGACGCTGTGGTCACCCCAGACGCCGACCTCGCCTCAGGCGTGGTGACGGAACAGGAGCGGCCAGCGGCAGCGTCGGGCCCCGCATGGGCCGTGACGATCGCCGAGCACAATCCGCAGACCGCCGTGCCCGCCGCGCCCGAGCGAGTGGTGGTGAAGGTGCCGCTGAGTCGACTGCTCCTGTCGCTCGCGCTGTCGAGCGCCACGGTCGTCCTTGGCGTGACGGTCATCGGCACCGCGATCGCCGCGATCATCGTGGGTTCGGTCGTGGCGAAGGCCTTCGCGGCGGCGGTGGGAACGTCGCTGTTCGCGGGGCTCGCGTTCTTCGCCGGTCTGTTCAGCTTCTTCTGGAACCAGCTCAACGCCGGGTTCAACTTCACGGCCTCGACCTCGAGCGATGGGCTGCGACTCAGCCATGGCCTGCTCGAGACGCGCCGCCAGACCGTCACCCCGGGTCGCGTCCAGGCCGTGCTGATCCGGCAGACGTGGCTGTGGCGCTACAAGGGCCTGTACCGGATCACCATGAATGTCGCGGGCTACCAGGACGCGGAGCAGCAGAAGGCGACCACCTTGCTGCCGGTGGGGACCCTCGATGACGTGCTGCGCGTCATGGAGCTGGTGCTTCCCGAGGCGGACGCCGAGGCGCTCACGCGAGCGATTGTGGGCCGTGGCGGCGAGGACGGCTTCACGCCGTCTCCAGCCAGCGCGCGACTGTTCGACCCGCTGCAGTGGAAGCACCGCGGCGTGCGGGCAGGGGAGCAGGCGCTGTTCATTCGCAGCGGCTGGCTCACGCGCGATGTGGCTGTGGTGCCGCACGCGCGCACCCAGTCGCTTGGCGTGAAGCAGGGTCCGCTCCAGCGACTGCGGCATCTCGCGAGCTTCGCGGTGCACTCGACGCAGGGTCAGGTGAGGCCCATCGCAAAGAACATGGAGCTCGACGACGCGCTCGAGCTGCTGGACCAGCAGTCGGAGCGGGCCCGCACGTTCCGCACCAAGGTGGCCCGTGGCTGACCCGTCCCGCCTGAACGTCGGCGTCGTTGGCGCCGGGCGAGTCGGCGCGGTCTTGGGTGCCGCCCTGCGTGAGGCGGGGCACTCGGTGGTGGGAGCGTCGGGCGTCTCTGCTGAATCCGTGAGCCGCATCGAGACGCTCCTTCCCGGCGTCCCGGTGATGACTCCAGACGAGGTGGTGAGGGCTGCCGACCTGGTGCTGCTCACGATCCCCGACGACGCGATCGCGGGGCTGTGTTCCGGTCTCGCCGAACTCGGGGTGTGGCGCGCCGGGCAGATCGTGGTGCACACGGCAGGCAGATATGGAGTTGGCGTGCTGGCCGACGCTGCGGCGGCTGGGGTGCTGCCCCTCGCCATTCATCCGGCGATGACCTTCACGGGAACGTCGCTCGATCGCGCGCGACTGTCCGAGGCGGTCTTTGCGGTGACGGCCGCGGCGCCGCTGCTGCCGATCGCGCAGGCGCTCGTGGTGGAGATGGGCGGCGAGCCGATCGTCATTGCCGAGGGCGACCGCGCCGTGTACCACGCGGCCCTTGTCCACGGCGCGAATCATGCCGTGACGCTCGCGGCACAGTCCGCGGCCGCACTGTCGCGGCTGGGCATCGAGGAGCCGGGCCGCGTGCTGCGGCCGCTGGTTGAGGCCTCAATCGGCAATGCCCTGGGTGACGCGCCAGGTTCCGTTGCTTCGCTCACCGGACCGGTGGTGCGAGGTGACGCCGGAACGGTCGCGGCGCATCTGGAGGCGCTCGCGAATCAGCCTGAGACGCGCGCGACGTACCGCGCAATGGCGCTCGCCACGGCCGATCTGGCTCTTGCGGGAGGCCGCATTGGTCCCGCGCAATACGCTGACCTGGTGGCAACGTTGGGACTTGAGTGATGCGAGTAGTTGAGAAGGCCGCGGAGCTGGGGCGTGCGTCGGGCAAGCGCGGCGTGGTCATGACCATGGGAGCGCTCCACGAGGGGCACCTGCGCCTCGTGCGCGCCGCGCGCGACATGTGTGACGAAGTAGTTGTGACGATCTTCGTCAATCCGCTGCAGTTCAACGATCCTTCCGATCTGGCGCGCTACCCGCGCACGCTCGCGGCAGACCTCGAGGCGCTCGAGCCATTGGGAGTGGACCTGGTGTTCGCGCCATCGCTTGAGGAGATGTACCCCGCGGGTCCGCCGGTGGTGCGCGTGAGCGCGGGCCGGGTGGGTGAGATCTTCGAGGGCGCCGCTCGCCCCGGCCACTTCGACGGCATGCTCACCGTGGTCCTCAAACTGCTCAACCTCACGGCGCCAGACGTCGCGTACTTTGGCGCCAAGGACGCCCAGCAGGTCATCGCGGTGCGCCGCATGGTCGCGGACTTCAACCTGCCGGTGAAGATCGAGACCGTCCCCACGGTCCGCGACCCTGACGGCCTCGCCAAGTCGTCTCGGAACGTGTTCCTCTCGCCTGAGGAGCGCCAATTGGCCCTCGCGATCCCGCGCGCTCTCGCCGAGGCGGCCGGCGCCCTCGAGGGAGGCCTGTCACTGCCCGACGCTCTGGCCGCCGGGCGTGCCCAGCTCACCGGGCTCGCCGTGGACTATTTCGCCGCCCTGAATCCAGCGTCGGCCGAATCCGTGCCGAACGACTACCGCGGCGAGGTGCTGCTCGCGGTGGCTGCCAAGGTGGGTCAGACCCGGCTCATCGACAACCGCCCCGCGATGGTGCGCTGACCCAGGACTAGGTTGGATCTATGACTCGCTTTGTGCACCGGCTGACCGCGCCCGCGCCCGGCTGGACCATCACCGCTGATGTGATCGTGGTGGGCTCCGGCATCGCCGGGCTCAGTGCCGCGCTGGAGCTGCGCTCCAAGGTGGACCGCGTGCTCGTGGTGACCAAGGGACAGCTGAGCTCCGGATCCACGGTGTGGGCGCAGGGCGGCATCGCCGCGGCGCTCGACCCCGAGGACACACCTGAGGAGCACCTGCAGGACACGCTCGTCGCCGGGGTGGGCCTGTGCAGCGAGGCCGCGGTGCGCGCGCTCGTGACGGAGGGGCCGGACCGGGTGCGAGAGCTCGTGGCTCGCGGGGCGAACTTCGACACCACTCCCGCAGGCGACATCAACCTCACGCGCGAAGGCGGGCACCACCGCGACCGCATCGCCCACGCAGGCGGCGACGCGACGGGAGCGGAGATCAGCCGCGCGCTCGTGGCGCAGCTCGACGCGATCCGCAACGACCCTGGTATTGAGGTCATCGAGAACGCGATGGTGGTGGACCTGCTCACCGCGGCGCCCGATGCTGACGGCAGGCCGGGCAAGGTCTGCGGCGTCACCCTGCATGTCATTGGCGAGGGCACCCGCGACGGCGTTGGCGCCGCGCTCGCGAAGGCCGTGATCGTCGGCACCGGCGGCATCGGTCAGGTGTTCCGCTCGTCGACCAACCCGGCTAGCGCAACGGGTGACGGCATCGCGGCGGGAATCCGCGCGGGCGCCGCGGTCGCCGACATCGAGTTTGTGCAGTTCCACCCCACGGTGCTGTGGGAGGGTTCCGGCGCTCGCGGCCAGCTGCCGCTCATCTCCGAGGCGGTGCGCGGGGAAGGCGCGTACCTGCTCAACGCCGACGGCGAGCGCTTCATGGTGGGTCGCCATGAACTAGCCGAGCTCGCGCCGCGCGACGTGGTGAGCCGCAACATCGTGGCGCAGATGAAGGAAGACGGTGCGGAAAACGTGTTCCTCGACTGCCGCCACCTTGGCGGCGACTTCCTGCGTGAGCGCTTCCCCACGATTTGGACCAGGCTCGAGGAGCGCGGCATCGACATGGGCCGCGACCTCATCCCCGTGGCGCCCGCGCAGCACTTCCACTCGGGAGGCATCCTCACGGACCTCAACGGCCGGTCCACGCAGCAGGGTCTGTATGCCATTGGCGAGGCAGCCTGCTCCGGCGTTCACGGCGCCAATCGCCTCGCGTCCAACTCGCTGCTCGAAGGGCTGGTGTTCGCCAAGCGCGCCGCAACGGATGCCGCAGCTCTGGTGTCCGACGGCGTGCTCACCCAGGCGGAACCGGTGGACCGGCCCGGCCCCACCTCGCTGGTGCCCGCGACGATGCGACGCAAGATCCAGGCCACGGCTCACGACGGGGCCGGCCCGATCCGCGACATGGAAGGACTCGCCACGGCCGTCTCTCGGCTCGCGAGCATCCGTGCCCGCTTCCACACCACGGACCCTGGCGCGGTCATGCCCCAGGTGGCGGAGTGGGAGACGTCGAACGTCCTTGCTACCGCGTCAATCCTCGCGAGCGCGGCCTTGACCCGCACCGAATCCCGCGGCGGTCACATCCGCAGCGACTACCCCGAATCGGATGGGCGCTGGAAGGTGCGCCTGGTCGCGACGCTCGACCCCGACGGCGCCCTGCAACTCACCGAGGCGCCGCTCGAACTCAACTGAGGTCAGCGTCGGGCCGGAAGTGCAGATTCCGGTTACTTCCAGGGCTGTGGAAGGCCCGAAGACCATCTGGGCCCATCCACCCACGCCTTCATATCAGCGAAGAAGTCCTGAACGTTCTTGACCTTGACCTTGGCGGCGTCGTGGCCGCTGGGACATCCGCCGCTCTTGATGGTTGTGAAGGTGTACCTCGACGGGATTGCCGACGCTCTCCCGTTCTCGTAGCTCTTGTAGCCAGCGAGCGCAGGCGTGTCTTTGGGGTCGACGCCGTTGAAGACGGTCGTCGAGCCGATCCACTTGTCTACGCCACCCTCACCCCACGAATATCCGTGCTTACTTGAGGGTGACTGGCACAGATCGAAGGTGTCGGCACCGTCGCCGCCGTAGGCGTGCTCCCACGTGTAAGGCTTGATGGTGTCATTGCCGCTGCCCGCAAAGATCTCCGGGACGTCTACGGTCCAGATCGTGTCCTTGCCCGCCTGGGCCTCGACCTTCTCCATGTAGAGGGCGATGATGCGGTCGTTGCCGACCCCGCCGTGGGCCTTTGAGGGATCCGTTCGCTTGATGGTCTCCTTGCCGTCATCACGAGACAGAGAGCTGATGCCAAGGACAGCGATCACGTCATCACCGGCGCCGCCGTAGGCATGCTTCACGATGCCCGGCCGCTGGTTGTCGTCGCCGCCGGACCCCGGGCTGGAGAGAAGAATGTCCCTGTCCCACGAGAAGCCACCATTGGTGCGGGTCTCGTAGTAGTCCCCAATGAGGGTGTCACCTGTGACTTGCTGCCACACGCCCGCCTTCTTGATGTCGTGGCCAGAGAGCAGGACATCCTCTCCAGGGCCGCCCTCGATGTAGTCGTCTCCGGTGCCGCCGTCGAGCCAGTCACTGCCGAGGCCTCCGACTATCTTGTCGTTGCCGTCTTCGCCGTAGATCCAGTCGCCAGGGTGGCGCAGCGTGTGTGTGCGCGCCGCCTCCCGGTTGGTGATCCAGCTCAGGTCTTCACCGTCGTTGGCTGCGAGGCCACCCCACAGGGAGTCGTCTCCGCTGCCGCCATAAACAGTGTCGCGGTCCAATCCACCCTCGACCCTGTCGTTGCCGGCGCCAGCCTCGATGACGTCGAAGCCGTCGCCTCCCTCGATCGTGTCGTGGCCCTTGCCGCCTTCGATGTGGTCCTTCCCGTCATTCCCGTAGAGCGCGTCGTTCCCCTCGCCGCCCACGATGGTGTCGTCCCCATCGCCGCCACCGATGCGGTCGTCACCCTTTCCGCCCTCGATGCGGTCGTTGCCCGCCTCGCCGTACAGGCGATCGGTGTTCGTCCCGCCTGTGATCGTGTCGTCGCCTGCCCCGCCGTAGATCGTGGTGCTGCCTCCAGGAGCTGACAGGGTGTCGTTGCCTTCCCCTCCAAAGAGGAAGTTGCGACCGGTGCCGCCCTGGACGACGTCGCCGCCATCTCCGCCATATGCCCAGATCTCGCCTGAGTTGCCGAAGGTGAGCAGGGTGTCGTTGCCATGGTCTAGGTAGACGTTGATGCGGGCATTGTCAGCGTGGATGCACACTGAATCGTTGCCGTCGCTGAGCCTCAGGGTGGCCGGACCGGTCACCACAACGACGTCGTTGCCTAGCGTGCCTCGATACTCGCCGGACTCGACGTATCTGGTGACGCGCAGTCCGTTGCAGATCGCCGGCACGCCAGCGGCGCTTGCGGGGGCCGCGGCCAGGGCAGAGGTGGCGAGGCCAGTCGCCATCAGCGAGGCAACGAGCGTCGTCTTGGGAATCGTCCCCATGTGTTCTACTCCATCTGAGGGCGCGCGGGTTCCGCGCAGGTGTGTTGATGTCTTGGGTTCGG
>CALALQ010000322.1 GCA_937925595.1 uncultured Demequina sp. | reverse complement strand
GAACTTGGCGTAAGGCGCCTCATAACACAGCCCCCCTCCCTAGAGGCGGACGTCCTCGGCCGCCTTGTCGCGCTCGAAGGCGTCGATGAGGTCGGTGCTGATGCTTGTTGCAGGTTCCCAAGTTGCTTCGGAGATCGGGTAGCCGTCCCACAGTACGAGGTACTCGACGCGGCGACCACGCTGTCGACGGTCAAGGAGGCAGTCGACGCGGTAGACGTCGTCGTCGTCGATCGGCGGCGGCCGGGCCGATGCGTCGGGCGCCGAGGCCGCTGGGACGGGGTCCTGTGGGCGCTGATCACCAGACTCGAGCGGCGTGGACGCCGGGGGAGGCGAGTCCGCCGGCAACCTTGCGGGCGGCGGTGTGGGGTGCTCCACGAAGGGCTTGATGCGGTGGACATGGACGGGCTCGAGCAGCCTGCCGCCGTTGGGCGGGCAGAGACGGACGTTGAGCTCCGTTTTGCCGAAGGCTGCGATCCGATAGGGGCCACGCCACAGCCGTTGCAGCTTGGGGGACACGCCCTTGCGCCGTTGTGGGGTCTTGAGCATGACCAGGTCGCCGATCTTGTAGGTGGACGGCGGATGCTGGTGGTTGTAGGTGGCCGCCTGATGCGCTTGTGATGCTCGGATGGAGTCCTCGGCGGCGCGCTCTGCGGCGGCCTTGGTGGCGAGCAGACGAGCGACGTACTCGCCGGGTTGAGCCTCGTTGACGTCGAGGTGGACTTGCACGTCGGTGGGGCCGCGCGCCTCGCGGCCGAAGAGCAAGAAGAAGGGCGTCGCCTTCGTGGCCGGGTGTACGCGCGTGCGGTAGGCGTGTAGAAGCTGCGGCAGGTTGGTGTCCCAGTTCCGCTGGTCGGCGTCGACGAACTTGGAGAGCATCTCTTGAAGGGTGCTCATGAAGCGCTCTGCTTGACCGTCGCCTTGAGGGTGGTAGGCGGTTGTGAAAACGCGCTTGACGCCGAGGACGTTGGTCACTTCGCGTAGCAAGGCCGACGTGAAGTTGGATCCTCGGTCAGACAGGAGGCGCTCGGGACAGCCCAGACGGCAAAAGACGTCGTTGACCAGCGCCGTTGCGACGGACTCGGCGTCTTGCGAGATGAGGGGCGAAGCCTCGACCCACTTTGTGAAGAGGTCAGTGACCACGAGGATGTAGCGACGGCCGTTGTTGGACACTGGCAGCGGGCCAAAGATGTCCATGGCGAGCGTGTGCCAGGGGCCGGTGGGTGCGATCGGGTGCAGATGTCCTTGGAGTGGCCGGCGCGGCGTGTAGCGCTCTTGGCAGCGGCGGCAGGAGCGGACGTGGCTCGACACGTCGCGGTAGAGGCCCTCCCAAAAGTAGCGCTGGGCGACGTGGTGCCAAGTGCGGGCGATGCCAAGGTGACCACCGGTCGGGGCGTTGTGAGCTGCATGCAGGATCTCGGCCTGGAAACATGCAGGCAGGACGATGCGCGCTGCTGTGGACGCCGTAGCTTGGAAGAAGAGGCAGCCCGATTCGTCGAGCGCCATGTAGTTGGCCAGCGACATGACGGCGCGGGCGCGGCTCCGAGCGGACGGGATGGTGCCGTGCTCCAGGTAGTCGAGGTACTCGCGCGTGATTGGGTCGCTGCGCTGGGCCGCGATGAGCTCCGTCGCGGTTAGGCGTTGCAGGTCGACTGGCGGTGTCTCCACCTCCGACGCTTCGTCCGCGGTGGCGGTGATGGTGGCGACGATGCGCGACAGGAAGTCGGCGTTGTCGTGCCGCTTGCCCGGCTTGTAAACGATCTCCATGTCGTACTCTTGCAGCGCCAAGGCCCACCTGGCGAGGCGGCCAGCCGGTTCAGGGATGGCGCGCAGCCACTTGAGGGCTTGATGGTCGGTGAGTAGTTGGAACGCCTGGCCGTACAAGAAGGGTCGGTACTTGGCGACGGCCCAGACGATGGCGAGGCACTCCCGCTCCGTCGCGGAGTAGTTGCGCTCAGCCGGCGTAAGGGTGCGACTTGCGTAGGCGACGGGATGTTCCTTGCCATCGTGCACTTGCGCGAGGACGGCGCCCAGGGCGACGGCGGACGCGTCGGTCTGGAGAAGGAACGGCTTCGTAAAGTCGGGGTACGCCAACACCGGCGCCGTGCTGAGGCGGTGGCGTAGCTCGTCGAACGCGGCCTGACACTCGGGCGTCCAGTTGAATGGGCGACCACCGCGCGACAGATCGATGAGTGGCTCGGCACTGTGGGCAAAGTTGCCGATGCAGGCCCGGTAGTAGCCTGCGGCACCGAGGAAGCGGCGGAGGGACGCGAGGTCGTCGGGACGCTGGAGCTTGAGGACGGCCTCGACCTTGGCCGGGTTGGGGCGGACGCCATCACGGGAGACGATGTGGCCCAGGTAAAGAAGCTCCGGACGCGCGAAGGACGACTTGTTGGTGCGGGCGTGGAAGCCAGCTTGTTGTAGGCGGTCCAGTACGGCGGCGACGTGGCGAAGGTGGTCTTCGAACGTGGCGGAGTGGACGATAATGTCGTCCAGGTACACCAGCGTGTTGTCGAGGCCGGCTGTGGTGGCGTTCAGGCTCCGTTGGAACGATGCCGGGGCGTTGCACAAGCCGAACGCCAGCCGGGTGAACTCGTATAATCCAAACGAGAAGATCACCGCTGTTTTGGGGCGATCTTGCGGCGCCACCGGGACCTGCCAGTAGCCGCTGGCGAGGTCGATCTTGGTGAAGTAGCGGCTGCCGCCCAGCTGCGCCAGCGTGTCGTCGATGCGGGGCAGTGGGTGGGCGTCCTTGGTCGTGACGGCGTTGAGACGCCTGTAGTCGACGCACAACCTCGTTGAGCCGTCGGGCTTGCGGACGGGGACCGCCGGGGACGCCCATGGCGAAGAACTCGGAACAAGGATGCCGGCCTTGAGCATCTCGTCCACCTCAGCCTTGAGGGCGGCTGTCTCGACCGGGCTGAGTCGCCGGAATGGCTGACGGATGGGTCGCGCGTCGCCGGTCGGGATGATGTGCTCGGGGGCATTGGAAATGTCGGGCCGCTTCGGGTCCGCCGCAAAGGCGGACACGTGGGCGTGTAGGAGCTCGCGCAGCGCGGCGCGCTGGGTGTCGTCGAGGTCGACGTACGACTCCACCAGAGTGTCGAGCTCGGCTGTAATCTTGGTGATGTCCTGCTTGCGCGGGTCGGGCCAGTCGGCGGCGCTTTCGTCCTCCACTTGAGCGACGAGGGCCGGCGATGGGAGACTGGCTGAGGAGGTGCCCGGCGGCGCGGAAGGCTCGGGTGGCGTCAGCGCTACGTGACGGGCTCGGACCCTGAGGATGGCGTCGTGGTGGTCCAGGAAGTCGAGGCCGATGATGGCGGCTGCAGACAAGCCGCGAACGACCACGACGGGCCACTTGGTGGCGGTGAGGTCGTCAAAGTTGATGGTGACGGTGCACATGCCTGTGATGGGCAGAGGTGCGCCAGACGCGGAGACCAACGTCGGGGCGGTCGCCGGCTCGGGGCGCAGGCCACACTGTTGGCAGGCGTCCTCGGAAAGTAAAGAAACACTCGCGCCCGTGTCGATGAGGGCGCTAAAAACGTGACCCTCGATGGTCAGGCTGG
>CALALQ010000321.1 GCA_937925595.1 uncultured Demequina sp. | reverse complement strand
GGCGGGTAGTTGGCGCAGTTGGCGTAGCCGCCCCAGATGTAGAAGCCGCCGCCGGGGATGAGCACGCGGGCGATGTTCCCGAACCACGCCGCGAGCAGCCGGTCAAACTCCTGGTCGGACACGAAGTCGTTGGCCAGCGGACGGTCCTTGGCCCGGAGCTTCCTCCCGGTGGGCTTGGCCTTCTCCGGGTGCCGCGCCAAGTCCATGCTCTGGTGGTGCGTCTGCGGCTTGGCGTTGCTCGCTTGGAACGAAGACAGCCCCGCCGCGATGGCGTTGTTGCTCCGCGGCTCGACCTTCACGTTGTACGGCGGGTCAGTGTTGACGAGATGGATCGGCTGGCCGTCGAGCAGGCGGTCCAGGTCCTCCGGCTTCGACGAGTCGCCGCACATCAGCCGGTGGTTGCCGAGCACCCAGATGTCACCGGGCACGGTCGTCGCGGCGTCGGGCGGCGCGGGCACCTCGTCGGGATCGGTCTGACCCTCCGTGCCGGCGGGCGCCATGAGCGCTGCGAGGTCCTCGGCGCTGAAGCCGAGCACCGCGAGGTCGAAGTCCACGCCCTTGAGGTCGGCGAGCTCGATGGGCAGCAGTTCCATGTCCCACGCGGTCAGCGACGCGACCTTGTTGTCGGCGATGCGCAGCGCCTTGACCTGGTCCGGCGTGAGGTCGGCCGCGCGGATCGTCGGCACCTCGGTCAGCCCGAGCTTCCGCGCAGCGCGGAGCCGAGTGTGCCCGGCGATGATCACGCCGTCGCCGTCGATGAGGATCGGGATCTTGAACCCGAACGCCTGGATCGACCTGGCGACCGCGTCGATGGCGGCATCGTTGATGGTGCGGGGGTTGCGGTCGTACTCCTTGACCGCGTCGATGGGGAGCATCTCGATGTTCACGGCGATCTCCGTCGGGGGCGCGCGGCGAGCGCCGGCGCGGGGTGACGGGTCATGGCCCGCGGCACATGCCGACGGGTCCGGGGATCGCTGGATCGCTGGCTGGATCGCTCGGGCTACGGGCCCGTCCGGGGGCGCTCAGCCCCCCAAGTCCTGCGCGCTACGGGCCGCGCCCGTTGGCCACGGGGCCGCCCACGTTGGCCCACGTCGCGTTCCTGGCGGGGCGGCGTACCACCCCCGCCACGAGGCCGCCCCCCCGCCCGGACGCGCGAAATGGCTATACCTTCCGGCTTGTTGGCGAGCGCAAGGAAAACGGGATGCCTCAGAAAAGCGGGGTGAGGCAGCCGTGAAGCGCCGCCGCCCGCATGCAGGAGGTCATCCCGATGGCTCAATCGTACTCGACGAGGCCTGTTGAAGCAGTGGATGCGGCGGAGCTTGTGAAGGGGCGGGAGGGCCAGGCGTTGGCGATCGGCGTCGATGTGAGCAAGGCGGACCTTCGCCTGGTGCCGCGCTGGGGCGACGGGACGTTCCTGCGGCCGATCCGTGTCCGCCAGCCGAGCCAGATCGGCATCGGGATCGAGCTGCTGCGGGGCCTGGGCGCAGGGCGCGACATGATCGTCGCGCTGGAGCCGACGGGGCGGTACGGCGACGTCTTCCGCCAGGCGTGCCATCGCGCGGGGATCGCCGTGCATCGCGTGAGCGCCAAGGTCTCGCACGACTACGCGGAGGTGTTCGACGGCGTTCCCAGCCAGCACGACGGCAAGGACGCGGCGCTCATCGCCGAGCTGGCGACAATCGGCAAGAGCCGCCCCTGGCCGTGGCGTGAGGCCGATGACTGGGAGGAGCGGCTCTCGCTGGCCGCGGACTTGGGCGACGCGTACCAGCGTCAGATGATCGCGTGGTTCAACCGGCTCGAAGCGTGGCTGGCGGCGCACTGGCCGGAGATCCAGAAGGACCTGTGGCTGACGAGCCAGACGCTGCCGCGGATCCTGCTGCGCTACGGCGGTCCAAAGGCTCTGGCGGCGGACCCGAAGGCCGCCGAGCAGCTCAAGCAATGGGGCCGCAACATGCTCCCGCCGGAGCGCATCGAGCGAATCCTGTCGCTGGCCAGAGGCACCGTCGGCGTCGAGGTGAGCGAGCAGGAAGCGCTGCGCGTTCGGCACTACGCCGCGGAGGCCATCCGCGCCAAGCGGGTCATGCGTCGCTACAAGGCCGACCTGGCGGAGTTGGCGATGCAGCACCCGGTGGTCAAGCGGATGGCGACGGCCGTGGGCGCGGCGACCGCGGGCGTGCTCTGGCTCGAGGGCGGCGATCCGGGCCAGTACAGCTGCGGCCGGGCGTACCTCAAGGCGCTGGGGCTCAATCTGACGGAGCGTTCCAGCGGCGCAGTACAGGGCCCGCAGCGCATCAGCAAGCGCGGCTCGTCGCGAGCGCGACGCTGGCTGCACTTCGCGGCGATGCGGCTGACGATGGAGGAGCCGATCAACCGCTGGTACGCCGCGAAGATCGAGCGCGACGGGGGGATCAAGAAGAAGGGACTGACGGCGATCATGCGGAAGCTGGGTCTTGCTCTGCACCGCATCGCCAAGGACGGCGTGGACTTCGAGCCACAGCGTCTGTTCGCTGGCCGCCGCCAGCGCCAGCGCAGTCAACGGTCGGCGGGTCAGGAGGACCACAGCCAGGCAGTGTGAGCAGGAAGCTCTCGGTGTGATGACGTGGAACGCGTCGGCTCTGTCCGGCCACCTCCGGAATGTTTGTCCTGTGGGCACAGCACCACCCCGCGAAATGCTGAGGGGCCAGGACAGAGCCGCTGGAATGAATCTTCGATACTGCCATGCCGATGCTCGCCGCATCTCAGTGCGCGGCGCGACATCCGAAGCCGAGCAAGGCCGAGGTACCCCAGCCGTGACGTCCCAGGGCCGGCCCGTCCCCCACGCATCGCGCACGCCGCCGGGCACACGCACAGACACGGTTGCACCGCAGCCCGCGAGAGGGGTAGAGTCGGCGCGGCGATGCATCAGCCCCTCGGGGCTGATGCATCGCTCCCTGTGTTCTCTGCTGGAATCGCGGAGAGACATCATTCCCTCACCCCTTCCTTGACTCGGACAAGAGCAACAAACTCTGTCGCCAAGCGCGGCTGTTCCCGCGGGCGTGTCCTCTCGACCCCGGCGGGGAAGTACCTACCGACCCCCTCACCCCCGCCGTTCGGCTTAGGGCTGTTGGGCTCGTGGTAGGCGCGGCCTGGCACGCGACTTGCATGGGCGCGGCGGGTCGGGAGGGGGGAAGTACATGATGAAAGAGAGAGATTCTTCAATCTTTCAATACCTCCCTTACGCCCATGCACCCGCCCGCGCGTGCGCGACCCGCGTGCGCGCGCGGTGAATGGATGAATGATTGAACTATTCGGCTCATGCCAGCACATACCAGACCCTCGGCCGCGTCGCCGTCGATTCCTCTGCCTGCCGCAACTGCTGTGTTTCCAAGAGGTTGTCGATCACTTCCTGCCGTTCCCGCTGGGTCAGCCACTGCGTCTTGCGGCAGAGCTCGCTACGGGAGATCTTTCCACCGGCCTTGCGCACCACCCGCACCACGCGCTTCTGCCGGGCGTCGAACACCCCGTCGGCGACCCACTCGTGGGCGATGTAGAGCATGCGGCGGGTCAGGTACGACGACAGGTCGCACGCCCAGCGGGCGGCGTCGGCGTCGATCACAGGTTTCTGGGCGTTCGCGGAGCAGGCGTAGATGAGCGCCAGGCGGCACGCCTTCTCCTCGGCGCGAGCCCACAGCGACCGCCCCGTCTCGTCCGGCTTGGCGAGCTCGGCATCCACCATCGCCGCGAGCGCGTCGAACACCGCGCCGGCCTCGGGCGTGGCCTCGACCACGATGGGCTGGGGGTGTTCCGGGGCGAGGTTGCCGCCCGGCTTGAACGATCCCCACCACTCCGCGGCCTGCTTGATCGCGTCGGGGACGCCCGTCGCCCGGGCGCGCTGCCGCGCCGGCGTCTCGGCCGCCTCAAAGACCAGCAGCCGGGCGATGAACCCGTCGCTGAGGCTGTCGGCGGTGAGCGACTCGAAGAAGTGCTCGGGCACGGTCGTGCCATAGACGCTCACGCACGGCTGATCGACGACCTTGTTCCGCTTCTTGTCGGCATACGCCTTGCCTCGGAACACGGTGTCGGCGCTCGAGTACAGCTTCATCAGCGCCGTGAGCACGTTGAACAGGTGCGGGGCCTTCTTCGGGTCGCCGATGGTGCGAAGGAAGCGGCCGAACTCGTCGATCTGGAACAGGATCGCTGGCTCGGCCTCCACGGCGGTGATCAGCCCGGCGTCCGACGCCAGGTCCTCATTCCCCTCGTGCTCGACCATGTCGGCGGCGAAGAGGATGTTCTTGTTGACCTTGCGGGCGTT
>CALALQ010000320.1 GCA_937925595.1 uncultured Demequina sp. | reverse complement strand
CGAGCCGGTCACGTGCACGGTGCCGTGATACAGCGTCGTGGAGTGCAGAGACGCACCCCAGCCCCGGCCGTGCAGCAGCAGCGAATAGGTCCCCGGATGCGTCCGCCCGGCCGGATCGACCCATTCCCCGGACAGTCGTCCGTCACCGCGCACTTCCACTCGAGCGGTGAGGTCGTTGCGCATCTCGGGAAGAATCCCCGGCTCCAGCTCGACGAAGGTCAAGGCGTACTCCACACGGTCACCGACCTGCGGGAACTCCACCATTCCGTCGAGAATCAGGTCTGCCGGGACAAGCACACGCAGACTCTCCATGGTGATCTCGTGTGTCATCGCCACCTCGTCGATGCTCGCCGGACATGTCCTAGTTCCAATTCCACAGGACACCGGGGAGTGCCGTCCGCATCCGTCCCGATGAAGTTATCGGGGCGGATCTCGCCGGAAGCGATGAACTCGGTCAGCAAGTGAGCCATCCCCGGTGGTGCGTTGATCTCACCGCGCGTCACCAGAGGTATCACGATGCTGGCCTTGGATCCGGGAAGGTGCTCGATGCCGTAGACCGCGTTCGGCGCGAACTCGAGGTGGACTTCCAGCGAGTTCGCGCCGAGCCGGTCGATGCTCGTGATCCTGTACCGGTAGAGCTTCCGGTTGTTCTCGGCCTCGCTGGCAGCGATGCCATGTGCTTTCCACAGCGCGTCCTTCCACAACGAGAAGAGCCGGTCGAGCTCGGCAGCATCGGGAACGCTCATGGTGCGGATTCTTCCGGCTGTCCGTGTCGAGATGCAGTGAAGATTGACAGGACACGCCGCTACAGACTGACAGAGACTCGGTGAGACGCGAGAGAGCCGGTCAAGGTTTCATTCCGGGAAACCGCAGCTCAGAAGCCTTATAAAGCTGCGGTCGGCCCAGTTAATCTGCCCCGCCCATCTCGCTCATCTTCGGCGCATCTCGACAACAACAAAAACTGTAGGTTCCGCGGATCGGTGTCACTTCGCGGATCTCCGACCTGCAGGTTCTCGCCGTCGTGTCAGTGCCTTATTCCCACGAACTTGTCAGAATCCTCAGCCCGGTCGCTATCCCGTAAGGAGATCGATGCCCAGTCATTGGCCCGTTTGCCCCTAATGGATCGATCAGCGGGGTGCACCGAGCGGACCAGATCCCGCGGGTTGTGGTCGTGTCCGCGGTGCATCCTCAGACGCTGCGGGGTGTCTACCGGACACGGACTGGCAGCCGATATCCGTGGCGGGCGCTGTGATCGACTCGCACCCACAGCCTGGAGTTTGGGGACACACCGGGCAGGTACGCGAAGGCGGTGACGACGAACGAGCATCTGCAGGCGGGGCACTCCGGTGCCGCGGGTGAGCAGGTTTCGGTGCTGCTGATCGCGGATCCGGGCGAACCAGCGGCTCTTGCCGAACGCATCGCCGACTACCTGCCGGAACGCCTGCAAAGCCCTGACCGGCCCGAGCGCCGGTGGACGACCTGTGTGCGCCGGTGGTGGCCGACGTCAGCGTCGACCACAGATTCGCACTCATCTCGGTCGCCGGTGTGGGCGGCGTCCGGATCGAGCGCCGCATCCGCACCGTCACCGAACTCGCGCTCGCCCGCGTTCTCGGTGAACCCGAACTCATGCCTCCCGGCGCGGCGCGACGGTACCCGTGTGTGCAGATCAAGGACGGCATCCGATACTTGGCGCCCTCGGGACTGCGGCGACTGCGACTGCTGTCGGGGATGGTGCGGGCCAACCGGCCGTGGCGACTGGTCACCGGACTGTCGAAGGTGCTCGTCGGCGCCTTCGCCACGGGTGCGATCGCACTGGCCACCAACACGATCTGGTTGTTCGCCGACACGATGGGCCCATGGCGGATGAGTGCGGCGACGGTCCTGTCGATCGTGGCGATGATTCTCTGGCTGCTCGTCGAACACGAACTGTGGGAACGACCGAAGTCGCCGGAGGAGCGCGATCGTTCGGTGCTGTACAACACCGCCACCGTCGTCACCCTGGTCATCGGCGTGATCGTCCTCCACGTGGCTTTGTTCGGCCTGCTGCTGTTCACCGCGTGTCTGACTCTTCCCCCGGAACTGCTGTCCCGCATTCTCGGGCACGGGGTGAATTTTTCCGACTACCTCACCCTCGCCTGGCTACTGGCGTCCATCGCGACCATCGGTGGGGCGCTCGGGTCGGGTCTCGAGGACGACGCCGCCGTCAGAGAGGCGGCGTACGGGGTCCGGCAGCGGCAACGCATCGAGCAGACGCGACAACCGTCGAACGAGGCGGGATGATCATTGCCGGCGCAGCGCGCGCGACCCAGCCGTCCCCGGATGCGCGGGTGCCAGATCGGGTGCTCGACCGGTCGGCAGCCCGGTCCAGGTTTCGTTTGACTCCCTACACCCCGCGGGACTGTCACTCACTCAGCCCTGTTGCCGGGTTCGCTGGTGGGCGGTGAGCAGAAGGTGGTCGAACCGGGTCCGTAGGTCCGCAGCGGGTTCGCACTCGACGAATCCGGTGACGAGTTGTTCGGCGATCGTGCGAAGTCGGGTGTTGGTCTGCTGGGAACACCAGGTGAGAACGTCGAAGGCGCGGTCGGCGGGTATCCCGTAGACCAGCATCAGTGCGCCCGTGGCCTGTTCGATTACCGCCCGTGACTCGGCGAGTTCGGCGACCGCCGCGTCGACCGACTCCTTGACATCGCTGCGGTAGGACTGGGTGATGTCATGTAGAAGCCGGTGGTCCCGATCACGGCGTCTGTGTCGTCGTGCAAGAGGTCGCCGACGACCACGACGAGGTGAACTTTGCCGGCGGTGTCGATGATGCGGTGTTTGCTGCTGAACGGTTCGGCGTCACTGATCATCCGTTCGAGGACGCGGGCGACGCGCCGGTGATCCTCGGGATGCTTGTGGGACAGCAGCAGTTCGGTGGTCGGCGTGACGTCCCCGGGCCGGTAGCCGTGCATCTGGGCGACGGCGTCGGACCATTCCCACCGCTGACCGTCGAGGAAGAATCGGAAGCTGCCGACCCGCTGCGGCTCCCCACCGAACACCTGCTCTGAATCCGCCCCAATTTCTCTCGCACCAGGCACGGCGTCTCACTCCCGCTCGCTTCTCAGGCGTGCGCTCTAGCTGGACTTCCCGCTACGGCCAAGGCCGAGATGGACTCGCACACGTCCTGCACGTTTGCGATTTGGGTGACGGTGTAGTCGCCGACGTCGCAGTGGGGTGGGAAATCGATCTCTGTCGCCCCCGGCAGCCGCCCGGGGTCAGAGCAGTAGGTGGAAGATGTCGAAGGCGACGCTCCATTCGGCGGTCCCGGGGTTTTTGCGGTCCGGCTCGACCGTGACGAAGGTATGCGCCAGCGCCACGCTCAGGCCTCCGGCGATCAGCGGCAGTCGTTGCTCGGTCTCCTCGGAGAGAGCCACGTCCAAGGATGGCCGGGCCGCCAGTTGGTCGAGCAGAGGTTGTAGTTCGATCTCCTCGTCCAGCTTCTCGAATCGGTCGATGCTCTCCTGCAGCCCCTTGGTGATCGGCAGGTCCCACGGTTCGATCACGTCCCGCAGGTTTGCCTTTGCCGAGGCCTTACCGATGAGGATCAGGTCGTAGATCTTGTCGTCGATGAAATCTGTATAGCGTTTGAGATCGTTCCGGTCGACGTGCAGTCCAGCCGCTGCCCGGAAGAACCGCTGGAATTTTGCAGTGCCCATCACTGGCATGTCGTCAGTTCCTTTCGAAGTATTCATGGATTTGTCGTACCGCCATCGCTCCTTCACCGACAGCGGATGCGACCCGTTTTACCGAGCCGCTGCGGACGTCACCCGCTGCGAACAGGCCGGCCCGGTTTGTTTCGAGTGTTCTCGACGGCGGGGCGCCGAGTCTCTGGTTGCCGTCCTCACGGGCGGGGACGGCGTCCACGCCCGTGAGGACGAAGCCGTGGTCGTCGAGCGCGATCGCGTCGGTCAGCCACCCGGTATGCGGCGTCGCCCCGATGAAGACGAACAGAGCGTGCACCCGGATCCTGGCCTTGTCGCCCGTGCAATTGTCCTCGATTGCAATCTCTTCGAGGTACTTGTCGCCGTGGACCTCACGAATCTCGGCATTTCGGTGCACGGTCACGCGCGGATGGCGTTCGATCTGGTCGACGAGATACCGGGACATACTTTTTCCGAGGTCGTGGCCGCGGATGAGGAGGTGAACGTGGGAGACATGGTCTGCGAGGAAGACGGTGGCCTGGCCGGCGGAGTTTCCGCCGCCGACGATGGCTACAGGGTCGGTGCCGCACAGCCGCGCTTCCTGATGGGTTGCGGCGTAATACACGCTTCTCCCCTCCAGTGCCTCGATTCCCGGAACCTCCAACTTGCGATATCGCGCCCCGGTGGCGAGCACGACCGCCCGGGCGCGGATCTCGCCGCCGTCCGCGAGCTGGAGCACATGGTGCCCGCCCTCGGATCCCAAACCGGTCACCTCCGCCGATACTAGAAGGCGGGTACCGAACTTCCCGGCCTGAATCACGGCCCGCTCCGCCAATTCGGCACCGGAGATCCCTGCCGGAAAGCCCAGGTAGTTCTCGATCCGGGAGGAGGTGCTAGCCTGCCCACCTGCGGCGATCGACTCCAGTGTCACCGTGTTCAACCCGTCGGATGAGCCGTACACGGACGCGGCCAGACCCGCCGGTCCGGCACCTACGACGACGAGGTCGCATACGTCGTGCGCTGCGTCCGGGACCGGAAGCCCGACGATGCGGGCGAGTTCGGCGTTCGTCGGATTGCGCAGCACCTTCTCGCCGTGCCAGATCACGACGGGAGTGTCCTCTGGGGTGACACCCAGGCTTTGCAGCAGTTGCTCCGCCCGTTCGTCTTGCTCCAGATCGATCCATTTGTGGGGCAGCCGGTTGCGCATCGCGAACTCGCGAAGCCGCAACGTGTCCGGGGAATAGCAGGAGCCGATGATTCGGAACCCCGAACCGAGCCCGATCAGTAGGTGCCGGCGCACCAGGTAGGCCCGCAGGATCAGATCGCTGAGCACGAGGTCGTGGGCGACGAGCTCGCGCACCCGCTCGGCTGGGACGACGAGCACCTCGCCGTCTTCGATCGCCTCGGCGGTGAAGAACGCCACCTGGTCTTCCAGCAGTCCGAGCTCGCCCAGGAATCGGCCCGGACCGTGCAGGCGCAATATCCGACGCTCACCGTCCTCGGCGCCCTCGTCGATGATCGCGACCTTGCCGGAAAGGATGACGAAGAAGTCGCTGCTGCGGGTGCCCGCTCGGATCAGCACCTCGCCGGCGTGAACCGATCGACGTGTGCCTCCGGTCTCGAGCGTCGCTACCTGGGCGTCCGTCAACCGCGGGAATGCCCCGACTGTATCCGGAGTCTCGTCGTCGACGAGCTGACCGTCGCCGAGGCGTGGGGCGTCCTCAGACGAAATTCTGGTCGACATAACACCAGCGCCAATCTTCACCGGGTTCCATCGACTGGACGATCGGATGGCCAAGGGCGTGAGCGTGTGCGCTCGCGTGCTTGCCCGGCGAGGAGTCGCAGCAACCGACGTGTCCGCACGACAGACACAGCCTCAGATGTACCCACGGGGTGCCGAGGCGAAGACATTCCTCGCAACCCTGTGGGGTCCGGGGCACCACGGCCCGGATCGCGGTCACGTGCGGGTCGGCATGGACCGAGGTCATGGCTTCGCCTCCTTGCCTGCATCGGATCCCATGACGACACCTCTTCTCAGGCCGCGACGGCGGGTTCCGCATACGCGACGGCGAGCTCGCCGCCGTCCACCGTGACACTGATGGTGCCACCCGGTGCGATTTCACCCCGCAACAGCGCACGACCGATCTTGGTCTCGACCTCGTGGGCGATGTACCGCCGCAGCGGCCGCGCACCGTAGACCGGGTCGAAACCGTGTTCGGCGATGAGCCGGCGTGCTTCCGGCGTGATATCCAGGTGTATCTGGCGCTCCGACAACCTGTTCCGAAGATCGGCGAGCTGCAGCTCGACGATGTGCTCGATCTGGGGCAGCGTGAGCGGGGTGAACAACACGATGTCGTCGACCCGGTTCAGGAACTCGGGACGGAAGTGCCCGCGCAGTTCCGCCAGCACCCGCTCCC
>CALALQ010000319.1 GCA_937925595.1 uncultured Demequina sp. | reverse complement strand
GGCCGCCTTCGGCCTCGCGCTCGCCGAGGCGGACGCGGCCCACTTCGACCGGGACGAGCAGTCGCCCGCCCCCGAGCCCTCCCGCCGCACATCTAAGCAGTCGCGCCGGGCGTCCCGCTCCAGCGGGTCCGATGAGGCACGCCGCCGCCACCTCGAAGCCGAGCGCGAGCTCGAGGAGGCGGGGCTGTGAACACCGACGCGAACGACCCGCTGGTGCGTCTCGGCCAAGGCGACTACGCCCGCGAGATCCGCCCGAACCCGACAACGACCGCCGACGGCGCGATCGACCTCGCCCGTGTGCTCATCCGCGAGCATGCCGAGACCTACCACGCCCGTCGCGGCGATTGCCTTACCTCTCACCGGCTGGCGGAGTTCCGCTCGTGCCCGCTGCTGTTCCGGCGCAAGGAGATGGGGCTGATCCCGGATCGGGACAGCCACGCGTTCCTCGTCGGTCGGGCGGCGCACACGCTGATCCTTGAGGGTCGCGGGCGCTACGAGGCCGAGTACGCGGTCGGCGGGCCGATCAATCCGAAGACCGGGCAGCCCTACGGCTCGAACACGAAGGCGTTCGCCGAATGGGCCGAGAAGCGCGGCAGGCCCGTGCTGGCCGACACCGACGCCGCGACGGTCGAGCAGATGGCGGCGAGCGTGCGCGAGCATGTCTTCGCTCGGGAGTTGCTGGCCGAGGGCGTCGCGGAGGGCGTGGTGCGCGGCCGGATGGGCGGCGTGCTGTGCCAGGCCCGGCTCGACTGGGTGAACCCCAGGCACGGCCGCGGGCTCGTGGACCTCAAGACGGCCGACTCGCTGGACACGTTCGAGTGGCACATCGACGCGTTCGGATATGTCCACCAGCTCGCCTTCTACCGGGCGCTGCTCGCCGTCGTGAGCGGCGTCGCCCTGCCCGTTCACATCATCGCGGTCGAGAAGCGCGAGCCGTTCCGCTGCGGCGTCTGGCAGATCGCGCCGCGGTGTCTGGATGCCGCGCAGGCCGAGAACGACCGCGCCATCGAAGAGCTCGTCCGCTGCCGGGAGACCGGTCGCTGGCCCACGGGGTTCGAGTCCCTGCGGCTGTACGACCGCCTTTCCCTCACAAGCCAGTCCTGAACCAGCAAACCAACCAGCAGGAGACCCATCGATCATGACCGCACTCGCACATATCCAGAAGGGCCGCACGCTGATGCCGCGGCGCGTGATGCTCTACGGCGTTCACGGCGTCGGCAAGTCCACCTTCGGCGCGATGGCCGAGACGTCCGTCTTCATCACGACCGAAGAGGGCACCAACGACATCGACTGCGACCGCTTCCCGCTGGCGACCAAGTACGCCGACGTGCTCGGAGCGCTGTCGGCGCTCTACAGCGAGGAGCACGGCTACCGGACGGTGGTCATCGACAGCCTCGATTGGCTCGAGCGGCTGATCTGGGCCGAGGTCTGCGCGAAGCGCGGCGTCGAGACCATCGAGGACATCGGCTACGCGAAGGGCTACGTCTTCGCGCTCACGCAGTGGCGCGAGGTTCTGGCCGGGCTCGACGCGCTGCGGACCGAGCGCGGGATGCAGGTCGTTCTCATCGCGCACGCGGCGATCGAGAAGTTCGCCAACCCCGAGACCGACACCTACGACCGCTATGTGCCCCGCTTGCAGAAGCAGGCCTCGGCGCTGATCCAGGAGTGGTGCGACGAGGTGCTCTTCGCCACCTACCGCGTCCACACGAAGACCCAGAGCGAGGGCTTCGACCGCAAGCGCACGCAGGGCATCGGCACGGGCGAGCGGATCCTCCGCACGACCGAGCGGCCCGCCCATGTCGCCAAGAACCGCCTGAACCTGCCCGACGAGTTGCCGCTGGACTATCGCGTTTTCGCGGCGCTGGCTCGCGGCGAGGGCGATCCCAGCGCAGTCATCGAGAACGTCAACCAGAACGAGACCACCCAGCACACCCAGAAGCAAGGAGCCTGACCCATGGCAGACCTGAACGGATTCGACGCGACGAACGTGGAGCCCAATGCCGGCTTCGATCCCATCCCCGCCGGCAAGTACCTGGCCGCCATCACGGCCAGCGAGATGAAGCCGACCAAGAACGGCAAGGGCGAGTACCTCGAACTGGAGATGGAGGTGTTGGAGGGGCCGTTCAAGGGCCGCAAGCTCTGGGACCGGCTCACGCTCAGGCACCCCAACACGCAGACGGTCGAGATCGCTCGCGGCACGCTGTCGGCAATCTGCCGGGCGGTGAACGTGCTGCGGCCGCGCGACTCGGTCGAGCTGCACAACCTGCCGCTGGTTGTCAGCGTCGCCATCAAGAGCCGCGAGGACAACGGCGAGCCGACCAACACCATCAAGGGCTACGCGAAGCGGGACAACGGCGTCGCACAGCAGCGCCCGATGGCGGCCGCCGGGGGAGGGACGCCGCCGTGGAAGCGCTGACCGCCGCGGCGGCGGACGATGGCGCGTTCGTCGTCGAGCTGCCGTACCCGCCCAGCGTGAACCACTACTGGCGTCGCGTCGGCGATCGGACGCTGATCAGCCGCGAGGGACGGAAGTTCCGCAGGCGCGTCTGCGCGCGGCTCGCGCGGCGAACGGCAGAGCCCATGTCGGGACGGGTGGCGGTGCATGTCACCGCCCACCCGCCCGACCGGCGGCGGCGGGACCTGGACAACGCGATGAAGGCCCTGCTCGACGCCCTCGGGCACGGCGGGGTGTACGAGGACGACGGCCAGATCGATCGGCTCGAGATCGAGCGCGGATCGGTCGTGCCCGGGGGCAAGGTGGTCGTCCGGATCACAAGCATGGAGGCGACGGATTGATGGAACTCAGGCCATACCAACGCGATGCCGTCGATGCGGTATGGAGCCACATCGCGAGGAGCGACACCAACCCCGCGGTGGTCCTCCCGACCGGCTCGGGCAAGACGCACGTCATCGCGGAGCTGTGCCGCGACGCGGTGCAGAAGTGGAACGGGCGGGTGATCGTACTCGCCCATGTGAAGGAGCTGCTGGAGCAGGCAGCCGGGAAGCTGCGGGCGGTCGCCCCCGACCTGCCGGTGGGCGTGTTCAGCGCGGGGCTGGGCCGGCGCGATCTCGGGTACGCGGTGACGGTCGCCGGCATCCAGTCGGTGTACCAGCGGGCGCACGACCTCGGGCCGCTCGACTTGGTCATCGTGGACGAGGCGCACCTGATCCCGCCCGATGGCGAGGGGATGTACCGCCGCTTCCTGGCCGACGCCAGCGATCTGTGCGATCACCAGCGCGTGATCGGGCTGACGGCGACGCCCTACCGGATGAAGACCGGCACGATCTGCGGCCCCGAGTCGGTGCTTCACGAAGTGTGCTTCGAGGCGGGCGTGCGCGAGCTGATTGTGCAGGGCTACCTCTGCCCGCTCAGGAGCAGGGCCGGCAAGGCCACCGCCGACACCAGCGACATCCACGTGCGGGGCGGCGAGTTCGTAGCGGGCGAGCTTGAGGACCGCATGGACGAGGACGCGCTGGTCGAGGCCGCGTGCGCCGAGGTCGTGGCGGCAACGGCGGACCGGCGGAGCGTACTGCTCTTCTGCTCGGGCGTCCGTCACGGCGAGCACGTCGCGCGTGTGCTCCGCGAGAGGCACGGGGCCGAATGCGGCTTCGTCGAGGGCGGCACGCCCGCGAAGGAGCGTGACGCGCTGATCGCCCGCTTCAAGGCGGGCGACCTGAAGTACCTGGCCAACGTGAACGTGCTGACGACGGGCTTTGATGCCCCGAATGTCGACTGCGTGGCGATGCTGCGCCCGACGATGAGCCCCGGGCTCTACTACCAGATGGTCGGCCGAGGCTTCCGGCTGGCCGAGGGGAAGACCGACTGCCTCGTGCTCGACTTCGGCGGCAATGTGCTGCGGCACGGTCCGGTCGATGCGATTCGTCTGGCGGACCATACCGGCGCGCCGGGCGAGGCCCCGGCAAAGCAGTGCCCCGAGTGCGATGCGCTGATCCACGCCGCCTACGCCGTCTGCCCCGAGTGCGGGCACAAGTTCCCGCCTCGGCAGGTCAAGCACACGGCCGTCGCGTCGGACGCGTCGGTCGTGTCGGGTGCGGATGCGCCGGCGCGGCGGGACGAGCGCGTGATCGAGGTCTCGTACTTCGTCCACCACAAGCGCAGCGATCCCCTGGCCAAGCCCACCATGCGGGTCGAGTACCGCATCGGCTTCAACCGCTGGGTGCGGGAGTGGATCTGCCTGGAGCACCCCGAGGGCGGGTACGCCCGCAGGAAGGCCGAGCAGTGGTGGCGGCAGCGCTCAAACGACCCGCTGCCCGGATCGGTCGAGGAGGCGGTGGAGTGGGCCGAGGCCGGCGCGGTCGCGCCCACGCTGCGCATCACGGTCGAGAAGAAGCCGGGCGACGAGTGGGAGCGCATCGTCGGCTACGCCCTGGGCGAGAAGCCGCCGCGGCTTGAGTCGTGCGACGACCTCCCCGACGAGCCTCGCGCGCCGGCCGGTGTCGGCGCGGGCAGCACCTTTGGCATCCCCGACGACGAGATCCCATTCTGATGGCCGAGGGCAAACCCAATCTCAACGGGAGCCTTCGCTCTCACGCGTCCGCCTGCGTGGCCGCGGGGCTCTGTGCCCTGCCGGCCCTGCGACGCGGCGATGAGAAGCGCGTGGCGCTGCGGGCATGGAAGCCGTACCAGAAGCGCCTGCCGACGGACCAGGAGCTTGGCTCGTGGTTCTCTCCGGCTAGTGAGGACGTGGTGGCGGACGGGGCGATGTGCCTGGTGTGCGGGTCGGTCTCCGGCAACCTGGAGATGATCGACTTCGACAACTGGGACGGCGGCGGCGGCGAGGCGTTCGGGGCGTGGCGCGAGGCCGTCGAGGCGGCCGCGCCCGGGCTGGTCGATCGCCTGGTGATCGAGACCACGCCCTCGGGCGGGCGGCACGTCGTGTACCGCTGCGCGGAGCCAGTGTCGGGCAACACCAAGCTCGCTCAGCGTCGCATGGAGGTTGGCACCGACGAGCCCGTCGTCATCGGGAGCAAGGAGTACACCCCCCGGCGTGACGCCAGCGGCGCGTGGGTCGTCACGGTGACCATCATCGAGACGCGGGGCGAGGGCGGACTCTTCCTGTGCGCGCCCTCGGCGGGCTACGCGCTCGTGCAGGGCGATCTGTGCCGCCCGCCGATCGTGAGCGCCGACGAGCGGGGCGTACTGCTCGGCTGCGCCTGGGCGCTGAACGAGACGCCGGCGGAGGTGGTGGGCCAGGCCGGTGCCCCGAGCGCGGGAGGCCTGCGGCCGGGCGACGACTTCAACGACCGAGGCGATCCACGCGAGATCCTGCTCCGGCACAGCTGGACGCTTGTGAAGTCGGGCGAGAACGAGCACTGGCGTCGGCCCGGCAAGGCGGCCGGCACCAGCGCGACGCTGAAGGACCGCGTCTTCTACGTCTTCTCGACGAACGCTGCGCCATTCGAGGCGCACAAGGGGTACTCGCCGTTCGCGGTCTACGCACTGCTCGAACACCACGGCGACTTCGCGGCCGCGGCGTCGGCGCTGGCGGCCGAGGGCTACGGCTCGCGCGAGCACGCGACCGGCGTCGACCTCTCGGTGTTCATGACTGACCCGCCGGCGAAGGCGGCCTCGCCATTCGAGCCCTGCCCCGTGCCCGTGGGCGAACTCGTCGCGGCGTACCCGAAGCTCCGAGACCCGGTCATCCACGGCCTGCTCCGCGCCGGCGAGACGATGAACGTCATCGCCAGCCCTAAGACCGGCAAGAGCTGGCTCACGCTCGACCTGGCGATCGCGGTCGCGACCGGGCGGCCGTGGCTGGGGCGATACCAGACCGAGTCCGGGCCGGTGCTGATCATCGACAACGAGCTGCACCGCGAGACCAGCGCCCACCGGCTGCCGAAGGTCGCCCAGGCCCGGGGCGTGGCGATGCGTGAGATCGCCGAGCGGATCTTCGTGGACAACCTCCGCGGCCGGCTCCAGGACATCTTCACGCTCGCGCCGTACGTCGAGTCGCTCGAGCCCGGCCGGTACAAGGTCATCGTCCTCGACGCCTTCTACCGCTTTATGCCCGCCGGCGGCGACGAGAACGACAACGGCACGATGGCCAACATCTACAACCGCATCGACGCCTTCGCCGACCGTCTCGGCTGCTGCTTCGTGCTGATCCACCACTCGACCAAGGGCAGCCAGAGCGGCAAGAGCGTGACCGACGTCGGGGCCGGGGCGGGCGCGCAGTCCCGGGCCACCGACACGCACCTCGTCCTGCGGCCGCACGAGGAGGACGGCGTGGTCGTGCTGGATGCGGCCGTGCGATCGTGGCCGCCCATCGATCCGACCTGCCTGCGCTGGGACTTCCCGGTGTGGTCGGTCGATGGGACGCTCGACCCGGGCTCGCTCAAGAACGAGCGGCCGGGCAAGAAGAAGGAGCAGGTCCAGAAGACGGCCAAGCCGGGAGAGCCGTCG
>CALALQ010000318.1 GCA_937925595.1 uncultured Demequina sp. | reverse complement strand
AGGATCACCCACAACCAGCAATCACGGTGTCCGTGAAACCCAGCCCGCCTCAGCGCGACGGCCAGCGGATCTCGGCGGCGGCCGGCGCGGCCAACGCGCTGCTGGTAGTTGAAGCGCATCGGCGGCATGTTCGCCATCATCACGGCGCGCAGACCACCGATGTCGACACCCGCCTCCATGGTGGTCGTGACGCTGAGCAGGTCGATCGTTTCGACGACCTCGTTCTGCTCCTCGAGGAAGATGTCTTGAAACGCGGCCTGGCGCTCGCCTGACGCGGCTCGCCCGGTTTGGCCGGACAGCTCCTCGCAATGGAGGCGGAACGGGTCCCCGCTCTGGGCCGCCAAGAAGGCGTAGTAATCGGTGGAGTGATCGACCTTGACCGGCTCCTCCGGGAGCTTTCGCAGGCAGTAGGTGCAGACGCCGCCGGCAGTGTGAAGGTGCTGACGTCGGCAGCGCGTACAGACCCACGCGTGTTCGCCGGCTGGCACCAGATAGAGCTGCGCAGGATCGATTAGGAACTCGAGCACGGCGCCACTAAATGCGCGTGTGATCGCCCGCTTCAGTGCCTCGTATGCGATGCCGTTCTCGGTAGCGACACGTTCCCAGTAGTCGCGAACCTTCGGTGGCGGATCGGCCATGCCGTATCGGAGGCTTTGGAACCGTCGAAGCTCCCCCAGTTTGCGG
The DNA here is from genome assembly GCA_937925595.1 of uncultured Demequina sp. The sequence goes on along the minus strand of CALALQ010000318.1, from coordinate 20,509 downwards.
ATCGTCCCCGCTACGGCATCCCGGAAGCGGCCCGTGTCCATGTTCTCGGGAGCGGCAAGCTCCTTCAGCGGATTCAACGTCGTATATGCAAGTCCAATCGATTCGAGGTCGCGGCCGCTGCCGGAGTACACCGAGTTGATGCATTCCGTTAGCAGTGAGGACTCGATGCGATCGCGTAGCCGCTCGCCCCGATCCGGAACATCGTCCTTCGCCTTCGGCGGGTGGGCCTCCGGGGGCCAGAGGTAGAGCGTATGCCAGGGGTAATAAGCTCGCCGCGTGTCGTCGCCGACAAGCGAATACCGCTGAAGGCTGTAGTCCGGGCCTCCAGGGTTGACGCCGAGGCTCAGAAGCTCGGTCCGAACTCTCGTGCCTAGGGTTGTCAGTTGGCTGGCCGGCGATCGAAGTCGCGCGCGCGCGAGCTCTGCCTTGGCCTTCTCCTCATGCTCGTCGTCGAACTCGCCGTTCAGAAGGTCGGAGACCTTGGTCGCGTCCTCGAGCGAGTACTCCCGGATACGGCGACGTGCCGCTCGCGCCTCAGGCGACCGATCCTCACCGAGTTCGTAGGCCTCGAAAAGCGCAGCGTCCTCGACAAGGCGCGCTCGCGCCTGGAGCGCGCCGTACAGAAGCTGTCGTACGAGGTCGCGGAAGTGACTCAGCTCCAAGCCGGCTGACAACTTCGCGGCGTCCATCCGGTTATCGGAGAACAGCACGAGCTTGCGGTTGTCTTCGAGCTCGCGCATGAGTCCGTCGGCGAGGACCTGATTGGCCTTCTCGAAGCCCATGCCTTGGGTCCGGATGGAGGACCGCGTACGCGCACGATCCTCGACGGCACGTCTGCGACCGCCGCGCGCGTACTTGCGTTCGGCGTCATCGCCGCAATGGGGACAGAAGATCGGGAGAGGCGAGAGCCGGCTCAAGTCGCCGTCCTTGCCCGGGAGGACAGAGACGTGGAAGCTCCATCCCGTCGCGTTTGGAACGATGTTCTCCAGCCGGCCGAGCCGCGGGTCGTACTGGCTCCGTCTGAACTCGAAGTGGTAAGGGCCTCGATCCCATGCCGGATCGACGTTTGGGACCGCAGGTCGATCCGGTTGCGGCCAGTACATGAGATAGGTCTCAGGGTTCTTGCCAAGACGGGCTCTCTCGGGGACACCCTCGAGATCTGGCGAGTCAGGGAAGAGGTGCCAAGCGTTGCTGTGCCGCTCCTTGAACGCGTAGCCGCCAAGAAAAACGTCACCGCACGTCTCGCAATACAGCAGCTCGAGGACGCGACCTCCGCACTCGCATCGGTAACGGGGCTGGTCGTACAGTCGTCCGATGTTGCGACGCGTGTCCGGATCGCCGCCGAAGGAGCAACTCCGGTTCGAGCACGCCCACACCCCTTGCACCGTGCGGAGGAACAGATGCGCGCGCGTGCGAAGGGCCTCTGTCTCGCCTACCGCGCGGAGCAAGTTGGCCGTTGCGGCCTCGCCACTGCCGTTGGCGTCAGGGAAGAGAGACTTGGCAAGCTCCGGTAGCGCTCGGGTCAAGGACCTGCCCTCGGCATCCACGCACGCGTCATTGAGCGCACGTACCGCACCAAGGTCGCTAACCAGCTGACTCAGATCCTCGTCTTCGTCGAGCGAGACGAGCCGGTCAAGCTGGCCTTCGAGATTGGGCGCAGGCCCGTCGAGCTGGCGGAACTCGCCCCGGTGTACGTCGAAACTGGTATGCGGTTGAGCGAAGAACCCCTCCAGGAACTCCTCATCGCGCCCTGCCTCCAGGGATGCTGATGCGGCCAGGAACCGGACCTGCTCGGGGCGCTCCAGCAGCCCGAGTCGGAGAAGAAGGTTGCGAATCAAATAGGCAACCTCGCTGCCCTGAGTGCCCCGGTACATGTGCAGCTCGTCGACGACGAGCGTGAAGACGTTCGCGGGGTCTTCGAGCCATGCTCGGGTCATCTCGAAGATCGGGTCATCGCGCCGACGCCGCAGCATGATGTTGAGCATCGAGTAGTTCGTGATGAGCACGTCCGGCGGATGCGCCTGCATGTCCCAGCGAGACCGCATCTCTGCGCCGCCAAGCTGTGGCACGTAGAACCGTCGCCCGTCAGTTCCGTCGGGATCGTCCTCCGCCGCACGGAGGGCGCGTTCCTCGGCCTTACGGAGGATCGTCTTCAGCCGGTCGCGCGTAGACCGCTTCTCAGGGCCGCCGGAGATTGGTGTCTGTCCGGTGTATCGCCCGAAGTAGAAGCGCTGATCGGGCCGGTTCTCGGCCATCCAGTCACGAATGCCCGGGCCGTCGAGCGCGCGCCTCAGGCGGACGAGCTGGTCCTCGACCAGAGCGTTCATCGGGTAGAGGACCATGGCTCTCACGGCGGCCGTGCGACGCTCGTGCTGGCGCTGGGGCACCCAGTTGGCTCCGCTGCGCCACCACAGCGGTGGAGCGTCCGCGTTTGGTCGCTGCCAGTCGGCCGATTCAGAGAGGAGTCCACCAAGGATCGGAAGAAGAAACGCCTCGGTCTTTCCCGAGCCGGTTCCGGCGGTCACCACGGCGTTTCGGCCTGCGAGCGCCGACTTGAGCATGGCGGCCTGATGCGTGTAGAGCGAGTCGACGCCTTGCGGCAAGAGACCGATCCGCGCGAACGTCGCCAGCTCTGCGGGTGCGCCCGCTGCGGCGCAGGCGTCTTCGACGGTGCCAGGAGCCGAGCGGAACTCCCGGATCGGCTCGACGTATGGGTAACGCCAGCTCGCCTCGTCGCGATCAAGCAGGCGTTGACGTTCGTCCTGCAGCTCCTTGCTGGCGAGCGCGAACGGGGTGTTGTAGTAGCGGAAGAGCCCTTCGCGAAGGCCTTCGAAAAGTGAATGAAGGTCTCTCATGACTTCCTTTAGCCTTCGTACGCGACGAGGTTCTGTCCCAAGCTCGCGGCGAGATCTTGAGCGAACGGGAGGGGCACGTTCTTATAGAGCGTCACCTTTCCTCGGCGTAGAGGTGCAACGCCGCTGCAAAGGGCGGCCGCTCGAGCGTGAAGGTTCGGAGCCGGTGCCCAGAGCGGAACCCCGAGGTCACCGTTGATGGACTTGCCCCACCACTTGAGGACATCCTCACACCGGCCGGCCCGACGGAGCTCTGCGTAGACACCAAGCGGCAGGTCGACGCGAAAGATCTCCATCGCGTCGCTGATCCATCGAAGCTCCCGCCGCCCTGCATGCTCGTACTCGTATAGGCCAGGTGCGTCGTCGCGATCGGCGAGACGCCAGCTCCTGTATGGGTCCCAGCGACGCACACCGAAGTCCGGGACGCCTGGCGTTGAGCGGCGCTTGGCCAACATCGCGTCGATGTCTGGCAGGGTTGTCAACAGCCGCTCGGAGACACTGAACTCGAAGTCCACGCCTAGCCACTCGGCCAGCTTCTGCAGCTCGCCGTCACCGTCGGCGGCGATCAGGCAGGCGTCGGGTCCATCAGACTGGGGCTGAAGCCAGATGAAGACTTCCAGGTCTTCGGCGATCTCACCTTGCAGTCTCCTCGTAAGGGCGCCCGTGCGAGCCCCGGTTAGAAACCCGTGGCCGCCCGCATTCGGAAGGAGTGTGATGATCGTGGGCGCGACGGCCCACGTGTGCGTCGCCCAGTCGATCTCAAGGTGGCCTAGGGTGCTTAGCGTCCGCATGAGCTGCTGCGGCGCGAATCCTGCGTCGTGATCGCTGCCCCACCGCGTGGCGCTAACCCATTCGTGCCAGCTTCCGCTTCCGCGCTCGCTTGCCCACTGGAGCAGCAGCTCAGCCTTCATCGGTGACCTCACGCGCTCGGGCGACGTACTGGTCCCAACGCAGGCGGTCCTCGGAGCGCACGACGGCTTCCGCCAGGAACTCCTCGGCCCACGCCGCGACAGCCTCTTCGTCTTCGAGGGGCTCCGCAGGAGGAACGTCATTCACGAGGTGAGCACGCCGTGTGCGTTCGGCCCCCCAGGTCGTTATGAGCCACACTGCCTCGAAGGCGGGCACGACGTCGTAGAGCAGGTCGCTCATGCCTCGATCCTGCATCCAGCGGGGCGCTGGCGGCGGGGCGTGGGTGCCTTGTCGGTGGCCTGGGCGCGCGCCGAGCATGACGCCGTACGTGGCGGCCCGGTGAACCAGGACAGGACGAGGTCCCACCTCCGGGACGCGACCACCCTGGATGGCTGCTCCACGGATGACCGCGTCAGGGAGGTCTTCGCCGGCATTGACAGTCTCTGGCGGCCAATAAGCCACAACCCGTCCGCGGTCATCCAGGTCGAGGCGGTGTCCGACCTCCGGCACCTCGCGCGGATGCTCGAGAGCTGATGGCACAGTTCGGAACGTCCTCGCGAAAGCTCCCGGAACTATGATCCGGTGCTCGCCCGCTGGCAGGCGGGGCTCGAGTTCGGACAGTCGAACGAGCGCCTCGCTGCCCGGCAGCTCCCGAGTGCCATTCGGGCTCTCGACGCAAGCGGCCATCCCTTGCCCCACAAGGTCGATCGGTCGCCAAAGATCCGGCTCTCCGCCGACGAGATAGCTGTCTGATCCACGGATCGGAAGCCCACCTTCCAGGCTCAAGCGATTACGGATGGTCGGGAGCAGGACTCGCAACTCGCTTGGCAAGTCGCCTTCGTAGCTCGAGTCGATGACGACATCTCGCAGCAAGTGCCATTGCGGAAACGTCGCTCGAATGCGCTCGTCCTCCTGGCAGTCCGCGCCAGCCTTGCGTTCGAGGAACTGCTGCACATCCTTCCAGAGCGACTCATGCACGAGAATCCAGTGGCGCTCGCCCGGGCGCAGCGTATCGACCGAGGTCCAGCCTCCCGCCTCGGCGTTGATGCGAAGGACGTGCAGGCGACCCCCGTGGAGCCGCAGCGAGAACTCAACGCCCTCAAGCGTGGCGCCGTCCATAAGAACGTGGTCGGAGGCCTCGATGGGAACCGCGTCGTACCAGCCTTTCTGCGTTGCGACCATCTCCACGGCGCCGCGAGGCGACCGCACCGGAAAGCGAGCCGGGAAGCCGTCAGGCTGAGGCGCCATCAAGTTGATGGTCGGGCGGGGGAAGGCCCTGACGCGGACGAGGACGCGCCCCTGGCGCTGATTTGTGCCCGGTATGCGCGTTTCATCCCAGCGCTCGGCGTGGGCGCTGAGGATCCGGTCGAGTACACCCGCGAACTCCGGCTCTTCCAGCATGCGGTGCGCGCCCGCACTCAACCCGCGTTTGGGAGCCCAGACTCGAAAGTACGCGAGGAGCTCGGCGCCGCTGATCTGCTCTCCGGGCTGCAGCTCGATCGAACGGAAGAAGTCCGCCAATCGACCTTCATCTGAGCCGCTGAACAACGTCTGCGAGACGGCATACCCAATGTTGCTCCGGTGATCGGTAACTGCGATCGTGCTGCGCCCTCGTGCGCCGCGCTGACGCTCCTCCAGCCACCATTCGAGCTGCCGCCATAGAGGCGGAACGCATGATTCATAGCCAGGCGGAATGCGCTCAGTTGAAAGACCCAGTGACGTGCCGAAGGGACCCCGGTAGTTCGCCGCTGTAAAGCCACCGGTCCCCATCCTGGAGGCAGCAAGGACACAGACCGCGAGCAACGGAAGCGACGGCGGGAAGTCCGCCGTATCAGTCCCGTAACGCCATTTGCTTGCCTCTCGATAGATCCCGTCAAATACACCGTTGGGACGACCCGGCGTGAGGCGGCGCCTCACGACCTCCGTCAGACTGTCGACGGCAGTCTTGGCGACGCCGCTCGGATGGATCGACGCGAGCGTCTCGTCGTCTACGAGAAAGATCACCGGATGGCCCTTGGCGTCTTCGGGGAAGAAGTGCTCGCCTAGCGCTCGAACCCAGTCCTCGTGCTGCCAGTTTCGCCTCTCCGGCTTGTCCGAGCGACCAGGCCTTACGGTCGCGTCACTGCTCGTGGCCCTTCGACGTTCATGGGGCTCCGCCGATGTGGCACGTAAGACCTTTATTGCTCGCGATACGTTCAAGGACCGGCGGTAAGCTAGTACTTAGTACTTCAACTAGCAAACTAGCCTAGACGGCGCAGCCGCTAGGCACTGAACGTTCGGTCAGACTCGTCGCTGGCGCCGGGTCTCCGAGCAGCGTGGGCGACGGAGGGAAGGCGAACAGGTACCCGAACCAGGTGTCTAGCGCTTACGTCGGCTGCCTGACCGTCCAGGGAGAGAGTTGCACCGAACCTCGCAGGGTCCAGCCGGGCTCGGCGAAGTTAGTTTCCGCATCCTGATGCCAGTCCACCGGTTCCGCCAGGAAGCCCACGAACGCGCTCGGCACGCGACTCTGCAGTGCAGCTATCCCTCGATGCACGGATCGCGAGCATCGCTGGTTCCGGATTCATATGTGCTCGCTGGCCTTTCGGCGAGGACTTTTCGCGGCCGCCGCGGTAGACCTTGACAAATGAGCACTTTCGGCCATGTCGGCGCGAGCGTCGGCGCCGCATTTCGGACGCGGCTGGAGGTGCAAGCAGCGGGTTTGCACCGCCACAACCAGCAGGGAATCTCTGGCGATCCAGTCAACGGCGCAGATGCCGTCGTTCTAAGCGGCGGATATGCGAACGAGGAGGATTACGGGGATCTGATCGTGTACGTCGGGGAAGGGGGCATCGATCGCGACACCGGCCAGAATATCGCCGACCAGCAGCTCACGAGCGGGAATCTCGCCCTGGTCAAGAGCTTCACCGACGGACTTCCCGTTCGAGTGATTCGTGGTCGCACGCGGCGCACCCGCCATCCGTCCGCTTGGACTCCCGACGCGGGATACCGCTACGACGGCCTCTTTCGCGTTGAGTCCTTCTGGAAAGAAGTCCCGCCGCACGGCTTCCGCATATACCGCTACCGGCTCGTGGCAATTACAGCCGAACCTCCGGTGGAACCGGGCGCCGCTGCACGCGTGGAAACGACCGTCCAGCGCATCATTCGCAGTACCGCTCTCGCAAAGGCGCTGAAGGAGCGGCGGGACCACGTCTGCCAGATGTGCGGGACGGTGGTCGTGTTGCCTGGAGGCTTGCGATACGCCGAAGCGGCACACATTCGTCCTCTCGGACGTCCCCACGATGGCCCGGACTCCGCCGACAACTTGCTTTGTCTCTGTCCCACGTGTCACGTGCGGTTCGACGCCGGAGCCCTCTTCATCGATAACGCCGGCTACGGCTGTGACGCGCTCAGTGGCCAACGTGTCACGCGGCATCCGATCGAGGGCGTGTCGTCCGCCCATGCCGCCTACCACCGCGAACTCGCCGGTGAGGACTAGATACGAGTCGTACTGCTTGGGCACCGGGCCCAAGACATGCACGCCAGGCTGGTCGACTCAGGCCTGGCGATCGTTACCGCGCGGCTTGACGAGATCGACGCGGATCTGTGGACTTCGTCGGCGCTGCATGATCCCTGGAAAGCGCTGCTTTTGCGGATGGGAGCGCGGTTGAACGCCAAGGCACGCGCTCTGCCGGTACTGCAACCAGGCGGTCAGACGGAGATCGAGAGTTGGCGGGACGAGCTGACGTCGTCGGGAGAGTCGCCGAGTTGGCCGGTGACGACGTCCCACTCCGTCCGCCCTCGGGAAGAAATGTTCGAGGGGCCTTACGCCTTCTACGCCAGCACCTACGACTGGCTGACACGGCAGTAGCGTGATCAGGAGCATCGGAAGGCAACGGCCGTCGCCTGGGCTGCGGAAGCGATCCGTTCCGCGAGTCTCTACGGTCTCGTACGTGAATGAACCGATCGTCGACGCGCTCGTGGAGGTACGTGAGCTGGAGGCGGGTAGTCCTGGCTCGCGCTCGCTGGTGGTCCGGTGGTCGGACGGGAGCGTGGGCGAAGCGGCGAGGTTCTATTCCGACGAGTGGATGCTGAGCGAGGGCGATCTCGTGGGCAAGACGCAACGCGAGATCCGTGCGCTCTGCCACGCGCGGGACGTCGCGTACCTGCAGCGCGATGACGGTGAGATCGGCGAGCAGCCGTTTCTCAGCTGAGGGAAAGAGCGCGGACGGTTGCTTGGACTCGATCGGCCGCGTCGGCCGGGTCCTCATGCTCCCATACCACGATAAGCGCCCAGCCGGCGTCCTCGAGCGCGGCGGCGTTGCGGCGATCGCGTTCCACGTTGCGGTCGAGCTTGGCCCGCCAGTATTCCCGGTTTGTTCTTGGGTCGGCGATTGAGCATTGCGGGCAGCGGTGCCACAGGCAACCCATGATCTCGACGGCGACGCGCGCCCGTGGAAACACCACGTCCGGGCGAAACCGAAGACCCTCGACCACGAGCTGGTGCACGCGGTAGCGCATCCCGCGGCGGTGCAGCTCGCGACGTATGGCCAGCTCAGGCCGCGTGTCGCGTCCCCGGTTGCCGCGCATGACGTTGCGCGCGGCAGGGCTTGAGGGCGGTGGGGCTAGGAGCGGCGTCACGCGCTCGTCCCGCTCTCGAGGAGGCCGACCACCCGCCGAAGCCCGGGCTCGCTCACGCCGGCGTCCGGCGAGTACGCGGCGAGTGCCTGCGGAAGCCGTCGCGCGACGTCGGACGCAGGAACGCCGCCATGGACAGCCACATGGCCGATCAGCTCGTGTGCATCATGGACGGCGTCAAGCAGAACTCCGTGCCGGTCGAGCGCGTCACGTCGTAGGCGGTCGGTTGCCAGCGGCTGCTGATCTGCCGCGAGGGCTGCGTACAAGGCGAGATCACAGTCGGCGGCCGCGGCCCGGCGCGCGAGCTCGAGTGCGTCCGTCTCGCCGACGGCCTTCTGCTTGACCTCGCAAGCGAGCACGCTGGCCGCGCGCACGTCGAACGGTGCGGGATGGTGCTTAGGGATGACTTCGATGTCTTTCCACGCGAGCGAGAGCGCCGCGGCGACGAGCGCCTGGCCACGGGCACCCTCCTCGGGGTCCTCGGTGATCCAGAGCTGGACCGCCTCAATAAGGCTCGAAAGCGAGGCAGCAGCCGCCATGCGCGTGCCGGTCGCGCGCTTGCTGTCCTCGTCTTGCTGAACTCTCATGCGGACGTAGACGAACGCCACCAACGCCGAGTACGCCTGGTCGAGCGTGTAGCCGTCGGCTTCGCGGAGCCAGTCCACGTAGGTGTCATAGACGTGCCTCAGGTAGCCGGCGACCGTGAGCCGATCGACCCGTGCGTTGCCGCGCAGGAATGGCGCGTTGTTCATCGGGTTAGCCGACGGCGTTCCAAGGTGAACGATGTTCCGCCCCTGCTTCTGCATCTGCTCGGCGACACCACGCAGGTAATAGCCTCGCGGGCCACCCTCCTGACGTTGCGTGAGCAGATCAACCCGACCATCGACTGCCTTCGCCAACAAGGCCCCGCCCAGCGCCGGAATGTAGGTTCGGCCTTTGGCGTCGCCGGCTGCGGCTTGCTCGGAGAGCCAGCGAACTCGCCCCGCCCATGTCGCGTCAATAGTGGTGCGCGGGTCCCGGGCGTCGCGGATGGCGCGCTCGTACGTGTCGAAACGAGCTTGTCGGTCGAGCTTGATCCCCACAGCGTCGAGGACCCTACCGAGGTCCCCGGCTAATCACGCGGCTTCGGCCAGGACCTCGATATCGACCGCACCAGCGGTTCGCAGTGCATCCAGCAGCGCTTCGGCCACTTGCCGACCCAGCAGTGGCGGTACGGCGTTGCCCAGCTGCAGCTGGCGCTCGCGCCGGCTGCCGAGGATCTCGAAGTCATCTGGGAACGTCATCAGGCGCTTCAGCTCGGCCGTGCGAAAGCGGCGATTCTCCCAGTGAAAAGGGCCGACCCACGGCCCGGGCTGTCCCTGGATCGTCGGCGATGGCTCGTGGGGGTGAGCTTTCAGCAGGAAGCTCCAGTATCGCGATCGCCACTCCCAACGAGGCTCAGGATGACCGCGCTTCGCGGTCCAGAACAAGTAGTTGTCGCCGGGCGGGACGGCCTTGAACTCGTCCGCGTAGGTGCCGCGCACGACCTCCTCTGGCTCCTCAGGGTTCAGCCGCTCGTCCAGATTCGCGAGCGCCTGTCCGGCGCTGACATGCGCGGGTAGATCCTGCCGCCAGAGCTTGCGCGTCTCGTGCGGGCCGGCGTGGGACTGCTGTGGCCAATCAAACCGCCACGCGGAAGGATCCCCGGCGATTAGGTCGCGGCGCAGACCAACGCAGAAGAGCCGTTGGCGGATCTGCGGAACGCCGTAGTCTGCGGCGAGGAGCACCTCGAAGCGCATCTCGTAGTCCGCCTCGTCCATCATCGCGAGGAATCGGTCGAGGTGGTGACGCGAGCGCTTATAGACGAGCCCATAGACGTTCTCCATGAGCACGGCCTTGGGCTTGGTCTCGGCGGCCATCCCCGCGAACCAGTCCACGAGCGTAGCCTTAGGATCGCGATCCTCGCGCTTGAACGGCAGCCAGTATCCGGTCTTGCTGAATGCTACGCACGGCGGCCCGCCGTGAAGAAGGGCGGCCTCGCCGCGACGCAGCCCGGCGCGCTCGAGAAGCAGCCCAGGTGGCGTCTCGGTGATGTCCTCGAACAACGCGCCCACGACGGGATCGCAATCGAGCTCGGGGAAGAACGCTGCTGCGTTTTGCGACATCGTCGCTCTCGCGCGCTCATCGATCTCGACGGCGGCGACTGTCTGGAAGCCGGCCTGCTCGCAACCGAGATCCAGGCCGCCAGCTCCACTGAATAACGAGATCGCGGGCAGATTAGGCATGAGCACGACAGATGCGGTCGGGAGCTGTGCTGCCCGCGTAGGGCCCGGAACGGTATGAGTCCGGCCGCGCAGCTACCAGTGCCGCCGCAGCGACCGACCGAGCAACTAGCGAAGAAAATCGCGGTTTACACGCTAAGAGCGACAAGTGGCACTTTGAGCGGCGCCGTCGCACGGGCCGACGTCGCGTAGTCGTCGGGTTCTCCGAACCCTGATGGCCGGCGCATCCTGTGACCGAAGACGCGCTTCGCGGCACGAGCCCGAGGCCGCCCGAAACCACGATCCCGATATCCACCGATCGGTCAAATCTGCCGTCCCGAGCACCGTGCTCGATGCCGGGCGGGGACTTGCAGCCACGCGTGGGGACTTGGAAACGGCGCACGGGCACGAGAGCATCTCAGCAGAGATGCCGGACGACCCTATCCTGCCGCCTGATCCGGCTACCGTGGAACACATCCTTGTGGACTTCCGTAGACGTGTGAAACGTGAGCGCGAGCGGGCAAATTTGACCGTGCCTCAGGCTGCCGCACGCGCTGGGATGGATCCCACCGAATGGCGCAAGATTGAGAGCGGCAGGACCCGCGAGCCGGGTCTGCGCAAGTTGCTCCTGCTCCAGTACGCTCTTCAGCTCAGCTCGCTCGAGGAACTCTTAGGGCTGCCGAGCGGCGAGCGCCTACGTCGCGACGCCGCGCTCATTGCCCCCGAGGGTCGCCGATGAATAGCACGTAGCGCACCATAGGGTCGTCGTCGACGCAGTCGCCGTGCCGGGGCCCGTCGTCGAGGACGAGGCCGAAGACGCCGGTGCAGCGATCGGCGGATTCGATCCGGTAGCGCTCCCGGTCGACGTGCACGACGACTTGCTCCGACCCCGGCTGCGGCTGGTGGACCAGTAGTAGGTCGTTGTTGCTGTAGGACCCGACACGCGCATCGCAGCGGGCGCACGGGCCGTCGGCCCGCGCGTGATTCACATAGCGCGCGCGCTGAAACAGCTGGCACGCCGGGTTGGTGCAGCGGACGATGCCGTACCAGAGATGCGTCTCTGCGCTCGCGTGGTCCGCTCCAGTCGCACGCAATCGCAGGTAGCGCCGTGCTTCCGCGCCGTCATGCGCTAGATAGAGGTCGTACGCCTGCGGACCGCCGATCGTGGGCTCGCGCGCGTATCCGATCGCCTCTGCCTCCGCAATGGCTCGACGATCTCCCAGCCGCTCGATACGCGTCAACGCGCTGACGGCTGCGGAGGTCGACGCCAGGTTCTCGACGGCGCGTATCGCAGAGACTGGTCGATCGTCTTCCAGACTCAGTTGGTTGGCCGCCGCTGCTACGGGGCTCGAGCGTTTGGCGGGATCGGGACTGTGCATGCAGGCGCCCGAGCCGGCCGGGGTGCGAACGCACGCGCCACTTGCGCGCGCGAACCTGCGAGCCGCACTTACCTCTGCGCGCAGGTGGCGCGGCGGATTGCACCCCGGGTGGCAGCCTCCCCTGCGAGCTCAGTTCCTCCCTAAACCGCAGGATCCCGGGCGACAGGGCCGCCAAGGACCCACATACGAGCGGCCGCCGGATCGTGCGCAATTGCTCCACCCCGGTCGTGCGCGCCAGAGAAGCGGCTGCCCGGCGGGTCAGCTCGCCCGGTCGGGTTCACCGGTCGCTGGCGCCTCGCGCCTGAACGCGTCAACCTCGACGACCTTCGCAAGGATGCCTGCCGCTTGCTGCGTCAACCGCAGCAGGACCTCCGCCTTCCCACCGTTGGCCGCGGCCGCCGCGTCGAGGCGGCTCTGCTCGGTCGTGATGAACTCCTGCGCGCGCTACGGCAGTCGGCCCCCTGCTCGGCTCGTAGTCGCATAGCCGTTATCTCGCAACGCGTCTCCGATTCGTCCGTTGCAATAGTCGCGGATGGGCGAAGGAGACATCCTGCGACCTGGTGCCTCCCATGCAAGGCAGCGGCACTGGACGTGGCCTCTCGATGCCCGAATCGGCGGGTCGATGCGTTCTTGCGACGCGAGCGCCGCCATCACAAATGCGCGGATCGCGCCTGGCGCATTGAGGGACTTCGCGGTATTACCGAGCTGTGGCGCATGCGCGGACGCTCAACGAGTCGCAGGTCGCTGTGCTGCAATGGATCGCCGAGGGCTGTCCAGAGCACGCAATGAGCGGCAGAGGCCCGCGAGTTTCTGCTGCTGCGCTGAGACGTCGCGGACTTGTTGCGACGTCCGGCCGTGGCACGACGTGGTCTGCACGGCTCACTAGAGCCGGGCGTGAGTACCTTCGCCGCGTTCATGGCCCGTCTCCTCCGGTTCCTCGGCAGGCGAATATCTCGGTTGCGGCTCAGTTGGTGGACGAGGTGGTGGCCGCCGGCGGGTCCGTGGTCCTGCCGCGAGGCCCTCTCAGCCACGCGCGAACGAGCGCCTACGAACGCCGTGCGCTCCTCGCCAATCACCACCGCAAAGTCCCGCCCGGGACGCGACTTGAGATCCGACGAACACAACAGCACGTCGAGATCAAGCTGGTTGAGGCCCCAGTCGTACCGCCTCCGGGTGCAGCGCCGACGATTCGCGTGCCCGAACGGATACAGAGACTGCACCCAGCGGCACGAGTGTTCCGCGACGACGCTGCTTGTCATCGTGTGTCCCGCGATCAACTCGCGCGGGCCGTGCGTGTCCTGCACGTGGTCGCCACCGAGGCCGCGCGCCGCGGCTGGTCTCCGAGCGCGCCCGAGGGTACGCACGAGAGCGGGAGCCCGATCGCGCCGATCCACCGACGCGACCAACTCGTCCTTGAAGTCCACGACATGGTTTTCTGGATCAGGCTGCGCGAGCGGGGCGTCCATACCCGCGGCTGGTGGGAAGAGCAAAAGCACGCTGCGCGACCGCTCCGCGATCTGATCGGGATGCCGAGAGACCGGCGACTTGCAGGCGCTTCCTACGACGCCGACGCGTCAGGCGTCCTGACGCTCGAGCTCCACTGTGAGCACGACAGCCTGCTGTTTGCTGGCCGCCGATCCCAATGGAGCGACGGCCAGCGCCAGCGTCTAGAGAGCTGCGTCGGACTGTTCTTTCGAGAGATCGACGAGCGCGTCGCCGAAGCCGAGCAGCATGCCGAGATCTGCCGGCGCGCCGCCGACCGCTCCGCTCAGCTGGAGCGAAAACGCCTGGAAGAACGAGCCGCCACATGGCGTGACCTCATGACCAGCGCTGAGTGCGCCTGGCGAGACGCGATGTTCGCCACCGAGCTTCGACGACAGCTCGACGCGGATGCCCACGCCCGGGAAGTGCGGCGCTACTGCGACGCGGCCGAGATCGCACACGGCGACGATCGCTCGACTCGCGAGTGGTTGGCGTGGGCACGGGAGTACGCGACACGTATCGATCCGCTCAGCCGACCACCCGCCGCACCCCAGCTCTCGGAGCCGACACCAGCCGACCTGCAGCCCTACCTGCCTCCGAGTTGGAGCGCACACGGGCCGCCATCGAGTTGAGCTTGGCCCGTAACGCCGCCGGGTCGTAGACAGCGGCTGAGTTCCGCGTTCCGGTCCGCGAGCAACAATGCACCGCGGGGGAGAACTTCTGCACGTCGCACCTATGCCCCCTGACAACCCCATCCGTCAGGAGGTTCGATGCACCGCCGCATCACCCGTACCGTCGTCCTGCTCCTCGCCCCGGCCGCCGGCGTCGCCGGCTCCTCGGACGCCGACTCCGCCAAGACCCGCGTCTGCGGCCCGCTCGGCATCAAGGTCGACGGCCAGCCCGCCAGCGTCATAATCGAGCGCAACGCGACCACCAAGAAGGGTTGCGCGTCTACCTGCGCTCGACCGGACCGTGCGACGGCTCGGCGTGTGTGCGCGGGCACTTGGGCTGAACATGCGCAAGCGCCGAGCCGGGCGACTGGCCGAGATCGCCGGTTGAGGGAAGGGCCGTAGCCGGATCGTCGCGTTCGGGCCGGCCGACTGACCCGGCGCGCCCGCACCGGATCCCGCTCGGCCGGCGCTCACCCGATCGGCGAAGGTTTCCTGACCGAGCCGATGCGAGTGGGTAGCGTCGAGGGCAGGACCATGCCCGCGGTTGCGGCGCCCCGGCGGGGCGCCGCCCGCCGCGACTCAGCGTTTGGTCAGCAGATTCACTGGCGGCTGCCGTAGTCCGCGTTCTCAGGCGTCATGAGACTTGCTTCCGCTTGATGCCGGCGACGTGTCGCTCCCGCGGAAAGCGAGCAGCACGATCGCGGCAAATCCGATTCCCAGACCGCGATACACCGGCGAACATTGCCGCTTGAAGCGTTGCCATCGACTAGCGCTCCAAGCGCGGCGTACTCGGCCCACCCAAGGCCGAACAAGACGATTAGCACCGCCGCGCCGTTGAGGAGCGTCAAGCGAGCTGCGGTTCGGGTAGTGAGGGACTGGATCTCGAGTTCAGTCGGCTTGAGCCCCGAGAACCGAACGACGCAGCGACAACCTGCTGCACATCGCGCACTGGACCGGAGCCGGCTGGCAGAACGACAACCTCGGCGTCGGCCTCGCCCCCGGAACCAGCCCAAGCGCCTAACTCGGCGCCAACGGCACCCACTTCGTCTACTACGTCGGGACCGACGCCAACCTGCACGTCGCGCACTGGACCGGAGCTCGCTGGCAAAACGACAACCTCGGCGCAGCCGCAGCCAAGAGCCCTAGCGCGTACCTGGCCCCCAACGGTCAGCACTTCGTCTACTACGTCGCCAGCGACAACCTGCTGCACATCGCGCACTGGACCGGAGCCGGCTGGCAAAACGACAACCTCGGCGTCGGCCTCGCCCCCGGAACCAGCCCAAGCGCCTACCTCGGTTGATGCCCGTTCAGGATTGATCGTTCGCCCTGCCTTCTAAGCCGGTTATGGAGAAGCGGGGTCTCGCTTCGAGTAGCGCGCTTGCCTCGAGACCGACTGTCAGCGATTGTTGGCATCATCGTGGCTCACTCGGCTCTCTACTTCCCTTACATCGAGGTTCCGGATCGGCCTGACCTCCTCCGTGTCCTGCTCTATTGGGACACGCTCGGGACTATCGTTCCCGAAGGTCACCCGGCAAGCCGCAGGCTCCGCAAATTGATAAGCGCTGGCCTCGTCACGCCGGTCAGTCCCGATGACTACGAATACAGCGCGGCGGACGTCCTCGAGGCGATCACCAGCTTTCCAGAGAGCATCCGCGCGGAATCCTGGGTCAGACTTCACAGGACAAAGGCGAATTCGTTCGTCTGGTTCGCCTTGAAGCACCGCGGGCTCGTCAAGCGCGTAGACCGCGATTGGATGGCCGTACCCGCATCGATCGCAGCCGTTTACATGGCGGGGCTAGCAACGGCGATTGGCGCAGCGATCGACGCGGCGCCGGTGACCGACCAACGCAGCTCCTTCGAGCCAGTCGTGGACCAGTCCGGCTCAGTCGGCCGCGGAACGCTTCGCGATCGACTGCGAGCTGTCGTTCTAAGCGACGTCCTACCGGCTCCTATTGAAGCGCTCGACCCGCTTGTCGTTGCGCGGTTCAAAGATCGCCACTGGGACCTCTTGCATGCGTTCCGCCTGCACATCGAGCGGCGACTTCTTGACTGCGCGCGTGAGCGCGATGACGCGTATCGCGAAGAACTCGTCCGCCAAATTCGCGAAGAACTGCAGTACGAACTCATCGAGATCGAATCGAAGCTGTCCGAGCGCGGCTGGGCAACCTCACGCGGGCTGTTCGCCGCTGCCATACCGAGCGCCGTCGCGAAGTCAAGTCCCAAGGCGTGGTGTAGGAGATCGTCGGTAGCGATGGGCTGCTCAGGCCGCTTGGAGCTCGGGCACTCCTTCCTTGATCTCATTCAGAGAGGACTTCTCCGGGTCGGCGAGGACAAGAGAGATCGACTCGGCTGAGAGGTAGCCACGGCCGACGAGCCATTCGTCGTTTTGCTCGATGCAGAGCATCCCCGCTAGGCGGATCAGCGAGCGGTCGTCGGGGAAGATGCCGACGACGTCGGTGCGCCGTCCGACTTCGCGGTTGAAGCGCTCGAGCGGGTTCGTCGAGCGCAGCTTGCGCCAGTGCGAGGGCGGGAACGCGTAGAACGCCAAGATGTCGTGCTCGGCGTCCTCGAGCATCGTCGCGATCTTGCCCAGGCGCCCGTCCAGGTGCGCGACCGCTTCCGAGAGCCGATCACGGGCCTCAGCCGGGCTCTCGGCGGCGAAGATCGGACGGATCAACGCGCCGAGCAGGCCGTGCTGGTCCTTGCGCGCATGTCCGAAGCAGTCCCTGAGAAAGTGGACGGTGCAGCGCTGCCAAGCGCACCCGAGGACCTTGGCGATCGCGGCCTTCAGGCCGGCGTGCGCGTCGCTGATGGCGAGCTGGACACCGACCAAGCCGCGCTTGACCAACCCGCGCAGAAACGAGGTCCAGAACGCTTCGGTCTCCGCCTCGCCGACATCAATGGACAGGATCTCCCGCCGCCCGGTCTCGTGGACGCCGTGGGCGATCACCAGCGCCTTGTTGACCACCCGGCCGCCGTCGCGGACCTTCTCCATCTTGGCGTCCAGGAACACGTAGGGGTAGCGGCCCTCCAGCGGCCGCGTGCGGAACGCGTCGACGTGCTCATCCAGCGCCTGACAGACCCGGCTGACCTCACTGCGGCTGATCCGCAACCCCAGGCTCTCGACCAGCTGATCGACCCGGCGGGTCGAGACGCCGCAGACATAGGCCTGCTGGACGACCGCCAACAGCGCCTGCTCAGACCGCCGCCGCGGCTCCAGAAACGACGGGAAGTAGCTGCCCTGGCGGATCTTGGGGATCTGCAGCTCGATCTCGCCGGCGCGCGTGTCCCAACGCCGCGGCCGATAGCCGTTGCGGTGCGTCGCGCGATCCTCGGGCCGGCGCTCCCCGCGCTCAGCGCCGATCAGCTCAGACACCTCCAGCTCCATCATCTCGGCCGCGACGGCCTTGACCGCTTCGCGGATCACGTCAGCGTGCTCATCCAGCAGCACCTGTTTGACGACCTCCTCGATCGTCATCCTGTCGGTACCGGCCACGCGGCACCTCCTTTGAAAGTCGAACCTTGAGAAGTCCGACGATCATCAGGGCCGCGTCGGCCGGAACCACCCACGTTCCGTCCGACCCGGACCTACACCAACCCTAGGGACGTGACCGCGTCGCGACCGCCAAGTTCGGACTCACCGGTGACCCGTTTGCGCCAGCTGAAGCGCTCGCGCCTCTGGCGGGCGAGATGCTTGCGACCCGACTTGAGCAGCAGATTGCGCGCGGCCCAGTCGCATACGCCGCCTTGGCACGAGGCGAGTTTGGGGCGTAGTCCGGCGACCTTCGTGTCGAGTGCGCCTCGGAATGGGGCTTATGGCGCTGGGGTACATCCCGCTCGCGATCCAGATGGATCGGGGCGACGCGAGACGTGCGCAAGCGCACCTACCGCGAGGTTCCTCGAGAGGCAGCGCCCGTCCGAAGCTTGAGGATGCTGGTGTTGTCGGCAGCAACACCCGCCCGTCGGATCGACCTCTGTGACTCCCGCGGTTGTAGGTGCTCCCAGGCTGGGTACGGTGGCAACGTGCTCGACTCGCTCAAGAAGCTTCTCCGCCGGAAGCCACCGGTTGTTGCACCGCCCGAGGTCCTCGCTCAGGGAGGGCTAACGTTCGGGTTCTCGACTTGGCCTCAAGGTGGCGGCTGGACCGTTGAGGCGTATGGCCCAGATGGCCGACGGCGAGGGCGCGTGCTGCGTGGCGTCACACATGAGCAGCAGGCGACTCTGACTCTCGCTGGGGCGCAGGCAGCCGAACTAGACCAAAGCCTCGCGCTCTCTGGCGTGTGGGAGGAAGCCTGCCGGCTTCATCGGGATAACGCTGCGGTCATCGACCATATGGCTGAGGAAATGACCCGTATCAACGGCCGCGACCCGCGGTTGTGAGGAACAGGGGCTTCAGCGCGAGACGGTCACCGCATCCGCCTTCCGGGAGATGAGGGACCCCCATCGCGACCCTTCGCTGATCGCCGGTGTCCTGCTGATATCCATCGCTGGGTTGCTTGTTACCGGACCCCATGCTTCCGGCGGTGCAGTGTGGCTGCGAGGCACTTCGACACAGCGTGAAGGGCGCAGACGTTCCTCGACGCGGTGTCGTCCGGTGACTGCGCACCGCCGAAGCGAACAGCGAAGCGCACATCGAGTACTGAAGGCCGCGCGACGATAGGTTCGCGAACTGGCCTTATGGCGCTACGCCGAGCGCAGGGAATCACGGCCCCTACCCTGCGGCCGAGCCGCCGGCGAACTCCCACTCCTCGATCGCGTCGAGCCGGTACCTGTAGTAGCGGCCGAGCCGCACGACCGGCAGGAGCCCGCGCCGGGGGAGGTTGTAGACGTATCCCTCAGACACCTGCCACCTCGCCGCTAGATCGGCTGCCGTCAGGAGCGTGCGCGGTCCCGTCGCGGGACTCCTCGAATCGGGAGATCCACTTGCGCACATCCACCGCTCAGGCTACGGAGCAAGGCTCACACGGCGCAAGCAGGACGGCGCACGTCGTGCGCCCCGGAGTGAAGTCAAGTCCCGGGACGTGGTGTAGGAGATCGTCGGTCAGGGCGCTGGCTGCTCAGGCCGCTTGGAGCTCGGGCACTCCTTCCTTGTTCTCCTTTTGTGAGGACTTCTCCGGGCCGGTGAGGCAGAGAGTCATCGATTCGGCCGATAGGTAGGCGCGACCGACGAGCCATTCGTCGTTTTGTTCGATGCAGACCATGCCCGCGAGGCGGATCAGGCTGCGGTCGTCGGGGAAGATGCCGACGACGTCGGTGCGCCGGCCGATTTCTTTGTTGAAGCGCTCGAGCGGGTTGGTCGAGCGCAGCTTGGTCCAGTGCGCTGCGGGGAACGCGTAGAAGGCGAGGATGTCGTGCTCGGCCTCTTCGAGCATCGCGGCGATCTTCGGCAGTCGGCCGTCCAGATGCGCAACGGCCTCTGAGAGCCGATCTCGGGCCTGCTCGAGGTTCTCGGCGGCGAAGATCGGGCGGATCAGCGCGCCGAGCAGGCCGTGTTGGTCTTTGCGGGCGTGCCCGAAGCAGTCTCTGAGGAAGTGGACGGTGCAGCGCTGCCAAGCGCAGCCGAGCACCTTCGCGATGGCGGCCTTCAGGCCGCTGTGGGCGTCGCTGATTGCGAGTTGGACGCCGATCAGGCCGCGTTTGACCAGTCCGCGCAGAAAGCTCGTCCAGAACGCGTCGGTCTCGGCTTCGCCGACATCGATCGAGAGGATCTCGCGCCGGCCGGTCTCGTGGACGCCGTGCGCGACGACCAGGGCCTTGTTGACCACGCGGCCGCCGTCGCGGACCTTCTCGAGCTTGGCATCGAGAAAGACGTAGGGGTAGCGGCCCTCCAGCGGGCGGGTGCGGAAGGCGTCGACGTGCTCGTCCAGCGCCTGGCAGATGCGGCTGACCTCGCTCTTGCTGATGCGCAGGCCGAGGCTCTCGACCAGCTGATCCACGCGGCGGGTTGAGACCCCGCACACGTAGGCCTGCTGGACCACCGCCAGCAACGCCTGCTCGGAGCGCTTGCGCGGCTCCAAGAACGACGGGAAATAGCTGCCCTGGCGGATCTTCGGGATCTGCAGCTCGATCTCGCCGGCGCGGGTGTCCCAGCGCCGCGGCCGATACCCGTTGCGATGCGTCGCGCGGTCCTCGGGCCGGCGCTCGCCGCGCTCGGCACCGATCAACTCGGACACCTCGAGCTCCATCATCTCGGCCGCGACGGCCTTGACCGCCTCGCGGATCACATCAGCGTGCTCATCGAGCAACACCCGCTTGACGACCTCCTCGATCGTCATCCTGTCAGCACCGGCCACGCGGCACCTCCTTGAAAGTCGAACCTTGAGAAGTCCGACGATCATCAGGGCCGCGTCGGCCGGAAC
>CALALQ010000317.1 GCA_937925595.1 uncultured Demequina sp. | reverse complement strand
TTCGACCGATGCGATCGGACTCCGACTACCAGCAGAGGATGCCATGCGCTATCTCTGCGTAGCTCTTATACACGGCTCGTGACCGGCACTTCTTCCGTCACCATTGAGAGAGGACCCCTCCCCGTTGAAAAGCATCACATCGGACAGCATTGATTCGATCTCGGATATTCCACCCGGCGTCGTCGTTACAGCCCTCCTCGCTGGGGTCGCGCTCATTGGTCTGCACACGTGGCTTTCGCGTCGAAACCCAGTCTTGCTGGGGCTCGTGGTACCAGTGCTCTACATCGCTATCGCCATCTCGATCTCAGTCGCCACGCCGCTCACCGGAGGGATGATCGCGGGGCACGTCATCGCGCTTGTTGGCCTGTTGGCGATCTGGTGGGCCGGAGAGGGTACGCGACAGCGACGCAGAGGCCCATCTGCCCCGACGGACTAACGCTGAGACCCGGCCGAGTGAGTGCCAGCGTCGGTCCAAGTACACGTGCAGCACTGGTAACGGCGACCTCACCCTTCCCCGCGCGACCCTTCAGCGTCGGCCGGAGAAGGCATTCGAGGCGCACTCCCACGAGAGTGGGAATCAGTCCGCTACGGACCTGACCCGCCGTCGCACCAGGACATCCGCCGGTGAGGAGACCGACACACCCCCCCACACCCTGGACAATCCAACGCGCCCGAAATCCGGGCGCTTTGGTCGTTTCCGGGCCCAGCGACCACGAAACCACCCGTCTGGTCACTCCCGAAGCCGCGAACAACGCAGCAAACGAGAAAGGCACCCGCCTCAGCGAGTGCCCTTCTCAGAACCGTGGGCTGTTGGCAGAACTATCCCTGGTGCGAGGAGCGGCACCCCATCCCCTGGACCCGTCTCCGCGCCGCATGGCTAACGAACAGTTTCTTGTTTCTCGGGCTCAGTTTCGATGACCCGAACTTGAACCTGCTTCTTCGCCTCTCTCGGTCGCTCCCCAGCGGCGCTGACGCGCCGCCCCACTATGTGGTCTTCAAGAAGAAGACCGATCCGACCACGCTAGAGCGCCTGCAGGAACTTAGGGTGGCAGACCTCGAAAAGTCAGGCTTGAAGGTGCACATGATCGACTCGTACACGGATCTTCTTCCGCAGATGGAAAAGCTAGAAGTCCGCTGCCGTCCAGCGATGCTGTTCGTGTCCGGCAGCTTTCACGCGTCCGACGGTGGCGATGACGCGAGTGCCCTCACAGTCGCGCGCTATATCGCGACTACGCTCGCTGGGCACAGCGACCGCTGACGGTCTCTCAATCGCTTCCTTCGGTGGTCCTGCCGGCGTGATAGTCAGCAAGCAGTTTCGCGACGCGCTGGCCGCCGATGAGTACGCACCGGAGAGGATCCGGTTCTACTTCCGCAAAGCGGAAGGCGCGGACGAATCAATTCCGATTGAACACCGCGTCGGCGTCGCCGTTTTCACTCAGCGCACGCTCGAGGACATGCGGAAGTTCGTGTTCCCACAGACGCGAGTGACGCTCGTAGTCAAGGGCGGAAAGACCACGAAGGGTGAGGCCGAAGTCGCGCAGCGCATGGGTGTTCAGATTGTCCCCGTGGCCACCACGGGCGGGGCCGCTCGGGAGCTCTGGAACAGCATGCAGCCCGCGGATCTTGGTCTCGACGCGGCGGACGAACTCCTCTGGTGGAGTCAACTCAACGCAGATCAGCCAGAACTCGCGGCGCACGCTGCGACGATGCTCATCCGGCGTCTGATGTTTGAGTGAGCAGCCGTTCGGCGATGTCCCACGAGAACGATGCGCTCTGCTGCGCGGCATAGACAGCTGCGCTGTCCTCGCTGTAGTCCGGGTTGTTCCGCCGGCCCAGCACAATGAGCCCGGCAACCATCACGCCCGACGACCTAAGCGCGAAAGCCGCGCTCTGCGAGCGCGCGCCCGATGTGTAGACATCATCCAGCAGCAGGATCCGCTTTCCGGCCAGCTCCGAGGTCACGCGGAAGGCGTCGGGATTGGGTCGATTGTGACCGAGTTCTTCTGAGGTGCGGGAGAGGCCCGTCAGGATTGGAAACGGCATGGATCCGTTCGCCTGCAAGAGCACGGCTAGAGGGTGAGGCGGAGGCCTGACAGTGGACGGAACAACGATTGCGCCGTCGGCTTCAAGGCTCGCGATCCATCCGCGATTCTGCTCGATGAATCGGGCAAAGATGCGCCCCACAGCCTGGCCCGCAATCGGATCAGCCAGAGTCTCGCCGTCATCCTTATAGAACGTCAGCCAGTCACGAAGCGACCCCGGCTTGCGGTAGATCGACACGGCAACTATGGGTTGCACTGCTCCGTCCAGAGCCTGTGCGTTCTGTTCACAGTTGAAGCAGGTGCCCACGCGCCCTCCGAGCAGGCCGCGGCACGACCCGCACACCTTGGTGCTCGGTAACGGCGGGAGAATCAGCGCATCTTCCTCGTCGCCCTCGGCGAACGATATCGGCTGCGACGCGCGATCATGCACAGACATGAGACTAGCTCGGATCCTGCCACGCCCCGCGCTCCCGGAGCCCGCGTCCACTCAGCGAGCAGCTAGCGGGCTCTCAGCAAAGCAATCGCCAGTCGGGCGAGTCTCGGCGGACTTTCCCGCAAGCGCCGTGAGGACGTTCGCCGTTGTCCCAGGCCTACCCCGCCCATGCCTGAGCGCCCTCGATCTCCGCAAGCACGGCGGCGCTCAGGGCGTGTCTATGTGGCCATCGTGATCCCTGCGATCCACCCGCCACTTGGGGCAGGCTGTCGGGTCTCGTCCCCACGATGTGGGTCAATGCCGATCACATCGTCAACGACATCCCGTCCGCCCATGGGAGCGAACGGCATCGTCGTCGAGACTGAGGTCCAAGTCGACGCAATGCCCCTCCACCGCGTGCCGCTCGGCGAGCACTTCAATCGCGGCGCCGCTGAAGAAGTCTTCGCCGAATGAGTCACCCGACTACAGAACAGCTAGGGCACCCGCCCAAAACGGCTCGAGTCGACTCTCGCCAATGCCGCTGCCTTCTGGCGTGGTCCGACATACTGACGCTATGACCCGATTCGCACTGCGGCGAACGTCTCCGTCAGGCACTGCCCGTCGACGCGGAAGAAGACTTTTCAGCCGACTCAGCATCCTCGGACTCGCGCTAATCATGGCGACCGGCCCCGTCTCCGTCGCCCAGGCGACGACTCCGCCCTCACTGACAATCCACAGTGACCTGACGACCCTCAAACCCAGCCAGGATCGGGGAACTGTCAACGTCACTGCGAGCGAGCAAGTCGACCCGCCGCTGGCTATCGTCATCACAGACGGCTTCGACACCATCAAATCGTGCCAATCGACAACAACCTGTAACGCCTCGGTCTTTGTCGAGCCCGGTCAGAGCCGCATCGTTTGGGCGCGCGTCGTTTCGACCGGCGACTACACGGTGCACGCGAGCACGGAACCCATCAGATTCTGGCGCGAACAGTGGCAGTCCGAGGCGGATACCAGCATCTCCGGCACCACGATCCCCGCCAGCCAAGACCGCGCGTATCTGACGATCCACACCAATGACTATCTTGCCTGGCCCTACGTCATTGCGATCTTCAACGAGCACGGCGACATCGCCCATACATGTACGCAAGGGACGTCATGCAGAGGAGTCGTGCACCTCCTCCCCGGACAAACGCGCACCATATCGGGTGGGGTGATCTCCCGGCTGCTTCCGCCCCCCACGGAAGGTCCCGCCGGCGCTACGTTCCATCGCATGAGCTGGACGCTGGGGACACGCACCCTCAGCTCGAACACCAGAGCGTTTGTCGCCAGCGACCGGGTTGACTCTCCCTACAAGATCGTCATCGCCGAATGGCCCTCGGGTGCGCAGGTCAAAGGGTGCGACGCCACTGACAGCTGCTCGGTGCGCAGCACCTACTCATTGCAGACCTACACCGCGAAAATTGTGAACCGCGACAACGGTCACGTCGCGGCCACTGCGGGGCCCCTAACGGTCTCGGCGCTCAGCGACGATGACCTCCTCAACTCACCACAAGTCGACGCATGGTCCAACCAACTCGTCCTGACCACCGCGGACCTCGGCGCCTGCCTCGCGCTCGGGGAAAAGTCGCGCACCCACTCGATGCGCAGCAGCGTCCCCGACTCCACCCTCGTCTGCATGTCGAAGGGCGCCAAAGCCGCCGTCAACTTCATCGGAAAACTGGGCGGTTCTCGCGAAGCGGTCGATACCCTGATCGGCGCGATCGAAGATCCTTTCCCAGCCGACCCCCAACCCGACTGCGACCAGTTGGCGCACGACGGCACGTGCCTTGACGAAGGAAGCCCTAACGAGAACGAGCCAGCACCTGAGCCGGACCCGGGTGGAGCGGGGATAGCTCCGCCTCCGAACTGCATGGATGATGACACAGCTCAGGTGCTGATCGACTCCATGCCTACCCAGTACCACCACCTCGCCAGCTACTTCAACAAGTGGAGAGAAGCATTCGAGGTAGTTACAAGTAGGTACGGCCTGAGTCTCGAGGACACGGCGCGGGCATGGAACGTCGTCCAAATTCCCCATCGAGGCCCGCACCCGGTCGAGTACCACCGGTGGGTTCTGCAGAACATGTATTTGGCTGACCAAGTCGCCGATGGCGACGCCATCCGCTTCAAGCAGCTCTTCCAAGAGTGGGTGGCCGATAGGGTTATCGCCGACCCCACATTGACTCGACTCGCGTATTGGAAGTGTCGGCGATGACTGGCAGTGCGTACTACCTTCTGATGCCAAGCCAACGTTTCGCCACAGCTAAGCCCGAATCCGAAGGCGATGCGGACGCTCTACGCAGCCTGTGGCACGCGCTAGGCCGGTCGGAGCGAATCGCAGACCCCCCGATGCTCTGCTGGGTTTCAGAACCCGAGGATGTCGCCGATTGGAAGTGGGGGTTGCCCTACGTCTGCCTTCTCTCGACTGCCTTTCGCGAGATCATCGATGCGCACTTGCGACCCGCTGACGAGCTTCAATGGGTCGCCGCCAAGTTGAAGGTGGGTTCGATGGAGGAGGATCGATGGATTCCCCACTTCCCCGGCCCTCGTGACGTCCTCGACGCCGATCGCACGGACTGGGGTCCGTCTGGCCTACCGGTCCGCTGGGTTCTCTCAGAGACCAAGTTGAAAGACGTGGCTGTGACCTCGCTCCCGCACGAGTCGGGCGACTTCATAGTGAGCGCTGACATCATGCGCGCCCTCCGCCGCGCCAAACTCACCGGCTACACCGTAATGCGCGCACGCTTCGAATAGTCGCATCTCGCCGGTGCGGGATACCCCGCCGGTCCTGGCCAGCCGCGCTAGGCGGCGAGCGCCAACTGACGCGTTCCAGGTCGACGTCTCGCGAGACGCGTAGACCGACTGCGGAAGGGCCGGCACACCAAGAGGAGAAGCAAACGCGAACGGGCCGAAGAAGGCCGTGAAGAAGAGCCACGCCCGCGGCGACCGGGTTCCGGGTACGCGCGTAGCCGGCCGCGAGTAGCGCGATCGATAGCCACACGGCACCGGCTGCCACCGGCACCTCAGACACCGCCGTCGGGCTCTACATCGTCACCAGCTCCATGAAGATGAATCAGATATCGCCTCGACGAACTGCGCGCGGGGTGGCCCGAGTAGTGCCGCTGCGCCTGAGGCGTCCGGTGCTGATCCAAGCTCTGGCACGTGGGAGGCCCATCTTTGCCTATACCGTCGCCGCCCGAGGTGCGGACGATGTGCGGGTTCCGGGCAGGTCGCGGATCCGTCCGTTGAGCCGCGGCTCTCTTCCGCGTTAAGCGGCTCCATGCGGCATCTGAAGAATGCGCTCCGCCGCGGCGCGAGCCGCCCGCCCGTTCCCGTCTCGGATCGCGCGGGCATAGTCGACGAGCGCTATCCGAAGAGTGTCGCGATCCGTTTCCGCGAAGACTCGACCGACTTTCGCCTTGTACGACAGGCCGTCGACTGTGTCCTGCAACAGCTTGATCAGCGCAGGGTTGTTGGATTGCTCGGCGAGGTGGTTGAACAATGAGATGAGTGCGTCGTGGAACGCGTCGGGCTCGTCGGCGTCGATGAGCGCTTCTGCGGCACGGATTTCGTCCGCGAGGCTTGCGCGCTGGATTACGCTGAGCCCGGGGACTCCGACGTCGACGGCGCCCAGATAGAGGACACCGAGCGTGTTGAGGGCGGCGACTGCTGCCTCGCGCGTGGGACGGTTGGCGACGCGGGTGTACCTGTTGGGTCCATCTCAATGAGCCCGACGCGTTCGAGCTCGTTGATGGCTTCTCGGATCGGTGTGCGGGATACGCCCAGCCACTCCGACACTGCGTCGTCTTTGATGAGTTCGCCAGGCTGCAGGGTGCCGTCCATGATGGCGTTGCGGAGCGCTCGTGCGGTCACGGTGGGCGTACACCGCCGCGTGATTGCGCTGCCAGGTAGCGGCTCGGAGGTCCCAGTCGAATGCGGGGGAAACGTCCAATCGGGCCCGCTGGTAGGGGTCGAGATCTTCCTCGAAGCGGCGCTGATAGCGTGCGCACTCGCCCAGGTGCCGTTCCGCGTCGGTGAGGGTGTGTCGGGCCCGAGTGTTTTCGCGCGGTGCGCGACCGGTCACGTCCCGAAATGCCTCGTATGTGTGTAGCGTCGTGATCCATTTCGTCGCGCGAGAGTGCGTGCTGGGATGGCCGTTCAGGAGGCGCTCGACGGCTTCCGCGGAGCGGAGGGCGCGGGGGTCGTCGGGGGCAGTGTTCAACCAGATGGCGCGGGCGAGCGCATGGAGGTGTTCGGGGGTCACGGTCGGCGTGTCGGTCCTTTCGGAGGCACGGGGCGCCTCTTATGGACCTATGCGCGGTGTCGACCGAGATGGCGGCCACACCGTGATCTGGCGGGGTTGTCACCGAGTCGGCGAACGCGCTCCCTTTACTTGTCGGCGGCGACGTGAACCCTGCACATGAACCCGTCGTCGGGTTTTCGCGGGCGCCGCGTACATGGCGGATATGACCGCAGAAGGCCGATTCACCGACATTGACGACTTGTTCCCCGCGTTGCGCCATGCCCACCCGGAGATCCCGGACCGCGAGTGGAGCCGAATACTCCGCTACACCCGAAAGAGACGTCGCCGACTTCCTGGAAGGCGGTCCGGCCGTTCACGATCGAGGCCGCCGCGCGCATGACACCGGTGTCACGCTCCGTGACACAACGACTGATGTCGATGACCGCTCGGTTCCACCTCTGGCTGTGGACCACCACCGGCGCGGTGCTGACGCTGGAGCGCGCCTACACGCAACGCAACATCGACCGATATCTGGACACCGAGTTGAAGTTCCACTCTGCAAGGCACCGGTGGGGCGTGTCGCGGCAGTTGGTGAAGATCGGGCGGAATCTCGCCGACGCGGATCTGATCGGGCTCCCGGAACCCGACGGGACACGCCGGCCGCCGTTCACGTCCAAGCAGATCGCGTCGATGCATAGCTGGGCGAATTCCCTCAATACGCCGCTCAAGCGGCGGAACGCGTGGGCGATCCTCGGTCTCGCCGGCGGCGCGGGGCTCACCTCCGCGGAGATCATCCGCGTCCGCGTCGCCGACATCACGGTCAATGACGCCGTCGTGTTCGTGACGGTGAGAGGCAAGCGGGCACGTGCGGTCCCCGTCCGGCACGCGTGGGTGAAGGTGTTGTTGCGCAGCATCGCCGGCCGCGAAGAACCAGACGAGTTGCTGTTCCGCGGATACAACGACGGCGAGTACGAGGGACGCTCGTTGCAGTCGTTCCTCACCGACCATCCCGCACCGACGCGTCCGACCCCCTCGCTGCTGCGCACCGGGTGGATCCTCCACCACATCAACAACAACATCCCCGCCCCGGTGATCAAGGAGCTTGCGGGACTTCCCGACTTCACCGCGCTCGGCCGATACTACGACCACGCCGCCCCGCTCCACGCGAGCACGTTTACCGCGCAAATGGTCGGCGGTGAATCAGCAAAGTGAAACCCGCTGCGCTTGCCGCGGCGGATCGGTCTGCCGCGAACGTACGTCGACACGCCGCGCGCGGGCCGCGTTGTCGATGAGTCGGCGGAGCGGGGTGGGTCCGATTCGTAGCGTGGGCGGCACGACTACCAGGAGGATCCATGGGACAGGAACCGCCCGCGACACGGCGCGACACGAAGGATATCGAGCGGGATTCGTGCACCCGCCGTCAGATTCCGCTCCTGCTACGTACCGCTCGACCCGGGCGGCCACGTTTTGGGACACAGTGGAGCCGATGGTCACTGCCGCCGTCGAACGCGCGCGCAGGTTTCCGGGAGGCCGCCGCGGTCGCTGTTTCCGACCGCGGCGGCCTTCGTGGTGATGGGCGTGGCAGACGAAAGGTGTCGAGCTCACGGTGCCTCGGATGTTTCGCAAGCACCTCGTCGAGGAGTTCACCCGCCGCGGGATGAGCGGGCATACCCGCGGCACCCGGGCCACCTACCGGTCCGCACTGGAACCTCATGGTCGCCGTACTCACCCCGGTTACCGAGGCCACATTCCCCATCCCCCGCTCCGACCCCACCCCGCCGTCCACCTCCCGCGAGATCAACGCGTTGTTGTCCTGGGCCAACGCCCAGACGTCCCCCTCACGCCGCGCCGACGCCCGGGTCCTGCTGGCGAATTGCCGACCGCGCTGAATTCCAGATGAGCGACGGCAGTTTCCCCGACACGGCGGTGACTGTCCGGGTGGTCGAGACGCTGAAGGGGGAGGCTCCGCCGGCGGGTCTAGTCCTCGTCCAGGGCGGCGTCGTCACCGAGCAAGAGGCGTTCGAGACTATGCCGCTGGAACGCGCCGAGAAAAGCGGTCTAGCGAATCGGTCGGTCAAGGAGCGCGAGGCGAGCCTGCTGCGGTATGTGACCGCGGCGCCCGCAGACCTCGAGGTGGGGGCGACGTACCTGATGATGCTGATGACAGATCCCGAGCGAGGCATCTACGCCCTCGGCGTAGATGGTTACGCCGTCTTCCAGCAGGATGGCCCCACGTTCACCAACGTGATCACCCACCAGAAGCTAACTAATGAGGACTTTCGCGCCCTACTGGGCTGACCTCGGCCAGCACGTTCCGGTCCGCTTAGCGATCCGAGGCTGACCCGGAAGGCGCCGCGGCGATCCCTGCCCGCAAGAGGACCGACTTGTGGGCTATCCGTCGACGGTCTGCCAGATGGCGTACTCGTCGTACTCGTTGTTGGCGATGCACTCGTCGGGGACGTCATCGAGGTGCGCGTATCCGCCCCCACCATCGATGCGATCACCCGCGGCAATCGAGGGTCGCACACCCAGAACAATCCAACGCGCCCGAAAACCGGGCGCCTTCATCGCTTCCGGGCCCAGCACCCAGGAAGCCACCCGTCTGGTCACTCCCGCAGCCACAACAAACACAGAAAAACGAGAAGGGCACCGGCTCGAAGCCAGTGCCCTTCTCGTTTCTCGACCGCTTTGCCAACAGTTCTGCCAACGGCCCAACCGTCCGGTCACCGTGGGCTGTTGGCAGAACTA
>CALALQ010000316.1 GCA_937925595.1 uncultured Demequina sp. | reverse complement strand
ACTGCACCCTCCGGTTGCTAAGGCGGAAAACCGCCTTCACGGCAAAAAAACGTGGAGGGGAAAGGGAAAGAGACCATGACGCTGGTGGACATGATGGACGACCTGATGCACGAAGACCACATTGCAGGTCTGCCGCAATGGACGGGAATGCCGCTGGGGCAGCTGGTCACCGATTACCACCACCCCGACGAGCTCGACGCGGCCTGGCGCCGTTGGGTCGAAATCAAAGGGAACTTCAACAGCGTCTTCCTGTCCAAAATGTGGCACCGCAGCTACACCGTCCATCACATGAACATCGGAGAGCACACGTTCGACCTGTACGACGTCGACCTTCGGTGCGCCGCAGGTGCCCATGACTCTCGCAAGATCGACGACCCTCCCGGCCCGCTCTGCCAGTGCGTCGGCAGCATCACCGCCCAGGCGATCTGCTCCCACTGCTCCTGGCACCACATCGGCACCGAAGCCGAATGCGTCGAGGTCTGGCACGACCACGCATTCCCCGGCTGGCGCGACCTCCCTACCCTCCCCGGCAAGATCCGCGGCGGAATGGGCCCCACCCGCATGACGCCCAAGCTCGAGGCTTGGCTCGAGGACAACTACCCGCCCGCATTCCGCGTTCCGGGCGCCCCCATCCTCACCGAACGCCCCAGCTACGGCAGCCGCCACGTCCCCAACTACAGCCCCTTCGGCGGATTCGACCTCTCCGCCTCCAACCAGCCCTAATAGTACTAATCCCGTTACTGACAGGAACGATGATGACCAACCTCACGCCCCGCGACATCGAAACCCTCCTCGACGACCTCGCCCAGCTACTCCCGTTCCCCACGACTCTCTACGTGGACATGGGCGCCGACGAGTGGACAGCTCAGCTCTACTACGGCCCCGTCGATCCCGACAGCGAATTGCCCATCCACCGCGTCGGCATCGACGCGAACACCGTTCGCCCCGTCTGGTGGATCGACCTGAACGAAGGAACCCGCACCATCCTGCTCGAGGAAGTCACTCCCGACGACGTGTGCACGGTCGCCGCCCGCGTAGCCGAGACACAGCAGCATGACTAACCCCATTAGTACTGTTCCCGTTACAAGACCGGGCGGGAACATTACTGATACCGGCAGACGAGCTCCAGAGAATTCAGCGGCAGACGGAGCAGCCGCCGGCATCGGACGATCGGACGGAGCCGATCGGCAGTCACGGCCTGTCGGCCCGTTCTTTTGCCGTGAAGCCTTCGGCAGCATACGGTCGACCACCCTGCGCGCCAGAGCTTTCGCGGCATATCCTCGCTCGCTTCGCTCTCTCCGGTATTCCACGGTCACTGGCACTACGGCCGCTCTCCCTAGCGGCGATAAATCGCCTTCACGGCAAAAAAACGATTGGGATGGGAGGATCACGAAATGGACAAGCTCACGGTTTACACGACGGGCCCCAGCTGCGGAAAGTGCTCGATGACGAAGATGATGCTGAAGGGCAAGGGCATCCCGTTCGTCGAGGTCGACATCACTCAGAACCCGGCCGCACGCGAGTACGTGACGGAAGAACTCGGCTACAGCATGGCCCCGGTTGTCGTTGTGGACGATGACGATCACTGGTGCGACATGCGCCCCGACCAGATCGACCGGATCGCCGCGAAGTTCGCCGCCTGACTCCCGTCAAGAACAGTACTAATCCCGTTACACGCTAGACCCCGAATACCTCTAATAGTACTAATAGGGGTATAGACACCGGATCGAATCACAAGGAGACGCCATGGAGAAGTTCACCGTTACCCGCCTCGCAGACCTTCGGGCGGGGGACCGCCTCGTAAGCCTGGACGGCCGCACGTACACTCCCGTGCGGATCGTCGCTCAAGGGCTCGGGTACATCGGCGCAGGTAGCGTCCAGGGCGTCCGCTTGGTGAATCCCTTCCCGAGCAGCGACGTCGAGCACGTGTTCTACCCGTCACAGATGGACGGGCATCGGATCGAGGTTGAGCGCAACAACTAACCTCAATACCTCTAATAGTACTAATCCCGTTACCATACGGAGAAATCCGAGCCTCTCGTGTGTGCGCCGCTACCGCCAAGCGCACCCCTAAGAGTACTATTACCGTTACAAGGAAGGTGCCCCAGATGACTCTTCGCATCCTCGCCGTCGTCGGACAGAAGGGCGGCGTCGGTAAGACGACGACCGTCATGAACCTCGCCGCAGTGCTGTCAGATCATGCCCACGTTCTCGTCGTCGACGTTGACCCGCAGCGCAGCGCGACCGACTGGGCGGAGGTAGGAGGGGACAACGTGCCCTTCGACTTCGCTACCGAATCAGACCCCCAAGTCCTCGCCGGTCTACGGCGAACCAACGAGTACGACGTGATCGTCGTGGACACCCCGGGAAGCTTGCGGGACACCGACGTTCTCGGCGCGGTCCTCGACAACAGCGATTTCGTGATCCTGCCCATGGAGCCCGCGACGATGAGCGTCAAGCCAGCAGTCCGCGTTATTCGCCAGCTGATCGAGCCGCGGAACTTGCCCTACCGGGTCCTGGTGAGCCGCGTGAAGCGCGATCCCTCCGCGGTGCGTCGCAAGGACGACGCCCTTGAACTCCTTGATGAGATGCGCCTCCCACGCTTTCGCAGCGTGATTCGCGAGTACGTCATGCACACGGACGCACCCCTGACCGGGGAAGTGGTCACCACCTACCCCCGCAGCCGAGCCACAGCCAACGCCATCGACGACTACAAAGACCTCGCCCTAGAGCTCACCAGCCTCTGGGCCAACGGAAAGAGATAGGGGATCTCCTATGGCACGCAAAACGCTTTCCTCCCTCGTCGGGCGCCTCGAGGACGACCAGCCCGCCGAAGCCCCACAGTCGGCGCCCGCGGCCGCCGTCCCCGTGGAGAAGCCCGCCGAGGTGGTCCCCGCGGCCGAGGCTCCCGCGCCGAAGAAGCGCACCAAGTACCCGCCGAAGGTGTCGTTCTACCAAGAGCTCGAAGACACCGACCGCATCCGCGGTGCGATCCTCCACACGTTCGCGCAAGAAGGGTTTCGCAACCTCTCGCAGTTCCTCAACGCCGCCGCGATGAAAGAGGTCGAGCGCCTCGAGGCCAAGTACAACGACGGCAAGCCGTTCCCGCCCGTCAAGGCCCGCGAGTTGCCCCAGGGGCGCCCAATGGGGGTGTGACGTGAGCGCTCGAGCGCGGCGCGGCTGGGCGCTGGCCGGGATCATCCTCGCAAGCGGAGGTATCGGATACGGCCTCCGCAGTGCCTTTCCGCCCTACCCTGCGCTGACCACACCCGTTGTCATCGACGAAGCTCTCTGGCGCGCGATTCTGAGCGGGCCCCCGATGGCCGGCGTCTTCGCTGTCATCGCCGCCGTCATCGCCTTCACTCCCGCCATCCGCTCGACCAAGATCGCCCGCGAGAACGCCGCGCGAGAGCAGTGGTGGAACCGCGCGCAATGGGCCCTGGGGCTGGCCGCATCTGACGACCAGGAGGACCGCGAGGTCGCAAACGACGCCCTCCAGGCGCTGCTCGAGGACGCGACCCCCACCGAAGGCAAGATGATCTATCGCACGATCAAGAACCTTCAACGTGCACCCGCCGTAGACACGCCCGCGATCGCGACGGAAAATAGACGTGGAAGGAAGGTGATCAGATGGCTCATTACCGCTCGTCCGTCACCGGACGCTTCGTGACATCGAACAAGGGCAGCCTCCAGCGCCGCATCGCGGCAGGCGAGGCCGACCCGATCAGCGATCGCGAGCGCGCGCAGCTCCAAGAAATTCGCCAGACCTACATCCGCAGATTCGGCGTCGACCCGGAGGCCCAAACGGTCTCCAAGACCGCCTGAGACGCGCCTGAGAAGGGACCGTGCCCACCGGGCCGGTCCCTTTTTTCGTTCTCGAGCATCACCAAGGGTGAACTCCTCGCCGCCGCAGCGAGCGACCTCCTCGCCACAGCGTTCGATCCTGCCGTCATGCCCGCTGTCGACAGCCCCGACTCCGGCGGCATCGAAGCGCACCAACTCGGCGAGCTTCTCGCGACTCTCGCCCCCCACGCCGTCGGCGCATCAGTGACGGTTTTTGACCCCGATCTGGACCCGGACGGCTTGTACGCTCGTTTGCTCGCAGACGTGATCAGCGACGGCCTGAACGAACTTGGGACCGCCGCCCTCCGCTAGCTCAGAGCGGTGCAGAACCGATCGGTTTTGCACGCCCGGGGCGCCTTAGTAGAGGGCAGCTTGGATTGCTGTTTCGAGGTCGTTCCACCTTTCGATGACGAGCGGCTGGCCATTGACGAAGAACGTGGGCGTGCTGCCGACGCCGAGCGCGCGGCCTTCATCGAAGTCAGCGCGCACGCGCTGCTCCGTTTTCGGGTTGGCGACGGCGGCGTCGTAGGCGGTCATGTCGAGTCCGAGGTCGGCGGCGTAGCTGCGGAACAACTCGGCGCGGGACTCCTGGGCTTCGCCCCACTCGGCTTGCGTGTCGAAGAGGCGTTGATACATCTCCTCGAAGCGGCCCTGCTGCGCGGCCGCCTCCGCTGCGACGGCGGAATGGGTGGAGTTGAAGTGGCCGGGGAGGGGGAAGTAGCGGACCACGTAGGTGATCTGGCCGGCGTACTCCTGCCGCAGGTCCTCCACCACCGGGTAGTAGGCGCCGCACGCTTCGCACTCGAAGTCCAGGAACTCCACCACGGTCACCGCGCCGTCGCCGCCGTCATCGAGAACGTGTGAGTCCTCGCGCACGACCGCTGCGGCCGCGGGGTCGGGTGCCTGGGCTCGTGTGACGAGGAAGGCGACAAGGCCAGCCACGATGACAGCGACGAGAACGGCGGCCGTGATGATCAGCGGCTTGGTGTTCGTCTTCACAGTCAGTGGTCGTGGTCGTGGTGGTCGTCCTCGAGGAGCATCCCGACGGAGGTGGCGCAAGGGTCGCCGCGCCATGCCTCGATGCCTTCTCGGATTGCGAACGCGGCGATGACGAATCCGGCGATCGCGTCGGCCCACCACCAGCCGAACAGGCTGTTCACGACGAGGCCGATGAGCACCGCGGCCGACAGGTAGGTGCAGATGAGGGTCTGCTTCGAGTCGGCCACGGCCGTGGCCGACCCGAGCTCGCGACCCGCTCGGCGTTCCGCGAGGGACAGGAAGGGCATGATGACGACGCTCAGCGCGGTCAGCACGATCCCGATCGTGGAGTGCTGGACATCGACCTGGCCAACGAGGGCGATCACCGACGTTGCGGTGACATACGCGGCGAGGGCGAAGAACGCCACGGCGATGACGCGGAGCGTGCCCTTCTCCCAGCGTTCGGGGTCGCGGCGGGTGAACTGCCAGGCGACGGCCGCGGCGGACAGGACCTCGATGGTGGAGTCCAGTCCGAACCCGATCAGCGCGGACGAGGAGGCGATGGTGCCCGCACTGATCGCAACGACGGCCTCGATGAGGTTGTACGCGATCGTCGCGGTGACGATCCACTTGATGCGGCATTGCAGGACATGCCGACGGTCGTCGGTGGGGCGAGGTGCGGTGGTGGTCATGCGCAGGTGCAGCTTTCCCCGGCGCAGCAGCCCGGTTCGACGTAGAGGACGACGCGTAGCAGCTCATCCAGAGCGGGCGCGAGGTGAGAATCAGCGAGCCGGTACCAGGTGCGGCGCCCGTCTGGCACGGCCTCCACGAGCCCGCACCCACGAAGGCACGCCAGCTGGTTCGACATGACCTGACGCGAGACGCCGAGCGCGTCCGCCAAGTCCGACGGGTACGCCGGCGCCTCCCGCAACGTGAGGAGGACACCCGCGCGAGTGGAGTCCGATAGGGCGTGGCCCAAACGTGCGAGAGCGGCAGTATGAGTCGCGGTCGCTGTCACGGTTGCAGTCGCCATCCCTCAAAAGTACATGGAACGCTGAATAAACGAAAACCTGTACACAGGTATACCCCAGGGGGGTATTCTGGCGGGGTGAACGACGAGACTTCGACCCACGCGCACCACGGTCCCCACGGCCACGGACAACATGATCACGGGGACGGCGGTCACAACGAGGTGGCTCCTGCGGCGGGTCATTCCGGTCACGGTCACGCCGACCACGGCGGTCACGCCGGGCACGGGGATCACGTCGCGAGATTCCGGCGGCTGTTTTGGATCATGCTGGTGCTGGCTGTGCCGGTGGTCGCGTTCTCGATGATGTTCTCGATGCTTCTCGGGTACTCCCTGCCGGAGGCGGGGTGGGTGTCGTGGGTGTCTCCCGTGGTGGGGACGGTCATGTACGTCTGGGGTGGGGCCCCGTTCCTGACGGGCGCGGTGAGCGAGCTTCGCGCCCGAAAGCCAGGGATGATGCTGCTTATCGCCCTGGCAATCACCGTCGCCTTCCTCGCGTCCTGGGGGGCAAGCCTGGGGATTCTGGACCACGAGCTGGACTTCTGGTGGGAACTGGCGCTGCTGATCGTGATCATGCTCCTCGGTCACTGGATCGAGATGCGCTCCCTCGCCCAAACGACCTCCGCGCTTGACTCCCTCGCTGCTCTTCTGCCCGATGAGGCGGAGAAGGTGGAAGGTGACAGCACTGTGACGATTGCGCCGTCGGAGCTGGCGGTGGGGGATGTCGTGGTCGTTCGCCCCGGCGGGCGTGTGCCCGCGGACGGGCGGATCGTGCAGGGCTCGGCCAGCATGGATGAGTCGATGATCACCGGCGAATCGCGTCCGGTACGCCGCGGCGACGGCGAGCAGGTCGTCGCGGGAACGGTTGCGACCGACTCGGGTGTGCGGGTGCAGATCACCGCAGTGGGGGAGGACACCGCCCTCGCCGGCATCCAGAAGCTGGTCACGGACGCGCAAA
Source organism: uncultured Demequina sp. (assembly GCA_937925595.1). The sequence goes on along the minus strand of CALALQ010000316.1, from coordinate 16,569 downwards.
GCTCTTCCTCCCGTGCGCAACGGCTCGCCGACCGTGCCGCGGGGTGGTTGTTCTGGTTCGCCCTCGGCGCCGCCGCCGTCACCGCACTGGTGTGGACGGTGATCGGGCTGCCCGATGAGGCCGTGGTCCGCACCGTGACGGTGCTGGTCATCGCCTGCCCGCACGCTCTGGGTTTGGCGATTCCGCTGGTGGTGTCAATTGCGACCGAGCGCGCCGCCCGCGGCGGCGTCCTCGTGAAAGACCGTCTCGCGCTGGAGAGCATGCGCACCGTCAACACGGTGCTGTTCGACAAGACCGGAACGCTCACCAAGGGCACCCCCGCCGTCACCGGCGTTGAACCGGTCGACGGGTACGACACAGACACCCTGCTGGGGCTGGCTGCCGCCGCAGAAACAGACTCCGAACACCCCCTGGCCCGCGCGATCGTCGCGGCAGCGAAAGAGAAGCAGCTCTCCGTCCCGGGCGCGACCGGGTTCGAGTCCTCGCCGGCGGTGGGCGTGCGCGCGAGCGTGGACGGTCGCACGGTCCAGGTGGGCGGGCCCTACCTGCTCGAGCAGAACAACGTCACCGAACTCCCCGTCGCGGACCAGTGGCGCGAGGAGGGCGCGATCATCTTGCACGTCCTCGTCGACGGACAGGTGGCCGGCGCGCTGCGCCTGGCAGATGAGATCCGCCCCGAATCGCGGCAGGCGATCGCCGCACTACATGAGCGGGACGTGCAGGTCGTCATGATCACCGGTGACGCCGAAGCCGTCGCCGCAAGCGTCTCCCACGAGCTGGGTATCGACCGGTTCTTCGCCGGTGTCCGCCCCGAAGACAAAGCCTCCAAGGTCACCCAGTTGCAGCAGGAAGGCCGCAAAGTGGCAATGGTGGGAGACGGGGTAAACGATGCCCCCGCCCTCGCCCAGGCCGACGTCGGCATCGCGATCGGCGCCGGCACAGACGTCGCTATCGCATCCGCCGGTGTCATCCTCGCCAGCGACGACCCCCGGTCCGTGCTGTCGGTCATCGACTTGTCGCGAGCGAGCTACCGCAAGATGAAGCAGAACCTGTGGTGGGCCGCCGGGTACAACCTCCTCTCCGTCCCCCTCGCCGCGGGCGTACTCGCACCCATCGGGTTCGTGCTGCCGATGTCGGTCGGTGCCATCTTGATGTCGCTGTCCACAATCGTGGTCGCCCTGAACGCGCAGCTACTTCGCCGCCTGAATCTCCGCCCCGAGGCCGTCGTCAAGTAGCACTTCGCCGCCAACAACGTCATTACCCTGGGAGGCAAAGGAGGTGGACGTGTCGCTCATCGCAGCCGCAGAACGCGTGCACGCCCGGCACGCGCCGGTGCGCAAGCTGCTGATGCTCGTCGCGATCACCGTCGCCGTCATCGCCGGGCTACTGGCGATGCACTCCCTCAACACCCACCCCACCACGACAGGTCACAGCAGCGCCGTCGCAGTCACCACGGCCGACCATCACGACGCCCCTGCCGCTGCATCGGTGGGGAGCTCGGACGCCTCACATGAGGGGTGCGCGGATTGTGCCGGCGATCATGCAATGGCCTGGATGGTCTGCGTGCTCGCGCTGCTGGTGGCGACCCTGTTGTTGTGGCGCTCGTTCGCACGATGGCGCACCCCCGGCACGAACCTGCTCATCCGCATGCCCGTAGCGCGCGGGCCCACCAGCTCGCTGTTGCCGCTGCCACCTTCACTGACCGTTCTCTGCATCAGTCGAACCTGACGAGCCGTCTGTCCGCTTCGCGGACACCGCTCATCACCCTGCCCGGATATCGGACCGGGCAACTCGACTACAGGAGAACACCATGAAAAACCGCATTGCGACCACCACCGCACTCACGCTGACCGCGCTTCTCACCCTCGCCGGATGCGCGAGCACTTCCGGGTCCGGGTCCATGCCCGGAATGGACCACAGCGGCGGCAGCAGCAGCAGCGCCTCCGCGCCCGCCACCGCCGACGCCAACGAAGCAGACATCATGTTCGCCACGATGATGATCGAGCACCACAAGCAGGCCATCGAGATGTCCGACACCCTCCTCGCCAAGGACGGGATCGACGAGCGTGTCGTCACCCTCGCCGAAGACATCAAGGCCGCCCAGGAGCCGGAAATCCAGCAGATGCAGGGATGGCTGTCGGACTGGGGCGCCGAATCGAACAGCTCCGACATGGGCGGCATGGATCACGGCGGCGGCATGATGTCCGAAGAGGACATGCAGGCCCTCGAATCCGCGGAAGGAAATGAGGCGGCTCGCCTGTTCCTCGAGCAGATGATGGAGCACCACCGCGGCGCGATCGACATGGCGAAGGACGAGCTCAACGACGGGCAGAACAGCGACGCTGTCACCCTGGCCCAGAGCATCATCGACACCCAGACGGCCGAGATCACCACCATGGAGGACCTCCTCGCGACCCTCTGACCGACATGTGGGGCGCGGATGCCGCCGCGCCCCACACCCGGCTCACGCGCAGGAACACCTATGCCACACACCGCCCTTCATGCTGCCCGCTCGCACCCGACGCGCCGCGCAGCACACGTCATCGCCCTGGTCAGCATCGTCGCCGCCACACTGGCCGGGTGCGCCGCACCCGCACCCAGCACCGGCACCGACCACGCCGACTCACCGTTCAGCCACGTGCACAGCATCGTCGCCGACCCCGCCGGAGACGGGTTCCTTCTCGCCACCCACGAAGGCATCCACCCCGCCACCCCAGACGGGGAAATCGGGACCCCCGTCGGCGGGCACGACTTCGACGCAATGGGCCTCACCGACGTCGACGGCACCCTCATCGCCTCCGGCCACCCCGGCCCCCGCACCGACGAACGCCTTGGCGCCCCGCACCTGGGCATCATCCGCAGCACCGACAATGCCCTCACCTGGGAGCCCGTCGCCTTCATCGGCGAGAAGGACTTCCATGCCCTCACCGCTGGCCCGGACGGGACCCTCTACGGCGTCCCCACCGACTCCACCCAACTCCTCACCAGCAACGACAAGGGACAGACGTGGGTGGCCGCGGGCGAGCCCGCGGCCGCGCTGGGGCTCGTGGTCGACGCGACCGGTCGCCTCATCGTCTCCACCCCAGACGGACTGCAAACCAGCTCGGACGGCGGAAAAACCTTCACCGCATGGTCAGGTGCCCCCCGCCTGTTCGGGCTCAGCGCCTCTCCCGACCATCAACGCCTCGTTGGGCTAGGCAGCGGCGGCACCCTCTGGACCCTCACCGCCGGCGGCACCCAGTGGACCCAGGCGGGTACCGTCCACGGTGCAGCAATGGCGGTCACCGTCACCAACAGCGGCGACATGCTTGTCGCCGACGACAGCGGCCTCACCCGCCTCCCCACGCCCTAACCGGCCAGGGCGCGGGGTCTACTTCACCCCCGCGCCCTCGCCTGGGCGCCCTTTGCCGTCATTCATCTTCGCCAGCCTCGTGTCGCAGCCGCGGCATGCTCGGCGGCTATCTGAAAGCCCCGCATGTCTTCTGAGCTTCATCACCCCACACCCGCCTCCACCGCACCGTCGTCCGTAGGGCTGCGCCGTCGCACGCGACCTCAACCAACCCCGACCACACGCCGAGACGCTCGCGCAGCGGTCACGATGGCCCACGCATTCGCTGCGGTCACACCGCACGCGCGAGACATCACGATGCCGGAAAGCACGCTCCGCTCCCGACACCGACCAAGCCCTCTTCCCGCCGCTTCTCACACGGTCGAACCAGACGCGCTGCAGCTCGCCCTTCATACCCTCAGTGCTCGGCCTGCTACGCCCACACCAACAGCAGCAGCCGCCGTCCCCAACGCTGCGCACCAAGACGCCACGTCACACCCCCCGTCGCGGTCTGGCGCCCTCCGCGCGATCGCTCTGTCTGTGACAGCACTGGGCGTCGCGACTTCCGTCATCATCGGGATGACGACACCCGCTGAGGCTCTTCCGCATGAACACGCAGATCGATCGCTGTCAGCAGGATTCACCGCAGAAACCCGGTCGGTGCAGGCGTACGCGGCCCCGGCGCAGCAGAGCCCAACCGCGTTGCAACGTGATGCCAACTTCGTCGTGGGTACGCTCGTCGATTTGGCCGGAACCGTCGGGATCTCGAACTTCTCTGATGCCGTCTTCTCTAACGACCCCGGATGCAGCATTCAGTGGCCGTACGCCGCAGGCGTGCCCATCACCTACGGGTACGGGATGCGCGACGGCCGCCTTCACGAAGGCACCGATTTCATCCCCGGCGCCGGAGCGCACATCCAAGCCATCGCAGACGGCATTGTCCGCACAGCCACTGACAACGGTGGAGCCTTCGGCGTCACCATCGTCATCGACCACACCATCGACGGCCGGACCATCTCCAGTAGATACGCCCACATGGAGTACGCCTCCCGCCAAGTCGAGGTAGGCGACACCGTCAGCGTGGGCCAATACATCGGCCGCACCGGCGACACCGGCAGATCCTTCGGAGCGCACCTGCACTTCGAAATCCGCCAAGACGGCACCACCGCGATCGACCCGCTGCCCTGGCTAAGGGCCAACGCCCAGTGCTGATGCCAACCCCCTGCTCGCCCCACCGTGAATCGCACAGACGCTGCCCGTCCGGCTAACTAGGGCATCAGCGCGGGTTCGGCTGGCGCGTCGGACGGTATGACCTCCGTCATCGGCGGGACGGGGCGCGCCGCTACGTGCGGCGCGTGTACCAGCTGTAGATGATCAACGCGATGCCGCCCACCCAAAGCGCGTGGATGGCGACTACGAGAGGTATGTCCCCTCCGCTCGCACGCACTGCACCGCTCACCAAAAGTGCAAACGCCACGCATCCAAGCAGGATGAGTACCAGTCCCAGGCCAGTTGCCAGGAGCGAGCTTCGGGCATGCGTAGACATAGCTGTGAATCGTGGCAGTTGCTCTCCCTCACTACAACGCCTTGACGGTTCTTCCTCCCTGTCTGCATAGGAGTTCACAACACAGGAGAGGGCCTGCACGTGTGAACGTGCAGGCCCTCCCGTGTTCGGATCAGACGCGCTGGCTGATCGTGCCGCCGGGGTTGCGGTTGGCGGTGTTCTCGGTGACGAACCGGCCCGTCGACGCGGAGCGGTGCACCGTGGTCGAGTTGCTCGTGCCGGAGCCGACACGTTCGGTCGTGGTCTTCCCGGGCCAACGGGCCGCGGCGGCCTTGGTGACGAAACGACCGGTGGATGCGGAGCGACGTACAGTTCCCACAGGAACTCCTAACTGTTTGTGCCGGGTGCCGTGAGGCGGAGCGCCGCGCGTGTGCGGCTGCCAACTCCGGTACAGTCAGTGCTCTGGATGAGACCTGACACTCTCAGGGCTTGTGAGCCGTCCCGTTCCCGCGGGGCGGCTCTTTTCTGTTGTGATCCCGACACCTCGGTATATGTACGCCCGCGGTTACTTCCCCTCGCGGCCGCGCAAGTTTTTCGACGAGATGGTGTTCGCCGCTGATCGGGACACGAGGGACTGCGCTTTGCTGGCGGGAACGGATCGCCGCGCTGCCTTCGCGCTCTGCGTCCCGAAGGATGACCGTTCGACCTTGCCTCGAAATTGATCGCTCATGCCGACTCCAGGTTCTCTCGTACTTGCTGACGTGCTCGCGCGATCGCGGATTCGACCGCCTTCGCGGTCATCCCCAGCTTCTCCCCGATCTGCGCATGTGTGAAGCCATGCGTAACGCTGAGGTAGAACGCGGAGCGGACTCGCTCATCGGTGATCTTTCCGAACGCTCGGCGCAGCTCATCCCTCAGCTGGGCGGCCTCGCTGGCATCCGGGGCCAGCGGGGTCGACGGACCATCCTCGAACTCATCTGCCCATTCCGCGGTTGCCGGGGGCGCCTGCGGCTCCGTGTAGGAGCGCAGCTCCTCCCGTCGCCACCGCTTGTAGACGTTGCTGAATTGCCGGAGACATTGGCCTACGAAGAAGGTCCGGAGGGAGGCGCCCTTGGCGGGGTCCCACATTCCCGGGACGAGGACGTTATCTCGGAACGCCCGCAACGCCAGCACGACCGTCTCGTCAGCGAGTCCTTCGGCGTCATCGACCATTGCGCCTAGTCGAGGCTCGGGCTCCAGCGCACCGAACCCCTTCCGTGCAACCTCGGCTCGGATCTGTCCCTTGTAGATCCACCCACAGATAACAGCCCACCCATACTTCGCGATCTCCGCTGCGAAGAAGTCATAGTTGCGCCCTGCAAAACCCTCGGCGCGCAGAGCCGCCGCCAGATCTCGGTCACCCGCCAGACGGTCTACCCGCTCTTCGGCGCTGATCCGGTCTCGATCGACCAAATTGGCCTGCTGTGCTGCCCAAGCCTGGACGGAAAAATCACCATCAGACGACGAGTGCTCTCCGAGCTCATCGGTACCGGTCATGGCAATCCTCGCGATCCTGGGTCAGCTCATAGTCACCACGATCCCTCATATGTCCGACATCGCCGCCTTCCCCTCGCGGACGTCTGGAGATTTCGTTGGGTCTACGCGCCCGTCTTAGAAGCGTCGACCTGGTGCAAACTCGATCGGTTCTGCGCCGACCGCTACAGTCCCGTCATGAGCATTGCTGTAGACGAGGTCGGTGTCTTGGCGACGATCATGCCGGTCGCGTTGCTGCTCGTAGGGTTCGAGGTCAGAGCTTTTCCCTCGCTCGTCGCAACCGACAAAATTGGCACCGTTATGCTCTGGTGTCTCGGTGGCCTGATGACGCTGGCCCTGGCAATGGGCTTTCTCGCAGAGTGGCGAATGGTGCAAGCGCTCCTTGACGGTGTCGGGTTGACGGGCGGAGACGTCGTCCTCGTTCGCGTGGGATTCTGGCTCATCGGCATGGTCAGCTTCTGGCTCCTGGCTGGCACGCTCTTGTTCAAGCTGGGTGTATTGCAGCGTCTTGGCGGACGTGCGTGGCAGCGGACGAAGACAAGCCCGAGACGGCTCAGCCGCCAGATCGATTACGTGGACAAGCACCATCCGAATTGGCGGAACCCCGAGCAGAGTTGATGCGTACGGATGGCTCCGGTGGGTGATGCAGAACCGATCCGTTCGATTTGTCGGCCCCGACGCCGCCCACGATGCCGGCGAGGATGAGAAGCGGGCCTTCCACGGGAAACAGGAACTCCCAGCTTGACTCCTGGTCACCACCCGGCGCACCCACGCGTCGTGCACCCTTAGGAACGTCCTCACCGCCTTTGAAAGGGCCCCGCCCCCGAGGTCATCAATGACCCCATACGCCGACTCGATGTAAGGGGCATTGCGCTGATGCGCCATCGCACGAACTAGTGCATGGTTGCGTCCTCATCCGCGATGAGAGTCACTCGCAGCATGTCATCTGCGTACCAGAACGCCGTGTAGCGGGTCCCCGGGATGTGCGTTGCCCACCAGGTGTAGGTGCTGACGTACCGGTGCCGGGGGTCGCGCTTCGCTTCCTCGACGTCGGCGGCGATGTCCTGCAGGGCGGCGTACAGCTTCTCGCTGTCGCGGTCGCTCATTGAGGCCTCAACAGCCAGCGACTCGTCTGTAAGAAAGATGTCCATCTGCCAAGCTTACCAGAATGGGGCAAGTTGGCATGTTCCATAGTACCCTAAAACGTGTTACGGTTTACCGGTGAACTGCGGGAAGAAAAATCGAAGTTCACAGTGGGCGGCCAACAGAGCCGCGGCGAACAGAGCAAAACCACGACCCCTCAGAATCGAGCCAAACATGACTCTTGTGCACACCGACAGCCGGGGCCGAGTCAGCCTCGGGAAGCTCCTCCAGCCTGAACGCGACTACCGCGTCTCCGTGGGCTCCCACGGCGTCGTCGTGATGGAGCCCGTCACGACGATCAGCGACTACGAACGATCGCTACTCAGCAACGACACGCTCGTGGCGGCCCTCGAGCGTGGGCGCGAGCAAGCTGCTAACGGCCAGGGAGCCGTCTTCAAAGGACGGCCCAACCGTCAGTCCTGACGACACCGACTCGGAGGTCCCGTTTCCCACTTGAGGAACCGGGGCCTCTGTCGTTTCAATTGGACGCGAAGCAGCACGTCACCGATAGCGTGGCTCGATGACCGTTCTAGACGAGATCATCGACGCCAGTACGGACTCTGCCGTCACAACCGCCGACCTGCTGCGAAAGGTGCAGATCGTCGCGCACCGGCTTGGCGCCTCAGAAGTGGTGCGATGGGCGAAGAGTGAACTCACCGGCTACGCCGATGACGCAGAGCTGCCGACCTATCGGATCATGCAGACATCGGTCATGGGAACGTTCACCGGCCCAATGCAGTCAGTAATTCAGCAGCACCTGACACCGGTGACCGGCAGGCTCGAGTCCATGTGGGCCATGGAGTTTCGAGTGCCACTCACTGAGCTCCAGGCGCTAGCGTCCTCCAAGTCTGACCCGCAGCGGGAGTGGCCCACGTTCATGGTGAAGGCCTATGAGGCGACTGGTGCGTTCCGCATCCAATATCACCATTTGTTTTCCGCTCACAACGTCATCACGCGTCAGAGCTTGCTGGGGCTCCTAGACGTTGTTCGTTCGAAGGCGATGGAGTTCGCCCTAGAGCTCCAGACGGACTACCCAGACGCGGGCGCGGTCGGCGGCCCTACAATCTCCAGCACCCCCGGTCTATCGAGCACCGTCTACAACGTGACCAACAACATCTACGGCGATGGCAGCAACATTGCGACCGGCTCACACGCCAGACAGCGATCCCGCGTAGAGAAGGGTGACTCCAGAGCGTTCCTCCGCGCGGTCGAGGATCTAGGGCTTACCGCTGCTGACGCGAGCGAATTTGTTAGCGCGGTTCAGGAGGAGGGGGCGCTGCACAAGCCTCGCGTTCAAGGGTTTTTGAACCGTGTTCGTAGCGGCGCCTTACAGCTTGGGGGCGCGATCGCCACAGACACGGTGGCCGCGAGCCTGGTTGAGCTGGGCAAGGGGTTTCTCGGGCTGCAAGCGAGCTAGCTGCGTTACCCGTCGCCCTGAAGCTCAAGGACACAGAGCAGGCACACGGTCTGCGCTGTCACCAGTCTTCCGAGGTTGCGTTCCACCGGCCGTTGTGATCCCAGAAGCCGAACGGCGACGTCGGTCTTTCCAGCTTCGTCTCCACCTCGAGGTGCCACTCTCGATGCACCTCGTGATTACCTCTCGCGATCAAAGCTCCGCAGCGCGAGCACTCTTTGCGTTCTGCCTCAGCCATGGCTCAGAGCGTATCGACCTGTCGAGCGTGAACTGGTTCCTCGTCGCGTGGGGCGGTTCCAGGTGGTGCGAAACCGATCGGTTTCGCGTCACTCATGGGGTCTTACTCAAGGCCCTGAGATTCTGCGCGTTGTGCTGGTGCAGAACCCCGGTGCGAAACGTGTCCGAATGAGGATCGCTATTCGGTACGGCGTGGGTCGGCGGTGTGACAGCACGCTTCTCCCGAAACTGTGCGGGGGAGTCCCGTACCGTATAGGCGTTCGGTAGTACATACCGTGGAGGGGTGCCTATGCGGTACGCTCCGCTTATGAGGGTGGGATACGCGCGGGTCTCGACAATCGAGCAGGACGCCGAGCGACAGGTGGCTCGGCTGCTCGAGCTCGGCGTGCCGGAGGACCGCATCTACAGCGACGTCGGTTTCAGCGGCGCGAAGATGACCCGGATCGGGCTGGACAACGCCCTCGCCGCGGTGCGAGAGGGCGACACGTTCGTCGTTCCCGCGCTCGACCGCCTCGCGAGGAACACCGAAGGAGCACTCGAGGTGATCCGCCGCCTGACGGATGCCGGGGTGATCTTCCAGAACGGCACCACGCCATACGATCCGAAGGACCCAATGGCGAAGCTGTTCTTCACCATCCTCGCCGCCGTCGCCGAGGCGGAGGGCGGGTGGATTAGCCTGCGCACGCGCGAGGCTATGGCGCGACCGAAGGTCCGCGCGAAGCTGAAAGGTCGGCGCCCGAAACTGTCCGAGCGCCAGGACGAGAACATCGCCAAGAACATGGCAGCCGGCGATCTCACGGTCGCTGAGATCGCGCAGATGTTCAACACGTCACGCACGGGCGTTTACCGAGCCCAGGCGCGCCATCAAGCGCGCAGCGCGAAGAAGGTGGGGGAGTGATGGACACGCTCAGGATCGTCGGTCTGGTTGTCGGCGGGATCATCCTCCTGGGGGCACTGGCGACCATGGGGGTGTGGGTGCCGAAGGTGCTCTATCGCAGCCCGGAACCGGGCAAGCTCGACGGCCTCACGGTGAAGTTCACCGATGCCCGGGTGTCCGAGGACCGCGTCATTGACCGCACCTGGGCGGTGTCGGTGTACATGCAGAACGAAGGCAGCCGCCCGCGGGAGATCCCGCGGATGGCCTACGACACCGCGTTCTGGTCGAACAGGCGAACGGGCCTGACCCGGGCCCGCACCGAGTACAAGGGCCACCTCGAGCACGATTTCCAGTACGAGGTCGTCCAGGGCAACGGCGTCGTAGCCAATCGCGTGCTCAACCCCGGCGACACACCCGCCGTGTTCACCGCCTACGTCACGATGCCGGGGGACCAGCGCCCCGAAGCGCTGGATATCGCGTCATTCGACGGGTCTCAGGCCGCCAAGCATCTGCGCGGGCGCCTACAGGTGAGCGCCGACGCATGATTTCCTCCACATGGGCCCAGGGCCCGCGCCTTTCCGGAGGGCTGTCGATAGCCTCGATCACACGGCTGATCGAGGGGGGCAGAGATGGCACCACGTCGTCGCGCGCAGCGGCCACACGAAGGGCAGGGCGTCTTCGATCTGTGGGGGCTGTCCGATCAACAGGCCGACCAGAGCATCGAGCAGGCGCGGAACGCGCCGCCCACGCCCGTCGAGCAGCAGCTCGTCGACGGGCAACTGGACTTCAACTTCGACGAGGACACGGAGGTTCGCGATGAACCGGTACGGGATGCTCGCACGCGAGCACTGGACGAAGTACGCACCCAGCAGGGTGGCGCAGCTGGAGAACCCGGACGAGTTCTTCGAGAGCCTGGGGGAGCAGGTAGCGGATCGGGTGACGACCCTCTCTCGGACTCTCGAGGGGCAGCATCGACCCTCCCCGGACTACGTCAATCAGGTGGCGTTGCTGAACGCCTACCGGAAGCAGGCGGAGGAGCGGGCGCTGAGCGACCTGGTGTGGCTGACGCCGGATCAGGTGGAGTACGACGAGGCGGAAGCGGCATCCCAGGAACTGGGGGAGCTTCCCGATCGAGCGGAGCTCGAGCGGCAGATTCGATACCTGCAGGAGGATCAGAACGACCCGGATTCGGCGCTGCTGACGGCGGTGTACGAGGAACGTCTGACGCAAATGCAGCAGACGTTGGCGCGAATCGTGGAACTGGAAGCGAAGGTTCCAGAGGGGTACTGAGCTTCCGTCCTGCCGCGCAGGACGAGCTCGCCCCCTCGGGTGCCAAGGCTCGCTTCCAGGCGAACATTTCCGCCATCGAGACCGTTCGTCGCCTCGATGCGGAGCAACGGCCGGCGACCGCCGATGAGCAGGCCACGCTGTCGCGCTGGTCGAGTTGGGGCGCCATCCCGGAGGTGTTCGACGAACGCCGCGAGGACTGGGCGCGTGAACGGGAGCAGCTGCAGAGTCTTTTGACGGATACGGAGCTCACCGCCGCACGCCGCACGACCATCAACGCGCACTACACCGACCCCGTCTACGTCGACGCAATGTGGGCGGCGATGCAGCGCCTCGGCTTCGAGGGCGGGCGCGTGCTCGAGCCGGGTAGCGGCGCGGGGACCTTCATGGGCATGGCGCCGGTCCGCGCCGAGATGACCGGTATCGAGCTTGATCCGCTCACCGCTTCCATCTCGCGCGGGCTGTACCCAGCCGCAGAGGTGCGCACCGAGTCGTTCGCGGACACCCGCTTTCCGCGGGCATCGTTCGACGCCGCGATCGGCAACGTCCCGTTCGCCGACGTCGCGCTGCACGACTCCACGCACAACCGTGGCGGGCACTCGATGCACAACCACTTCATCATCAAGTCGCTCGCCCTGACGCGCCCGGGAGGGCTCGTGGCCGTGCTGACGAGCCGGTTCACGCTCGACGCGCAGAACCCCGCCGCCCGCCGCGAGATGAGCGACATGGCCGACCTGGTGGGCGCGGTGCGCCTCCCCACCGGGGCGCACCGTCGCGCCGCCGGCACCGAGGCCGTCACGGACCTCCTCATCCTTCGTCGACGAGAACCCGGCGCCGAGCCTGCGGACTCGACCTGGGAGAGCGTCACCCCGCGAATCGTCGACGGGGAGAAAATGTACGTCAACTCCTACTTCGACAACCGCCCGGATCATATCCTCGGCGCGCTCGAGGTGGGAACCGGCATCCACGGTTCGACCACGCTGCAGGTCCGCGGAGATCTCGCAACCGCGGCCGCGCAGCTGGATGCCGCCCTCGCCGACATCACAACCAGCGGCATCGAACGCGGGCTCACCATGGCGGCGCCGAGCGCCGACGTTCTCACGTCGTGCTGCAGCCGGCGCCGGCCCCCGTCGCCACCGCTGACCCCGGCCCCCCAGGTGCCGGGGCGAACATCCCCGTCCTGGTTCCGCCCGGGTTCTCCGAACAGGCGGCGTGGTCGCTGCCGATCGCTCCGCGCAGCGAACCCCGTCTCATCGACGAGCGGCGGCTACTGATTATCACGGACAGCGGCGAGTTGAACCTCGTCGAGGCCGCGACCGGCGCCGTGACGTGGCGCGGCACCCAGGCCCCCCGCGTGAACGACGTCGTACACGCCTCGGAAGTGCAAGGACGCCCGGTTCTGGCCACGGGTGAGTCCTCGCTCACCCTGTGGCCGCTGGACACGGATCAGTCCCCCGTTGCCCCCGTTGAAGTCAACGTCGGTCGCAGCGCAGAGGTGACATACCTCGGCTCACAACCGCTCATCACCTTGCCCAACCAGACCGCGGGCCTGTTCACCAGCGACGGTCTCACGCTCCGCGACGTGCCCGTCACAGCGGTCCCCATCCTGTCGGGCCGGGAAGGAATCATCGCGGCCAATGAAGAATCCTGGTGGACCATCACCGCGGATGCGGCGCCTGTGAAGAAGCCGCTCCCCCGACCCGAAGGCGTCGAGGGAGCCCCGCTGTTGATCTCCGCGGCCGACGATGACACCCTCATCGTCGTCTGGTCGCAGCGTCCGGCTCTCACCGTGACACTGGTCGACCTCTCCTCCAACACGATCACGCTCACCGCACCGATGAACGCCCGGATCACCACCCAGGACGTTCCCATCCACGCCGCCGACGCCGAAACGCTCACCCTTGGAGAAGCGTTTATCGACTACAGCGCCGCCCCGCGCGCTGTCCCGCTTCCGAGCCGCATGACACCTGTCGCCGTATCCGGCTCCACCGTCTACGGCACCGAAAGCAACAAAGCCGTCCTCGTCGACGCCAGCGCCAACACGCCAAGCTCGGAGCCGTTCACGACTCTGACCACCGGAGTATCGGAGTCGCCGCTCGCAGCGCTCACGACGACGGTCTACGTCATCAGCGAGAAGGTCGACGAGACGCTGGTCTACGCCTCGACCACAACCGAAGGAGATGCCCCATGATGAACGTCAGCATCGACACAGACGGTACGGGCATCGTCACGCTCCCCGGCCAAAGCGTGCCCATCACCGCCGCGGACTCCGACGCCGCGCGCGCACAAGCCGTCGAGGTGCTGGTGGCGTACACCGCCACCACCGGTCAACGGCAGTACGCCCACGCAATCGACACGGGCACTTCCCTCATGCTCACCATCGACCCGGCCGGCACCGTCACAGTCGACAGGGAGCACGCCCGCGCCCTGGCCCCCGTGAACGAACCCCCAGCGGACGAGGAACCCGCACAGCCGATTCGCGAAACCGTCGACGAGCTCCCGGCGACACCCGCAGTAACCCCCGAGCCCGCCGCCGACACGGCGCCGGCACCCGCAGCGCACATCGACCCCGACTTCGACCTCACCAGCGGCGGTGAACGTCGCTCGCGCGTGCGCAGCGCCATGATCACCTTCGACGACGGCTCCACCGAAATCATCCGCGGAACCATCCTGCTCGGACGCCGGCCACCCGAGGACGCCGAGGGTGTCGACGCCACCGTCACCGTCGACGACCCCGCGCGCTCAGTATCAAAATCCCACTGCATCCTGTCGTTCCACGACGGCACCCTCTGGGTCACCGACCAGTCCTCGGCCAACGGCACCACCGTCACCGAACCCGGAAAAAACCCCATCGACCTCACCCCCGGACACGCCCGAACGGTCGTTACCGGCACGCGCCTTCAAATCGGCGATCGCTCATTCACGGTGACCATTCCGGCTCCTCGAGCAACGCGGGTGCGATAGACGGCGCGGGCATTTCTCCCACACCCGCCGCGGGTCTTTGCGTACCCTACGAAGACCAGCATCCGCGTTGTCGAGTCTGCGCACCCCCGCATTGAGTCGGCAAGCTCCATCGCTTTGCCATACCCAGAATCCAGGAGCCCCGAAGTGCCAGCACCGACAGTTCCAGCTGACGCGATCGCGCTGCTGGCCCGCACGGGCCCCCGCAACATCATCAACTACCTGGTGAAGCACCCCAACAGTTACTACGGCGAGATCCGTGAAGCGACCGTCACAGCCGTGAGCTCACTCACCCGCGACCTGCGTCTCCTCGAATCCATCGGAGTCATCCGCACCGACGTAGAACAGCCAGTCGGAGAACGCCGCGGCCGCGCTCCCCGCTACACGGTCGACGTCGACCGCATCGACGCGCTCATTAGCGAGCTCCGCACACAGTTGCTCGGATAAGCCCCAGCGCTTCGCACAAGCTCCGAACGGGCTTGATAGTGGTGGCGCTACTACGGCGTGTCAGCGCGTTAACGGTGGCGCTACCCAATACGTTCGCCGTATGGCAGTTCGTCGGCTCCCCCGAGGTACGCGCGTGGATACCGTCGCGCTCGGTTGGAAGGTTGAGAAGGCTCAGAAGGAACGCTTCGAGCGCCTGGCCGCACACGCCGGCGTCTCCGCCGCTGTGTTCTTCGAAGCGGTCGTCGACCACCTCAACACCGAACTGACCTCGCGCGGCTTGCCCGAGTGGTGGCCCGCACAAGAACTCACGGACGGGGAGTTGCCTATCGACTCGCCGTAAAAGAGAAGAGGCCCGCCGAAGCGGGCCTCAAAGCTCATGTGCCTCATCTGACTTGCTTGCCGGCGGGTCCCAGATGAAGCGGTTTTCAAGAAGTACCGGTGGAACCGGGCCTTCGTCGTTCCCTGACGCTGACCAGGAGAACAATGCACACTTTAGCGCGCCCGCGCGCCCAGACGCATTCTCTGAACGCAAATCCGTCCCGCGTGTCGCGGGAATCTACCCCTGCGCGCCCCGAGGACGGCGCACAGCGCGGCAGCCCGCCCAGAGGCGGCAGTTGGGCCCTCCCTGCACCCGAGGGCGTCTACGGCCCACTGAGGGCCTGGCCCAGTGCCTCCGTCTGGTTCGACGCAGTGCTGGACATCCTCCGCACCCCGGAGGGAGAAGAAGCCCGTCGACGCGCGAAAGTCGCCCCCGACACGCTGCTGCGCGTTGCGCATGCCGACCGCACGGCCGCGGACCAGTCCACGGGCCGTGGCGTCGCCACGGCGCACGACACCGTGGCGGACGCACTCGGCATGAGCGGGAAGACCGTGCAGCGGGCACGGCAGCTGCTCGAGGCGCTCGGCCTAGCCGTCACCGTCGCTGAGGGCCGTTACCTGACCACAACTGAGCGTGAGCAAGCCCACGCAAAGCACGGTGGCCAACAGCTGCGGGCAGCGTCCACGCGCGCGCTCACCCTCCCCCGCGAGTACACGCCCCCCACCGGCAGCGCCGTAGCCGGCGCCGATTCTGCTGCTGTGGAAAATGTCCAGCTACCCACCCGTAGGGGGGTTAAGAACTTCTCTCCCATTAATAAAAGATCACCAAAGCGCGCGCATCCGCGCGCCCAAGAGGACGCCGCTGCGCGGCGCCCCGCTACGACAAAAACTCAGCAGAAATCGGCTTCGCAGGGACCTCGCCCAATCGACATCCAACGTCTCGCCGCTGGGCTGTGCGCCCGAATGTCGTGGCTGGAACGCGCGACGTCGCACGTCGGCAAGCTCTGCGACGTCCTGGCCGCTCACGGCCTCGCGGGACGTGGCTGGACGGCGGAATCGTTGCTCGACGCGATCCAACGCGGCCGCCTCGAGCGGCGTATCCCCCTCGTCGACGTCACCTCGCAGCGAGACTCGTTTGGGTACTTCGTTTGGCTGCTGCGCGCCACCATCGACCCCGGCTCCCCCGCTCCATTCCTGCAGCTGCAGATCGAAAGTCGGCTGCGCGCCGAGCGTCAAGCACTCAAAATCGCACACGAGGCCGCACGTCGAGCCGAGATCCGCGCCGAGGCGGACGAAATCTCCGCGGTGATCTCACGGATGCGCGAGCACTTCCCCTCCCGCCCTCGCCCGAGCCGGAAACACTTCACCCCGCCTCGCTCCGCGAGGTGATCGAGCCGGCTACGCCGACCAGCTAGGGCCTGTCGGCCCGTGTTTGCCGTGAAGCCTTCGGCGGCTCCCTCCGCTTCGCTCCGGTCGTAGCTACCTCCGGGCTCCGTTCAAGTGGCTACGCCACCGGCTCC